>ONHI01000158.1 GCA_900317565.1 uncultured Eubacteriales bacterium
CACGCCGGTGCCGGAGCGGTTGTTCAGGTTGCCGAACACCATGGGCATGACGTTGACGGCGGTGCCCCAGGAATAGGGGATGTCGTTCATGCGGCGATAGACGTTCGCGCGGGGGTTGTCCCAGCTGCGGAACACGGCCTTGACGGCCTCCATCATCTGGGCCTTGGGATCGGAGGGGAAGTCCTCGCCCTTCTGCTCCTTATAGTAGGCCTTGAAGCGAACGACCAGCTCCTTCATGTCGTCCACGTCCAGGTCGATGTCGTTGGTGACGCCCTTCTTCTCCTTGAGCTCATCGATGATGACCTCGAAGGTCTTCTTCGGGATCTCCATCACGACGTCGGAGAACATCTGGATGAAGCGGCGATAGGAATCGTAGACGAAGCGCTCGAACTTGGGATCGGGGTTGCCCGCGATCAGGCCCGCGGCGACCTCGTCGTTGATGCCCAGGTTCAGGATGGTGTCCATCATGCCGGGCATGGAGGCCCGGGCGCCGGAGCGCACGGAGACCAGCAGCGGGTTCTTGGTGTCGCCGAACTTCTTCTCGTTGATCTCCTCGATCTTGGCCAGCGCCGCGTCGATCTGCTCCTGGATGTCCGCGCCGATGGAGCGGCCGTCCTCGTAATAGCGGGTGCAGGCCTCGGTGGTGATGGTGAAGCCCTGAGGCACTGGCATGCCCAGTCCGGTCATCTCCGCCAGGTTGGCGCCTTTGCCACCCAGCAGGTTGCGCATGGTAGCGTTACCTTCGCTGAAAAGGTAAACATACTTCTGCATGGTCTCTCATCCTCCCGATAAAATTATTCCAAGTATGCCATAATATCCCTAGATAGCGCTTTATTATACATCGGTCTTATATGCTGCGCAAGCATGTTTCAGTAAAATATTATCATTTTATGCAAATTGCGCAAAAATTCATGAACGACCATCATTCTCGGGGTTTTACCCTTTCAAGGTTGACGAAACCATGAAAATGAGGCATAATATATGTGGAAAAGTTTTGCATTGCGGAGGATGGCATGTCCCACCTGATTATCTCGGTCGATCCGGGCAGCCCGGCGAGCCGCGCGGGCATACGCGCGGGCGACCGGCTGGCGCGCATCGGCGGCGCGCCCGTGATCGATTTTATCGACTACCAGGCGCTCTCGGCACAGAAGAGGCTGACCGTGCAGGTGCTGCGCGACGGCGCGGCCATCGATTTCGCCATCCGCAAGGACGAATACGCCCCGCTGGGGCTGAACTTCGAGACGCCCATGATGTCGGGCACCCGGCTGTGCTGCAACAAGTGCCTGTTCTGCTTCGTGGACCAGCTGCCCGGCGGCGCCCGGGAATCCATGCGGGTCAAGGACGACGACTGGCGCATGAGCCTGATGATGGGCAACTATGTGACGCTGACCAACGTCTCCGACCGGGAGCTGGAGCGCATCATCGCGCGGCACTGCTCGCCGCTGTACATATCGGTGCACTGCACCGACCCGGACCTGCGCACCCACGTGCTGGGCACGCCCCGGGCGCGGCGGCTGATGGGCCAGCTGCAAAGGCTGTCCGAGGGCGGCATCGAATTTCACTGCCAGTGCGTGCTGTGCCCCGGGCTGAACGACGGGGCGGCGCTGGAGCGCACCATACGGGAGCTCTCCGCCATCCCCGGCGCGCGCTCGCTGGCGCTGGTGCCGGTGGGGCTCACCGGGCACCGGGAAGGCCTGAGCGCGCTGCGGGTGTACGAGCCCGACGAGGCCCGGGCGGTGATCGAGCTGTCCGAGGCGTGGCGCGACAGGCTGCTCGCCGCGCGCGGCACCCGCTTCGTGTTCCCGTCGGACGAGTTCTATCTCCAGGCCGGATGGCCCATCCCCCCGGACGAGGCCTATGAGGACTACGAACAGATCGACGACGGCGTGGGCCTGCTGCGGCTGCTGGACACCGAGTTCCGCGAGGCCTGGGAGGAGCTGCCGGAGGCCATGCGCAAATACGCGCCCACCGGCCCGAAGCTGGCCATCGCCTGCGGCAAGTCCGCCGGGGATTTTATCCGCGGCATGTTGCAGGATTATCCCGTCGCCGGCGCGAATATCACCGTGTATCCGCTGGAGAACACCTATTTCGGCCCCACCGTGACGGTCTCGGGGCTGATCACCGGCGGCGACCTGGCGGGCCAGATGGCGGGCGTGGATTGCGACGCCGTCATGATCACCGAGGTCATGCTCCGGGACGGCTGCCTGTTCCTGGACGACATGACGCTGGATCAGGTCCGCGATCGCCTCGGCAAGCCCGTCGTGCCCGTGGGTCGGCGGGGAGAGGATCTGCTGAATGCGATACTGGAATTAAACGGGACAATGAGGAATGTGGAATGAGATTCCTCATTCCTCATTCCTCATAAAACCCCGTTGTTTATATCCGTTTGATATTGGAGGATTATGATATGCCTAAGCCCCTCGTTGCCATCGTCGGCAGGCCGAACGTCGGCAAGTCCACCTTCTTCAACCAGATGGTGGGCAAGCGCATCGCCATCGTGGAGGACACCCCCGGCGTCACCCGCGACCGCGTGTACGCGGACTGCGAATGGCAGAACTATAAATTCACGCTGATCGACACCGGCGGCATCGACCCCAACAGCGACGACCCGCTGCTGTCCCAGATGCGCCGCCAGGCGGAGATCGCCATAGAGACCTGCGACGTCATACTCTTTTTCGTGGACGGCAAATCCGGCCTGACCGCGGACGACGAGGACGTGGCGGACATGCTGCGCAAGAGCGGCAAGCCGGTGATGCTGGTGGTCAACAAGATCGACAACGTCAAGGCCATGGACAACATCTATGAGTTCTACAACCTGGGCATCGGCGATCCCATCGGCGTGAGCAGCGTGAACCTGTTGAACTTTGGCGACCTGCTGGAGGAGCTGTGCAAGCAGTTCCCGGACCCGGACGCCGAGGAGGAGGACGACGGCGCGATACAGATCGCCGTGGTGGGCAAGCCCAACGTGGGCAAGTCCAGCCTGGTGAACCGCATACTGGGCGAGGACCGGGTGATGGTCTCCGACATCGCGGGCACCACCCGGGACGCCATCGACACCCGCTTCACCGACAACGATCAGGACTTCGTGATCATCGACACTGCCGGCATCCGCCGCAAGCGCGCCATAGAGTATCAGTCCCTGGAGCGCTTCTCCATCGTGCGGGCGCTGGCCGCCATCGACCGCTGCGACGTGGCGCTGCTGTTGATCGACGCCACCCAGGGCGTCACCGAGCAGGACAGCAAGATCGCCGGCTATGTGGACGAGCAGGGCAAGGCCGCCATCATCGTCATCAACAAGTGGGACGCCGTGGAGAAGGACACCAAGACGATGGACAAGTTCGTCAAGGAGGTCCGGGAGAATCTGAAGTTCATGGCCTACGCCCCGGTGCTGTTCATATCGGCGCTGACGGGCCAGCGGGTGAACAAGGTGCTGGACGCCGTGCGCGCCGCCCACGCCGAGGCCACGCGCCGCGTCACCACCGGCCTGCTGAACGACATACTGACCGACGCCCAGGCGGCGCTCCAGCCCCCGGCCACCTCCGGGCGGCGGCTGAAGATCTACTACGCCACCCAGCAGGCGGTGCAGCCCCCCACCTTCGTGATGTTCGTCAACGACCAGAACCTGATGCACTTCTCCTACGAGCGCTATCTGGAAAAGCAGTTCCGCCGGGCCTTCGGCTTCGAGGGCACGCCGCTGAGGTTCATACTGAGGGAGAAGAAGAAAAAGGAAGAATAATTGAGTTTGGAGTGTGGAGGTGATATCCATGGTACTCAAGTGTATCCTCTCCGCCATCATCGGCTATCTGCTGGGCAACATATCCTCCGGGGTGCTGATCTCGAAGATCTACGGCATCCGGGACATCCGCAAGCACGGCAGCGGCAATTCCGGCACGACGAACGTGCTGCGCACCCTGGGCTGGCTGCCCAGCGTGCTGACGCTGGTGTGCGACTGTCTGAAGGGCTTTGTCGCCTGCATGGTGGGCAAGGCGCTGGGCGGCGATCTCGGCATGCTGATCGGCGGCTTCTGCGCCATACTTGGCCACGATTTCCCGGTGTTCTTCGGCTTCAAGGGCGGCAAGGGCATCGCCACGTCGCTGGCGCTGATCATCGCCATCAACCCCTGGCTGGCGCTGGCCGAGCTGTTCACAGAGATCATAGTGGTGGCCGTCACCCGGTATATGTCCGTGGCGTCGCTGGTCACCACGGTGGCCTTCCCGGTGTTCACGATCATACTCTGCAAGGGCCGGGAGCATTACGCGCTGTTCGTGCTGTTCGCCTGCATGGCGTCGGCGCTGGCGCTGTTCCAGCACCGCAGCAACATCCAGCGCCTGATCAAGGGCGAGGAAAACCGGCTGGATTTCAAGAAGATCACACAGATCTCCGAGAAGGTCATGGAAAAGATGCGCAATAAGGGCAAGAAATAAGACAACAATACATGCGAAAGGAAGTCGATCCCCATGAGCAAGAAGTACCTGATCGGACTGGACGTGGGCACGTCCGGCGCAAAGTGCATCATCGCCGACAGCGAGGGCACCGTCGTCGCCTCCTCCACCCAGGAGTACCCGCTGCACACCCCGAAGCCCGGCTGGGCGGAGCAGGACCCCAAGGACTGGTGGGACGCGGTGGTGCGCGGCCTGAAGGTGATCCTGGAAAAATCCAAGGTCGATCCCGCCGACATCGCGGGCATCAGCTATTCCGGCCAGATGCACGGACTGGTGGCGCTGGACGAGGCCAACGAGGTCATTCGCCCCTCCATACTGTGGTGCGACCAGCGCACCCAGGCCCAGTGCGATTGGATCACCGAGAAGGCGGGCGGCCTGGAGAAGCTGCTCACCTACACCAACAACCGCATGCTGACCGGCTATACCGGCGGCAAGATCCTGTGGCTGCGGGATGAGGAGCCGGAGAACTTCAAGCGCATGAAGCTGTTCGTGTGCCCGAAGGACTACATCCGCTTCAAGATGACCGGCAAGCTGGCCATGGACGTCTCCGAGGCCTCCGGCACGGGCTTCTTCGACACGAAGAACCGCCGCTGGTCCGACGAGCTGATCGCCATCGCGGGCCTGGACAAGTCCATCTTCCCGGTGGCCCACGAATCCACCGAGCTGGCGGGCACCGTGACCGCCGAATGCGCGGCCGAGACCGGCCTGCCCGAGGGCCTGAGCTGCTACTACGGCGGCGGCGACGCGGTCATACAGACCACCGGCGCAGGCCTGGTGAAGCAGGGCATACTGGGCGTGGTGATCGGCACCTCCGGCAATGTGTCCATGGCGCTGGACCACTATGAGCCCAACCCCAACGGCGATCTGCAGATGTTCTGCGGCAACGAGCCCGGGCTGTGGCTGGCCTTCGGCTGCACGCTGACCGCCGGCGGCGCGTACCGCTGGTACAAGGACGAGCTGTGCGGCGAGGAGTCCATCAAGGCCAAGGAGACCGGCAGGAACGTGTTCGACGTGATGGGCGAGATCGCGGAGCAGTCCGTGCCCGGCGCGAACGGCGTGGTGTTCACCCCCTACCTGACCGGCGAGCGCTGCCCCTATCCGGACCCCAACGCCCGCGGCAGCTTCTACGGCCTGACCCTGGGCACCAAGAAGGCCGACATCACCCGCAGCGTCATGGAGGGCGTCACCTATTCCCTGAAGCAGCTGGTGGACATCTTCGGCTCCTTCGCGCAGAATGAGAAGGTCTACGCCTCCGGCGGCGGCAGCGTCAGCGCGCTGTGGCGCCAGATGCAGGC
>ONHI01000065.1 GCA_900317565.1 uncultured Eubacteriales bacterium
CGCAGGGAGCCGATCACATGGCGTCTGGCGGAGGATGGCGAGGCCGTGCCGAAGCTGCCGGAGCGATTGAAGACGGGGGAGGACGGCCTGCCCCAGCTGGCGGTGTACGACGTCTCCGCGAAGGAGATCGAGGAGATGGACATCGAGCGCTACGTCGCCGGGGTCGTGGCGGGGGAGATGAAGAACGACTGGCCCATGGAGGCGCTGCGGGCCCAGTCCATACTGGCGCGGACCTTCGTGCTGAAGTTCATGCAGGACAAGAAATCAAAGTATGACGGCGCGGACATCTCCACGGACGTGGCCGAGGCCCAGGCCTACGCGCCGGACAGCGTGAACGCCCGGGTGGAGGAGGCGGTCAACGGCACCCGCGGCCTGGTGATGGTCTACGGCGGCGAATTCCCCAACGCCTGGTTCCACGCCCATTCAGGCGGCATGACCGAGCTGCCCTCGGTGGCGCTGGAATACAAGGGCGGCGACCCGGATTACCTGAGACCCACGGCCTCGGAGGAATCCGACAAGGCCCCGGACAACGTGAAGGCCTGGACCGCCCGCTTCACCCGGGACGAGGTCGCCCGGGCCTGCGCCGACGCGGGCGTGAAGGTGGGCGAGGTCAGCACCGTGGCGCTGGGCGAGAAGGGCGCGTCGGGCCGGGCGAAGGCGCTGCTGGTGAACGGCGAGCCGGTCTCCGCGCCCTCCTTCCGGATACAGATCGGTGCGAACAAGCTCAAGAGCACGCTGATCGACTCGGTCAGCGTCGACGGGGATGCGGTGATCTTCAAGGGCAGGGGCTTCGGCCACGGCGTGGGCCTCTCCCAGTGGGGCGCCTACGCGCTGGCGGAGCAGGGCGAAAACGCCGCGGGCATACTGCGAAAATACTTCCCGGGCGTGGAGATCGTGGAGATGTGGTGAGCGCAATAATGCGAATGCCGCGGGGCCCGAGCACTCGGGTCCCGCGGCATTCCGCCCAGGCTTGCACTTATCTTCCCAGCAGCAACGACCGCAGCGCCTCGTGGATCACGCCGTTGCTGGCCAGCAGGTTGCCTGTTTTCAGGCCGTCCTCGCCGTCATCCCAGCCGGTGAAGGTGCCGCCGGCCTCGGTGAGGATTACATAGCCCGCCGCATAGTCGTACAGGCTCAGCCCCAGCTCCGCGAAGGCGTCGGAGCGCCCGGAGGCCACGCAGGACAGGTCGTAGGCGGCGGAGCCGGTGCGGCGCACGTCGCTGATGGCGCTCAGCAGCCCCGGGAACACCTTCATGGTGCGCTCCCGGTTCTCCGGGATGCGGTGGCCGAAGCCCAGGTCCACGATGGCGTCGCGCAGCGGCGTATCGGCCACGTGGATCGGATGGCCGTTCAGCGTCGCGCCCTCGCCGCGGATCGCCAGGAACAGCTCGTCCGTGCCGGGGCAGTAGACGCAGCCGATCTGCAGCACGCCGTCGTGCTCGTAGGCGATGGAGATGGTGTACAGCCTGTGGCCCCGCATGAAGTTGGAGGTGCCGTCGATGGGGTCCACGATCCAGCGCCCGACCGCCCGGGTCGCGCCGCCGGTCTCCTCGCCGTAGAACTCGTCCTCGGGGCACGCACCCAGCAGCATCTCCTTCAGCAGCATCTCGCTCTTGACGTCCATCTCCGTCACAAAGTCGTTTTCGCTCTTGCGCTTCACCTTGAACGCGCCGTGATGCTCCAGCATTTCGCCGGACGCCCGGGCGGCCCGCTCCGCCAGCGCGGCCTTTTCACGAATGGTCATCGTCATTCTCCCCCAATTTTGAATAAAATAGGTTTGCAAAATGAAGAAAGTGTGATATAATGGTCCTATACTGTAGGCCTGTGTGCTTTTCCCGACGGATATTATAGCACAATGGGCCGCGAGGCGGTGTTATTTTCGTGAAAATGATATCCTGGAATGTCAACGGCATGCGGGCGGTGCTGCAAAAGGGCTTCTATGACAGCGTGAACAGCCTGGACGCCGACGTGATTTGCCTTCAGGAGATCAAGATGCAAAAGGGCCAGTGCGACGTGGACATGCCCGGCTACGAGCAGGTGATGTACTGCGCGGACAGGAAGGGCTATTCCGGCACGGCGGTGTTCTCCCGGGTGCCGATGCTGTCGGTGACAACGGGCATCGGGATCGACCTGCACGACCATGAGGGCCGCGTGATCACCTGCGAGTTCAAGGATTTCTACCTGGTCTGCTGCTATACGCCCAACAGCCAGAACGAATTGAAGCGGCTGGACTACCGCATGCAGTGGGAGGACGATTTCAGGGCGTACCTGGTGAAGCTGGACGCCGTCAAGCCCGTGATCCTCACCGGCGATCTGAACGTGGCGCACCAGGAGATCGACCTGAAGAACCCCAAGACCAACCACCGCAACGCGGGCTTCACCGACGAGGAGCGCGGCAAGATGACCGAGCTGCTGGACGCGGGCTTCATCGACAGCTTCCGCTATTTCTACCCGGACGTCACCGGGGCCTACAGCTGGTGGAGCTACATCGGCGGCGCGCGCTCCCGGAACGCGGGCTGGCGCATCGATTATTTCATCGTGTCCCAAAAGCTGAAGGACCGCATGGTGGACGCGAAGATCCATCCCCAGATCATGGGCAGCGACCACTGCCCGGTGGAATTGGAGCTGAGGGATTAGGCATTAGGCATTAGGCAATAGGGGAAACGGTAGAGCGAATAGGGTTGTTTTTACCTATAATAGGTTTGTGAATTGGAGGCAGGAGAGCATGAAGAAGGTACACGTGAAGTCGGCGATACCGATCTATATCGCCGCGGCGCTGTGGCTGATCGCGGGGCTGCTGTTCCCGAAGCTGTTGATGAAGCTGCCGGGGCTGATCGTCGTCGCGGCGCTGTCCGTGGCAGGCTATTTCCTGGGCAGCAAGCTGTTCCCGGGCCGCGAGGTCGAGGAGAAGATCACCACCGGCGACGCCGCCGTGGATCGCGAGATCGAGGTCGCCCGCGAGCGCCTGGAGAACCTGCGCAGGGCCAACGAGGCCATCCCGGACCCGGAGATCACCGGCAACCTGGACCGCATGTATGCCTCCGGCCAGCAGATCTTCAAGGAGCTGGGCCGCGATCCCCGCAAGGTCGCGCTGGTGCGCCGCTTCATGAACTACTATCTGCCCACCTCTGAAAAGCTGATGGAGCAGTACCAGGTGCTGATGAACGCCGGCACCAAGGGCGAGAACATCACCTCCGCCATGACCACCATCGAAAAGAGCCTGGGCCTGGCGGCGAACGCCTTCGAGAAGTGCGCCGACAACCTGTACAAGGACGACGAGATGGACATCGACGCGGAGATCAAGGTCATGCAGACCATGCTCACCGGCGACAACCTCATCAAGACCGATATGAACAGCATCCGCGACGCCGTCACCGCCACGGCGAAGGCCGCCGCCCAGGCAGCGCCCCAGGCCGCCCCGGCGGAGACGGAAAAGACCACCAAGGACGGCATCCGCCTCACCCTCGGCGGACGTTAAGGCTAATCAGGAATGAGGAAATAGGAATGAGGAATGCAGGATGGCCGGGCTTTCCAGCCGTTTCAATTCCTAATTCCTAATTCCTAATTCCTCATTATAGACTTACAGCCCCATGCAAAGCGAACTCACATGACAAATCAGTAGGAGGTACACAACCATGTCTGACGGAATCAAGCTGACCCTGGAGCCCTTTGAGGACGAGAACAAGCAGGAACTGGACAGCGCGGTCCAGGCGGCCGTGCAGGCCACCGAGGCGCTGGAGAAGGCCGAGGACAACGTGCAGAAGGAAGTGCAGCAGGCCACGCTGGATATGCAGAACTTCTCCGATGAAGAGCAGCAGATGATCGACGAGTTCTCCGAGAAGATCGACGTGCGCGACAGCAACCTGGTGTTCTCCTACGGCGCCGCCGCCCAGCAGAACATCTCCCAGTTCTCCGACGCCGCGCTGAAGAACGTGCAGACGAAGGACCTGGACGAGGTCGGCAACATGATCTCCAACCTGGTGGTGGAGCTGAAGAACTTCGACACCGACAAGGAGGAGAAGGGCGGCCTGTTCGGGCTGTTCAAGAAGCAGGTCAACAACCTGGAGCTGCTGAAGGCGAAGTACGACCACACCGAGGTCAACGTCAACAAGATCGTCGAGGGCCTGGAGCAGCATCAGATCCAGCTGCTGAAGGACATCGCCATGCTGGACAAGCTGTATGATCAGAACCTGGTGTACTTCAAGGAGCTGAGCATGTACATCGTGGCCGGCAAGAAGCGCCTCGAGTCCTTCCGCGCCAACGAGGTGGAGCAGGCCCGCCAGAAGGCCGCGACCTCCGGCCTGCCCGAGGATGCCCAGGCCGCCAAGGACCTGGCCGACAAGGCCGACCGCTTCGAGAAGAAGCTGTACGACCTGGAGCTGACCCGCAACATCTCCATCCAGATGGCGCCCCAGATCCGCCTGATCCAGTCCAGCAACCAGATCATGGCCGAGAAGATCCAGACCTCCCTGGTGAACACCATCCCGCTGTGGAAGAGCCAGATGGTGCTTGCGCTGGGCCTGGCCCACACCGAGAACGCCATGAAGGCGCAGCGCGCGGTCACCGACCTGACCAACGACCTGCTGACCAAGAACGCCGAGAAGCTGCACATGGCCACCGTCGAGACTGCGAAGGAGGCCGAGCGCGGCATGGTGGACATCGAGACGCTGAAGCACACCAACAAGCTGCTGATCGACACCATGGACGAGGTGCTGGAGATCCAGCAGCAGGGCAAGGAGAAGCGCCGCGCCGCCGAGGCGGAGCTCGCCACCATCGAGGGCGAGCTGCGGGCGAAGATCCTGGAGGTCCGTCCCTGATTGATCCGATGATGTGCCCGCCCTGCGCCGCGCGGCGACGCGGGGCGGGCGATTCCGAAAGGAGCGCTCGAGATGCGTTTTTCCGAGAACAGAAAGATAGCCTTCGCCGTGCTGGCGGTCTGCGTGCTGGCCAGCGTATTCGGCCTGGGCGGCATGGGCCTGACCCGGGAGCGGAGCAAGGTGCTGAAGGTGTACGACCGCGGCGCGGACGCCACCCTCGCCACGCGCCACAGCGTGGACGCCTATCTGGATTCCGCGGCGGAGAACGCCCGGCTGATGGCCTCTGAGGCGGGCCTGCACATGGACGCCTCCGCGGTGATCGACACCGTGGCGGAGCTGGCGGACAAGGTGGCCTCCGAAGCGGACACCAACGCCCGCTACGACGCCTACGATGCCCTGAAGACCGCCGTGGACAAGCTGTATGACGCCATGTACGGCGCGGTGAGCGGCTCCGATTTCACCAACTTCAAGAAAGCCTATGACGATTTCTGGGAAAACGTCAACATGATCAAGTACGACGACTATGCCAAGCTGGCGGCGGGCTACAATGACCTGATCGGCGGCTTCCCCGGCGGCGTGGTCGCGTCGATCACGGGACAGGGCACCCTGAATACCTTCGGAGGTTGACCATGAAATTCAAAAAGGCACTCAGGCTGTGCGTCGCCACGTTGGCGCTGATGGTGTTGCTGTGCGCCCCGGCGCTGGCCAAGGTCGTGTCCCCGGGCGCGGATTTCTACTATCTGGACGACGCCAATGTGCTGTCCGAGGCGCTGGAGGGGGAGATATTCTTCTCCAACAAGCTGCTTTACGACGCCTGTGGCGCGCAGATCGTGGTCGTCACGGTGGATACCACCGGGCGCGAGGCCATCGACGACTATGCCTACGACCTGTTCAACAGCTGGGGCATCGGCGACGCGGCGAAGAACAACGGCTTTTTGCTGCTGCTGGCCATCGAGGATGACGATTACTATGCCCGCACGGGCTCCGGCCTGGACAGCAAGCTGTCCGGCGGCACGATCAAGAGCTATTACGACGAATACCTCGAGGCGGACTTCGCGGCCAAGAACTACGAGGCCGGCGTGAAGAAGTTCTTCGAGGCGGTCTTTGAGCGCATCGCCACCACCTATAGCGCCGATGTCACCGTCGAGGACGGCATCGCGATGTATCGGGATTACGTCGCGCAGAACGAGGCGGCGCAGGGCTACGGCGGCTATAACGGCTCCCGGCGCAACGGCGCGAACGTCGATCGGGAGTATGACGAGGACTTTGACGAGGACGAAAAGATCGGCATGGGATTTATGTTATTCATCGTGCTGCTGATCGTGCTGATCGTCGTTGTGAGCAAGGGCCGCCGTGCGCGTCGCCGCGTGGGCGTCATGCCTCCGCCGCCTCCGCCGCCCAGCGCCTTTGGCTATGTGCCGACGCGAACCGTGTATCACACGGCGACCCGACGGCCCACATCCATCGGCCGCAGCGCCCCTCCGCGCTCGGGCGGCTCGGTGTTCGGCGGCGGCTCGTCGACCACGCGCGCGTCCTCGGGCGTCTCACGCTCTACGGGTTCCTCACGCTCGTCCTTCGGTAGCTCCTCGCGCTCGTCCTTTGGCGGCTCCAGCCGGTCCTCCGGCTTCGGCGGCGGCGGTGGCGGCGGCGGACGCAGCAGCGGCGGCGGTGCCGGACGCGGAAGGCATTGACAAAGACAGAATATAAAATGGAGGTTGTAAAACATGATAAACAAAGCTGTGCGCATGCATGGACAGAACGATTTGCGCCTGGACACTTTTGAGCTGCCGGAGATCAAGGAGAACGAGATCCTCGTGAAGGTCATCTCCGACTCCATCTGCATGTCCAGCTACAAGGCGGCCATCCAGGGCTCCAACCACAAGCGCGTGCCGGACGATATCGACGTGCATCCCGCCATCGTGGGCCACGAGTTCTGCGGCGTGATCGAAAAGGTGGGCGCGAAGTGGCAGGACAAGTACGCTGTCGGGGACAAGTTCACCATCCAGCCCAACATCTCCTACAAGGGCACCCTGATGACCCCCGGCTACGCCTTTGAGTTCTGCGGCGGCGACAGCCAGTATGCCGTGCTGCTGCCCGAGGTCATGGAGCAGGATTGCCTGCTGAAGTATCGCGCCAAGGAGTATTTCTACGGCTCCCTGTCCGAGCCGCTCAGCTGCATCATCGGCACCTTCCACGCCCAGTATCATACCCATAAGGAGGACTACAACCACGATATGGGCATCCGCGAGGGCGGCAACATGGCCATCCTGGCGGGCGCGGGCCCCATGGGCCTGGGCGCCATCGACTATGCCATCCACTGCGACCGCAAGCCCGGCCTGCTGGTGGTGACCGACATCGACCAGGCCCGCCTGGATCGCGCGGCCTCCATCTACACCGCCGAGGAGGCGGCCAGGAACGGCGTGAAGCTGGTCTATGCCAACACCCGCGAAAACGCCGTGGACACCCTGATGGAGATCTCCGGCGGCAAGGGCTATGACGACGTGCTGGTGTTCGCGCCGGTGCCCGCCGTCATCGAGCAGGGCGACGCCATACTGGCCTACGACGGCTGCCTGAATTTCTTCGCGGGCCCCACCAATCCCGCGCTGAGCGCCAATTTCAACTTCTACAACGTGCACTATGCGGCGCACCACCTGGTGGGCACCTCCGGCGGCAACACCTCCGACATGATGGAGGCGCTGGAGATGATCGCGGACGGCAAGATGAATCCCGCCGGCATGATCACCCACGTGGGCGGCCTGAACGCCGTCGCCGAGACCACGCTGAACCTGCCCAAGATCCCGGGCGGCAAGAAGCTGATCTACACCAACATCAACCTGCCCCTGACCGCCATCGACGATTTCGCCAAGGCGGGGGAGACCGACCCGCTGTTTGCGAAGCTGGCGGAGATCTGCGGCAGGAACAACAACCTGTGGTGCGGCGAGGCCGAGGAATATCTGCTGGCCCACGCCGAGGCGATCTGAGGACCGCTTGACGGGTAAAATGAATGAGGACCATCCGATCGGATGGTCCTCATTCATTTCATACAGCTCCGGGAATCAGCCCAGGATTTCCACGGCCTTCTCGGTCTTCAGCAGCTGGATGTAGGTGGTGCCGGGGTTGAACAGCACCTCGTTGCCGGCATCGTCATAATACACGGTGTTCACGCCGACGTTGTCGCGCACCCAGTAGCCGGTGAAGTGCTTGCCGCCCATGAAGTAATCGCAGCTGTTCTTGCCGGTGATGGTCACCTTCGGGCGATCGGATTCACCGGAATACCAGGCGTACTCCACCTTCTGGACGATGATGTTGTCCACGGTGACCTGCTCGCCGGTGGCGCCGTCCACGAAGGCATTGCCGTTGTAGAAGCGCTGATACTTGCCGGCGGCGGCATCCCACACGTAGGAGGGAGAATAGCTGTCGCGATAGGGGATCACGAAGTTGTTCACGTCCTCGCCGTTGGCGGGAATGGTGGGATACTCGTTGAACTTCAGCGGGGAAGTGCAGGTGATGTTGGTCCAGTCGGTCTTGTTCAGCAGGTTCTGCAGCTTGCACGCCACGTTGTTGGGGGCCTTGCGGCTGCGGTCGCGATAGAAATCGCTGGTGTCGCTGCCGTTGTCATAGCCGATGCCGTCCCAGCGCTTGCCGAACTTCATCGTGTTGAAATAATCGTACACGCTGCTGCCCTCATAGCGCTGGCCGCCGAAGTGCACGAACGCGCCGTTGTACTCGGAATACACATCCGCGTTGATGATGCGCGCGGAGCGAACGGCCTCCACCAGCTCGGGGATGTTGTCGTTGAACACCGCGGTGTAGCGGGTGTAGCCGCCGTTGTAGAGCTCGATCTCATACACGATGTCCGCGGAGCCGATGCCCTTCTGGGGACGCGCACCGGGCTCGTTGTCCAGCTGCACCACCATCGTGGTGGGGGCAGTGTCAGTGGGCAGACCGGTGGTGATGGAAAGATTCGTACCCTCGGCCATGGCGGTGCAGGCAAGCGCCATCAGCACGGCCAGGGCAATACATACGATTTTCTTCATGGAAAGTAATACTCCTTTCATGCATGTCGAGGCAGAAAGAGCGCCTCATCAATCGATATTTTAGCAGAAACACACCTCTCTGTCTACAATAAATATATTAATTCAAATTATTGTTGAATTAACAGCGGCTTTGCGGCATATTTGCGGCATATATGGCTCATGTGATCCCGGTACCCTATAAAATAACACGAATCGGCTTGATATCGAATCGCTTCTTATTATATTATGAAAATGGACCATTATGGAGAGGTAATTTGTGCAATGCGTTATCATATAATAGCGCTGGTCGCGCTGTGCGCGCTGCTTGCGCTTTGGGCGTCCGCCCCCGTGCTGGCGGAGGACATGCCCGTGGTGGTGGATCAGCCGCTGACCTCCGCGGAGGTGGCCGTGGCGGAGGCCGAGCGGGCCGAGCAGCGGCGCGTCTGTCAGCAGCTGCTGATCGACCTGGGCTATCTGACGGGCAAGGCGGACGGCATCATCGGCCCCAGGAGCGCCGCCGCCCTGGAGGAATTCCAGCGGGACTTCCGGCTGGAGGTCACCGGCGAGTTGGACGCCGACACGGAGGCGGCGCTGCTGAACCTGACGGAAACCGTCGAGAACGCCGAGGCGCTGCAACAGCGCCTGACGGAGCTGCGCTACATGTACGGCATCACGGACGGCATATTCGGCGAGCGCTCCCAGGCGGCGCTGAAGTTGTTCCAGCTGCTGAACGGGCTGGAGGTGACCGGCAAGGCCGACGAAGACACCCGGCAGAAGCTGTTCGCCGAGGATGCGGAGGCGCTGCCGGAGCAGCTGACCGACGGCAGCAAGGGCGAGGCGGTCACGGCGATCCAGGAGAAGCTGAAGCAGCTGGGCTTCCTGACCGGCCGGGTGGACGGCAGCTACGGCAAGAGCACGACGGCGGCGGTCAAGCGCTTCCAGCAGCACCTGCTTGAGCAGGGCGTCGATCCCAACCTGGACATACAGGTCAGCGGCGTGGCCACGGCCATGACCCAGAAGCTGCTGCTGGACCCGGATTATACCTCCTACGTGCGGGATCTCGCTCCCGGGGACACGGGGGAGGAGGTTCGGCGCGTGGAGAGCCGGCTGAACCTGCTGGGCTACATGGACCGCAGCGCGGACGAAACTTTCGACGATTACGCCGTGCAGGCCGCGGGCATGTTCAGGGAGGACGCCGGGCTGACCGGCGATGCCTTCGACCGGGCCTTTATCGACGCGCTGTTCTCCGAAAACGCGCCCACGGCCACGCGCTACCTGCCCCACGACATACTGTCGGGGGACGAGGGCCGCGCCGTGCGCGAGGTGGAGGAGGCGTTGGTGCGCGGGGGCATGATGACCCGCACGCCCATCGGCAAGTACGACACCGTGCTGGTGGCCGTCATCGACAACCTCCACAGGTACCTGGTGGAGCGCGGCAGCCCTTACGCGGCGCTGTTCGCCAACCCAAAGTCGCTGACCCTGGAGGCGCAGCGGGCGCTGGAGACGGACCTGCTGGGCTATGTGCAGGACGTGAACGCCGATTGCGAGAGCAAGGACGAGATCCGGCGGGTGCAGTGCCGCCTGTACTGGCAGTATTACCTGCAAAAGTACAATGTGGACGGCGTGTTCGGCGCCAGCACTGTGGAGGCGCTGAAGGCCTTCCAGGAGGCCAACGGGCTGCCCGTCACCGGCACCGCCGACAGGGCCACCCAGCTGGCGCTGCTCTCCGACGATTCAATCCGCAATCCCAGGCCCTACCGCGTGGAGGTGGACATCGACAACCAGCGGGTGTACGTGTATGAGCGCAACGAGAGCGGCGGTTACGACAAGACCCAGGAGTTCGTGTGCTCCACCGGCCTGAACGACGCCACGCCCCGGGGCATCTACCTGGACGGCTTCCCGGCCAACATCTGGCATGAGTTCGGCCAGTTCAGCAACACCTGGGCGCGCTATTCCTACGAGATCGAGGGCAACATCATGTTCCATTCGGTGCTGTTTTCCGAGCCGGACGCGGGCAAGATGTACGTCGACACGAAGCAGATGCTGGGCCAGAAGGCCTCCCACGGCTGCATACGGCTGGCCGTGGAGGACGCCAAGTGGATCTTCGAGAACTGCAAGAAGGGCACGCTGGTGATCGTGATCTATTGATATCCCAAAAATTATGGTCGCCGCTTCACATGCGTGAGGCGGCGACCGTCGTTTTGGCCGTTGTCAGTCCTTCTTCGGCCCGAACAGGCCCTCGCGGTACGCGCCGATGTATTCCATGCAATAGTCGTCCAGGCCCAGCAGCGCCTCGGTGGCGAAGATCACGCCCATCATGTCCCGGTTGGTGGGATCGAGTATGGCGCTGTCCAGTCCGGCGTTCATCGCCAGCACGGTGAAGCCCAGGTTGATCATCTTGCGCACGGGCAGGTTGAACGATATGTTGCTCACCGCGGCGGTGATGTGGATCGTCGGGTATTGCTTGCGCACGGTGCTGATGACCTCCACGTTGGTCTCGATGCCGTTTTCGCTGGTGCACAGCATCTCCACCAGCGGATCGATGTGGAGCCGGTTCGGGGCGATGCCGTATTCCTTGGCCTTCGCCATGATCTTGTCGAACACCTTCAGGCGGTCCGCAGCGTTCTTGGGGATGCCGGTGTCGTCGCTGCACAGCGCGATGCACTGCCAGCCCTTGTTCTCGGCCATGATGGGGAAGATGACGTCCATCTTGTCGCCCTCGCCGGACACGGAATTGAACAGGCCGGGCCGCTTGCAGAACTTCCAGGCCTCCGACAGCACCCGCGCGCTGGGGCTGTCCACGGAGATGGGCAGGTCGGTGACCTCCTGGATGCAGTCGATCATCCATTTCAGCGTCTCGACCTCCTGCGCCTCGGGCACGGAGGCACAGCAGTCGATGAAGGTCGCCCCGGCCTCCTCCTGCATCCTGGCGCGGGCCTTGATGAAATCTGCGTCGCGCCGCGCGATGGCGTCCGCCACAGCGGGTATGGAACCGTTGATTTTCTCGCCAATGATTATCATAACTTATCCCTCGCTTGTAGTCCGTTTTCGCTGCATATCTGCTACTCCTATTATGCCAAATATCAGGAGAATTTTCAAGCCCTTAACGCAAGAAATCCATAGATATCCGCCTTATCCAGGGGAGGAGAGATATTTTTTTACGGGTTTTTGGCAATTCCTGTGGACTGGGGCGCTGTTTTATGCTATACTTATTTTGACTAAGTATAAGGAATAATATCGGTGCATTATAATACAGAATTTGGTCTGGATTGCGATGATCCGGGATGAATCGTAACAGACTTTAGTCCGAAATAAACAGACTCCGGTATATTTTATTCATGAATGTGATTAATAACGATTTAAAAATCTGGGTTGCACGGGAGGTGACGGCGCGATGAACGGCATGAGGAACAGACTGCAATCCCAGCGGGGCGCGTCCATCACCTTCGCGCTGCTGCTGTTCCTGGTGTGCGCGGTGATCAGCTCCGTGGTGATCGTCGCCGCCTCCACCGCCGGCGGACGATTGAGCACCGTGCGGGAGATGGACCAGCGGTACTACGCGGCCACCGCCGCGGCGGACGTGCTGCGACAGACGCTGGACGGCAAGACGGCCATCGTCAGCTATCAGACCAGCGGCGGAACGACCACGGCGACCACCACCGCAACAGGCATACTCGACGATGCGTCGAAGCTGGTGGTGACCGGAGGATCTCAGGCACTGACGGCGATCAGCCCGATCGAGAACACGGTGGACAATGTCAAGTACACCTGCACGATCACCGGGACGGTGAACAACGGGCTGTTGACCTTTGACATCGCCGCCGGCGGCGGGAAGTTCAACAAGAACGGCATCTATACGTTGCAGCTCGTGTTTACCTCCACGGTCATGAAGACGGAGGAGGCCTCCACGACCGAGGGATCGCTGCCTACCGGCAGCACCGGCAAGGCAAAGGTGACCTGGAAGACCGGCAGCATCAGGAAGATCAGGGGTGGGGCATAGGATATGAAGAAAATGCTGAAAAAGCTCAGGAGCACGGCGGGGGAATCCATCGGCGAGACGCTGATTGCCCTGCTGATTTCCGCGCTTGCCCTCGTGATGCTGGCCGGCGCGGTCAGCTCCGCGAGCAATATCATCACCCGGAGCAACGATGCCATGAATGACTATTACACGAATATCGGAACGGGCGAGACCGAGTGGTATAATGCCATCAAAAGTGTCATCCAATGAGCGCGGGGCGCGCGACAGAGGGGGGGAGACGCATGGCGATTAAACGTAAGCTGAGGAGCCGGAAGGGCTTTACCCTTGCGGAGACGCTGCTTGCCGTGCTGATACTGCTGCTGGTCTCCATGATCGTCGCCAACGGCGTCCCCGTGGCCCGCAACGTCTATCAAAAGGTGATGCTGTCCGCCAACGCCCAGGACCTGCTCGCCACGGCGGTCAGCGCCCTGCGGGACGAGCTGGGCACCGGCTGGGGCGTGGAAAAGCCTGTGGGCGGCGATACGACGACCATTGCTTACTACAGCGCGGATACGGGTGCGAGGTCGAAGATATACGTTGGAAGCGACGCCGGAACGAATCAGATCATGCTGCAAGAGAACGTGGCCGTCGAGGGGCTGGGCATCGACAACAATAGCCAGTCCAAGGGACGCGCGCTGGTTTCCGACAAGGGCATGGCGAACGAATCGCGGTTGTATGTCAGCTATGATTCCGTCACGTATGTCCCGACCACCCATGTCGTGACCTTCACCGGCCTGCAGGCGGGTACGAAGCAGAACCCGGCCCTGGCGAAGCTGGACGAGCTGGAAATCCTGGTGTTCATGGACAAGGAGATCAATTAAGATGATCAATAGGATACATAAAGGGCGAAGAAGCCGAGGCTTCACCATGGCGGAGATGCTGATCGTCGTCGCGATCATTGCAGTCCTGTCCGGCGTGGCCTTCATCGCGGTGGAGCGGCATCAGCGCGGCCTGGCGCAGCTGGAGCGCAACGCCATCGCCAAGGAGATCTTTTTCGCCGCCCAAAACCACCTGACGATGGCGGAGAGCCAGGGCTACCTGGGCGTCACTGAATTCGGGACGCCGGACCCCGAGATCGGAAAGGATGTCTATTATCTCACCAACGGCGGCTCCGCGCCCGGGGCGGGCACCATGCTCGAGCTCATGCTGCCCTTTGGTTCCATCGACGAGACGGTGCGCAGCGGCGGCAGCTATCTCATCGTCTACCAGGCGAATCCGGCCGTGGTGCTGGACGTGTTCTATTGCTCAGCCTCCGGAACGCCGACGAAATTCAATTATCCGTCCGGGGCGCTACCTTATGATACCTTCATGAGCTACAAGGATGATGAAGGCAAGGGAAGCAAACTCCCGAAGACAGGTTATGTGGTGGGCTGGTACGGCGGCGGCGATACCGGCGTCTCCGGCACCTACATCACCGCGCCTTCCGTGGAGATCGAAAACGGCGACAGGCTGATCGTAAGGGTCAAGGACGCCAACCTGAACCTGCCGAAGGACCCGACGTTACCCGCGGGGGATAAATATAACGCGAAGCTGGTGCTGATCGTCAGCGGCGAGACCGTGGAAGGCAAGACGGCGAAGATGGTCTTCGTGCTGAGGGACCCCGAAACGGCGGGATTCACGCCCAACCCCAGGGTCACGGCTGATCCCAACGGCACAGATTTCACGATCGTGCTCGACGACATCACGAAGTATGCCTCGGGCGGAGACGGCATGCACTTTGCCGACCTGAATAATTATACGTCTACAACGAATGCCGATGTCGCTCAGAAAAAGGTCTGGTTCATGACGGACCCGGTGACCGGTGCTACCACGCCTTTCCGTCCGGGCGAGGACATCACCGTGGAGGCGGTGGCCTTCAGCAACGAGGTGCTGACCAACATCGCCTACAGCAACGCGGTGATGGCCAACAGCCTTTTCGCGGACAGCATCGTCGATCCGTCGGCGGGCTCGGGCCTCAGCGGGACTGGCGAGGGCCACGCCAATGTCAACATCGCCAACATCCGCCACCTGGAGAACCTGGATGACGCAATCTCCGGCTATCAGCATGCCACCTTCATGTCGCTGTCCGGCGAGGAGCAGGTCAGCGCGACGCAGGTCGCCGACCTCGACTGGAAGGCCTTCGCCGATAAAAACGGCGCGAAGGTCTACGCCATCGGGGATGACTCGGAGGACAAGAAGGACGGCTTCCAGCCGGTAAGCCCCAATTACAATCTGGCCTATAACGGCAGGGAGACACGCACCGTCGGCGAATCGACGCAGTTTGTGCAGCACTCCGTCAAGAACATCAGCGTTGATGTCGACGGAACCGCGCCTGCGGGCCTGTTCGGCAGTGTGGCCGAGGGCGGCACGCTGTCCAACCTGGAGCTGATCGATTTCAGCGTCAAGAGTGCCACGGGCGACGCCGGCGCGCTGGCCGGTACCCTGGCGAATAATGTGA
>ONHI01000042.1 GCA_900317565.1 uncultured Eubacteriales bacterium
GGCGGCGCAGGTGGCTGAGGCGGCTCGCGCCCGTGGCGGTGGCGCTGCTGGTGGTCGTCGCGCTGCGGCTGGCCCTGCGCGCCAGCGGCATGATCGTGCGGCCCCTGCGGGAGATGCCCTGCGACGCGGTGTTCTTCTACCAGGAGGACGCGGCCTGGGCCGACGACGCCATGGGCGATTCCGGCCGGACGCTGGGCAAATCCGGCGACGGCGTGGCCTGTCTGGCGGCGCTGATGGCCATGGAGCACCTGCCCGCGCCCTTCGAGGGCACGGTGAACCCCGGCACGCTGAACGCCTGGCTGTCTGAAAACGGCGGCTACGACGCCGACGGCAATCCCCGCTGGGACCACATCGCGCAGCTGCTGGGCTTCCGGCACGCCGAAAAAGCCGCCCAGGGGGACGTGAACGCGGTGCTGGACCGGCTGATCCAGGCCGAGGTCTATCCGATGGCCCGGGTCAAGCGCCCCGACACCGGCGCGAAGCACGAGGTGCTGCTGGTGGGCAGCGTCCACGGCGAATACACCATCGTGGACCCGCTGGACCCCACGGGCACGCTGAACACGCTGGGGCTCTACGGCAACAAGATATACGGCCTGCGCTACTTCGAGCAGGAGAACGGAGAAGAGATATGAACAACGCGCTGCACACCGCCCGGATACTGCTGCCCCGGCCCGGCACGGACCTGACCCGGTGGGCCGTGGTGGCCTGCGACCAGTTCACCGCCCAGCCGGACTACTGGCGGCGGGCCGAGGCGCTGGTGGGGGAGGCCCCCTCGGCGCTGCGGCTGATACTGCCGGAGGCCTGGCTGGAGGAAGGCGAGCGCCGGCTCCCGGCCATCCACCGGACGATGGGGGAATACCTGGAGCAGGGGATACTCGTCCCGGCGGTGGCGGACGGCTTCGTGCTCACCGAGCGGACCACCCCGGCGGGCGTGCGGCCCGGGCTGCTGGCGGCGCTGGACCTGGAGGCCTATGACTTCAACCGCGGCTCGAAGAGCCTGATCCGCGCCACCGAGGGTACGGTGCTGGAGCGCGTGCCGCCCCGGGCCCGCATCCGCGCCGGCGCGCCGGTGGAGCTGCCCCACGTGATGATGCTGATCGACGACCCCGAGGACACGGTGATCGGCCCGCTGACGGCACGCCGGGATTCCCTGCGGCCGCTGTACGACTTCGAGCTGATGCTGGGCGGCGGCCACTTGAAGGGCTGGGCCGTGGAGGGCGCGGACGCTGCGGGCGTTTTCGACGCCGTCGACGCGCTGGCCGCCAGAGCCGACGGGCTGCTGTATGCCGTGGGCGACGGCAACCACTCGCTGGCGGCGGCGAGGCAGTGCTGGCTGGACATCCGCCGGACGCTGACCCCGGAGCAGCGGGAGGACCATCCCGCCCGCTACGCGCTGGTGGAGCTGGTGAACCTGGCCTGCCCCGCGCTGGTGTTCGAGCCGATCCACCGGGCGCTGTTCGGCGTGGAGCCGGAGGCGCTGATCGCCGAGTACCGGGCGTACCTCGCCGAAAACGGCGCGGACGAGGGGGAGGGGGATGACCTCGTCGCCTTCGACGGCGCGGGCCGCGAATGGCGCTTCAAATCGGCGCAACACCCGCTGCGGCTGCTGCAGGGCTTCCTGGACGGCTATATGGCCCGGCGTCCGGCGGCGCGGATCGACTACATCCACGGCGCGGACGCGCTGCGCGGGCTGGTGGACCGCCCCGACGCCATGGGCTTTATGCCCTGGGCCTTCGCCAAGGAGGAGCTGTTCGGCTACATCCGGCGCTTCGGCGCGCTGCCCCGCAAGACCTTCTCCATGGGCGAGGCCACCGAGAAGCGCTATTATATGGAAGCGCGCATGATCCAATAAGCGGACCAACATGCCAAGCAGAGACATTGACACCTGCACCTGAGGCCATTTTTGGCCTCATTTTTTTATCATCATGCCAATAATATATATTGACAAACCTACTTAACGTGCATATAATAAGTTTACATGTTCGATACATCGATTGTCGGAAATATATATTTCCACACGGGTTATGTGCATGTATCGTCGGCTATATTATGTAGTTATGGCCATCAGGCCTTAACAAGACAAACAAGGAGGAACGAGTATGAAGAACCTGAAGAAGATCCTGGCGCTGCTGGTGGCAGTGCTCATGATCTGCGGCTCCATCGCCGCCTTCGCCGAGGACGTGGATCTTCCCCGTGAAGAGACGCTGTACTTCGCGGGCCAGCAGTGGGGCACCGTGAACAGCTGGAACATCATCGGCACCAACCAGAACAACTCCATGGCGATCGCGGGCGGCGCGTCCGGCTATCGCACCCTGATGTTTGAGACGCTGTACATGTACAACTTCATGAACGGCGACATCATCGGCCTGCTGGCCAACGACGGTTATGAGTGGAACGAAGACATGACCGCTCTGACCTTCTCCATCAAGGACGCTGCCAAGTGGTCCGACGGCACCCCCGTCACCGGCGCGGACGTGGTTCGCACCTTTGACATCGGCGTCGAGATCGGCAACGGCACCGGCACCGGCTTCAAGGCCTACATCGCCAGCATCGAGGCCGACGGCAACAACGTGACCATCAATGCCGCCGTCAACGACGAGGGCAAGCCCGTGAACCCCCTGAAGGTTCTGGACTTCCTGACCGGCACCCCCATCGCCCAGGCCGCGTGGATCGATGCCGTGGTCGAGCGCAACAACGGCGACGCCGTGTCCATCCTGAACGACGCCGGTGAGGACGTCGTCTGGTCCGGCCCCTACACCAAGTACTACTCCGACGACCAGAAGGTTGTCCTCATCCGCGATGACAACTACTGGGGCCAGGATGAGTCCATGTGGGGCAAGCTGCCCGTGCCGAAGTACATCGCCCATGCGATCTACGCCGACAACCCCGCGGGCGAGAACGCTCTGAAGGCCGGCGAGGTCGACGTTTGCCAGCAGTTCATCGGCAACGTGCAGAACCTGTGGCTGGAGGACGGCCTGCCGATCTCCACTTACTACGAGGAAGCGCCCTACGGCGTGTGCCTGACCATGCCCACCGCGTGGTACAACTTCAACCTGCCCGTGCTGGCCGAGAACCCGGCGCTGCGCAAGGCCATCGCCATGGCCGTTGACTATGACACCATCATCGCCAACGCCATGACCAACCAGTCCCCCTCCTTCGCGGAGGTTCCGCGCAGCCTGATGAACCCCACCGAGGGTGAGCAGGCCCTGTACAACAAGGAAGAGGTCGCCGACCTGCAGTGGGCCGGCAACGATATCGACGGCGCCAACGCCCTGCTGGACGAGGCTGGCCTGCTCGATACCGACGGCGACGGCATCCGCGAGTACAACGGCGAGAAGATCTCCCTGAACGCCGTGTGCCCCAACGGCTGGACCGACTGGCAGGCTTCCATGGAAGTGGTCGCGGCTGCCGGCAAGAACATCGGCCTTGAGATCACCACCCTGTATCCCGAGTGGGACATCTATCAGACCGTGTTCACCAACCCCAGCCAGACCGAATACGCCATCTTCATGTGGTCTCCCGAGGCCGCCTCTCCCTCCAACCCCTGGACCCGCGTGAACCAGTTCATGGGCAGCGAGTTCGTGGGCGTCGAGAACAACTGGAGCGGCAACTGGGGCCAGTATGTGAACGAGGAAGCGGACGCCCTGCTGAAGCAGATTCCGCTGACCACCGATGAGGAAGAGCTGAAGAGCCTGTACACCGAGCTGACCAAGATCTATCTGACCGAGGTCCCCAGCTTCTCCCTGATGTATCGTCCCTCCCTGTTCCATGCCGTGAACGAGTCCGTGTGGACCAACTTCCCGGCTGGCGACGACGGCCGCAACATCCCGCCGGCTGACTGCACCGACGGCTATGGCATCGCCGCTCTGTACGAACTGGAGCTCGTCGGCTGACGATCCGGCAAGCGCCCCTCACAAGGCGCAAACCTGATTAAGGCATGACGCGATTCGGCCATGCTTCGACCCAACTCGGAGCATGGCCGTTCTTGGATGTACAGCTCCCGCCAGTGATTCTCTCCTAGACAATTAGGAATTAGGAATGAGGAATGGATTGTGGTATCCTTCCGAGTTCCCGCTTTTCGTTTAGGTCGTGTTTGCGCGGTTGTGTTCGATTGGACAAATTCCGGGGGAATTTGTACCGCTATTCCTCATTCCTCATTCCTAATTCCTCATTTTTCCACAGAGCAAGGGAGGAAACCCCGCATGAAAGGTTACAGGAAATACTTCGGCAAGAAGATCGTGTGGTTCCTGATCACGCTGGTCGCGGCCGTGATACTGAACTTCGTGCTGCCGCGGCTGATGCCCGCCGACCCGGTGTCGGCCATCACCGGCAAGATGGCCCAGGGCATGACGGACGCCAGCGCGGTGCAGGAGATCTACAAGCGCTATGAGGAGGAATTCGGCACCAACAAGCCCATGATCACCCAGTTCTTCATCTTCGTGAAGAACCTGTTCCACGGCGACCTGGGCACCTCCTTCAGCCAGTATCCCCGCCGCGTGAGCGACATCATCTCCAGCGCCATCGGCTGGACCATCGCGCTGCAGCTGCCTGCGATCCTGGTGGGCTGGCTGCTGGGCAACCTGCTGGGCGCGCTGGCGGCGTATATACGAAAGGGCTTCGACAAGGTGCTGCTGCCGGTGTCGCTGTTCCTCAGCAACGTGCCGGCCTTCGGCATGGCGGTGACGCTGCTGGTGCTGTTCGCCGTGAACCTGAAGGTCGCGCCAATCGGCGGCGGCTACGCCTTCGACATGATCCCAAACTTCAGCTGGCGCTTCATCAAATCGGTGATCAGCCACTATCAGCTGCCCTTCTGGAGCATCGTGCTGGTCTCCATCGGCGGCCAGGCGGTGGGCATGCGCTCCATGTCCATCTATGAATTGAACGCGGACTACGTGAAGTACGCCCGCTTCCTGGGCATCAAGGACCGCAAGATCGTGGGCTATGTGTTCCGCAACGCCATGCTGCCCCAGGTCACCGGCCTGGCGCTGTCCATCGGCACGATGATCGGCGGCGCGCTGGTCGCCGAGATCATATTCAGCTATCCCGGCCTGGGCAGCACGATGTATTCCGCCGTCACGGCGGCGGACTATCCGCTGATCTCCGCCACGACGCTCATCATCACCTTCATGGTGCTGGTGGTGACGTTCCTGCTGGACATCATCTACGGCTTCATCGACCCGCGCGTCAAGGCCGCGCAGTTCGACGCATAAGGGAAGGGGGAGCAGAGCATGAAAAATACACTCAGACAGGTTTTCCACTCCTCCAAGTTCTTGGTGGGCTTTGTGATCTTCGTGGCGATACTGCTGACGATGATCGTCTATCCGCTGATCAATCCCGGCAACCCGCTGCAGATGATCGGCGTGGGCACCTTCGCCAAGCCCGGCACCTACATCTCCCTGTATGACGCCACCAAGACCAACACCGAGACCTTCCGCCTGCCCGACGCCGACGAAAAGCGCCTGGCGAAGCTGCTGACGGACGAGGACCGCGTGGCGATGGTGGAGTGGTTCTCCGCGATGGAGATCAGCGTGGAGGGCCTGGACATCTCCGATACCGACGCGCTGCTGGACCTGTGGAAGGCCAACTATGACCCGGCCGTCAAGCCCAAGGGCATGACCCAGGCCAAACGCAACTATTACAAGCGCCTGAACAACTCCATCGCCGAGATCGGCGCCGCCGAGACGCTGATCGTCACCGAGAAGAACGAGGAGACCGGCGAGCTGGTGGAGCAGGGCAGCATCAACAAGACCGACTATGTGAACACCAAGGCGGTGGCCAACGTGAAGAACCTGCCGCTGGGCACCGACAACTTCGGCCGCGACGTGCTGAAGGAGCTGGTCTCCGCCGCGGGCACCTCGCTGCTGATCGGCCTGATGGCCGGCGCGGTGGCCACGCTGGTGGGCCTGACGCTGGGCCTGCTGTCCGGCTATGTGGGCGGCGTGGTGGACGACATCATCATGTTCATCACCAACATCTTCACCGTCATCCCCGGCTTCGTGCTGCTGATCCTGATCAGCTATTCCATCGGCCAGGAGCAGCGCGGCGCGACCGTCGTCGCCCTGGTCATAGGCCTGACCAGCTGGACGTGGACCACCCGTTCGGTGCGCTCCCAGGTCATATCGCTGCGCAACCGCGACCACGTGAACCTGTCCAAGCTGTCGGGCCACAGCCTGGTGCGCATCATACTGACGGATATACTGCCCTACATCGCCTCCTACGTGGTGATGGCGTTCATACTGCAGGTCTCCTCCGGCATACTGGCCGAGGCGCAGCTGTCGCTGCTTGGCCTGGGGCCGAGGACCACCGAGGTGCCCACGCTGGGCCTGATGATGAACTGGGCCATGCTGTATTCGGCGCATACCAACGGCTCCTGGTGGGCCTATTTCCCGGTCATACTGACCATCACCCTCATCTCGTTCTCCCTGAACCTGATGAATACGGGCCTGGACCAGGTGTTCAACCCCACCCTGAGGGATTAAGGAGGCAGCCATGGGAAAGAAGATATTGGAGGTCAGGAACCTCAAGACAAAGTATATCACCCGCTTCCACGAGGACGTGTACGCGGTGGATGGCGTCTCCTTTGAAATCGAAGAGGGCAAGAGCCTGGGCGTGGCCGGCGAATCCGGCTGCGGCAAATCCACGCTGGCGCTGAGCATGATGGGCTATTACTTCCCGCCGCTGCACTACATCAGCGGGGACATCATCATCGACGGCAAGAACATCTCCGGCATGGACCCGGATTCCGTCCGCAAGAGCATACTGGGCACCGAGATCGCCTACATCCCCCAGGCGGCCATGAACGCCCTGAACCCCACCCAGCGCATCATACGCTTCGTGGAGGACGTCATCCGCGTGCATGAGCCCGGCGCCAACAAGAAGGAGATCCGCGAGCGCGCCGAGAAGCGCTTTGCCGAGCTGGGCCTGCCCGCCAACGTGCTGGACAAGCACGCCGTGGAGCTGTCCGGCGGCATGAAGCAGCGCACCGTCATCGCCATATCGACGATCCTCTCCCCGAAGGTGCTGATCGCCGACGAGCCCTCCTCCGCGCTGGACGTCACCAGCCAGAAGATGGTCATCAAGATGATGCGCGAGCTGATGGAGAAGGGCTACATCAAGTCCATGCTGTTCATCACCCACGAGCTGCCGCTGCTGTACAACGTCACCGACGACATCATGGTCATGTACGCGGGCCAGATCGTGGAAAAGGGCACCGCCAAGGAAATGGTGTTCGACCCGACCCACCCCTATTCCCACGGCCTGATGGGTTCGATACTGGTCCCCGAGGAGGGCACCCGCGGCACCACGCTGACGGCCATCCCCGGCACGCCGCCGAACCTGAAAAAGCCGCCCCAGGGCTGCCGCTTTGCCGAGCGCTGTAAGTACGCCCGGTCCGAGTGCCGCTACACCGGCATACCGGAGCGCTTCTTCGGCGAGAACGACAGCCGCATGTACCGCTGCCTGATGGGCGTGGACGAACTGAAGGAGGTGTACAGCCATGAGTGAGACCAAGGCGAGGCCGGCAAAGGACTTCACCAAGGCCCCGATGTGCCTGTCGGGCCGGGGGGTCACGAAGGTCTTCGGCATGGGCGATAAGAAGACCGTCGCCGTGGACCACGTCGACTTTGACTTCCACGTGGGCGAATTCGTTTCCATCGTGGGCGAGTCCGGCTCCGGCAAGACCACGCTGTCCAAGATGCTGCTGGGCCTGCTGAACGCCAGCGAGGGCGAGATACAGTTCATGGGCAAGCCCCGGGACATCTCCTCCGGCGCGAAGAAGCGGGAGTATTGGAAGGGCATACAGGCCATCTTCCAGGATCCCTTCTCCTCCTACAACGTGTTCCACAAGATCGATTCGGTGCTGCTGGACTGCATCAACATGCGCGGCGGCAAGAACCTGCCCAAGGAGAAGAAGATCGAGATGATGACCGAGGCCTGCTCCTTCGTGAACCTGAAGTTCGCGGAGCTGACCAACAAGTATCCCTTCGAGCTCTCCGGCGGCCAGATGCAGCGCCTGATGATCGCCCGCATATTCCTGCTCAAGCCCAAGATCCTGCTGGCCGACGAGCCCACCAGCATGGTGGACGCCTGCTCCCGCGCCACGATCCTGGACATGCTGCTGGACCTGCGCGACGAGACCGGCATGACCATCATATTCATCACCCATGACATCGGCCTGGCCTACTACATCTCCGACACCGTGTACATCATGGAGCACGGCAAGTTCGTGGAGTACGGCAAGGCGGACGAGGTCATCATCAACCCCAAGGCCGCCTACACCAAGCGGCTGATCTCCGACGTGCCGAAGATCCACGAGGAGTGGGACCTGTCCACGGTGGATCTGAAGGCCAACTGATATATTGCACATAGAGGAGACGATACCTATGGACATCAAAAAGCTCATCTCCCAGATGACCCTGGAGGAGAAGGCCGGGCTGTGCTCGGGCCTGGATTTCTGGCACACCAAGCCGGTGGAGCGCCTGGGCGTGCCCGCCACGATGGTCTCCGACGGCCCCCACGGGCTGCGCAAGCAGGACGACAAGGCCGACCACCTGGGCGTGAACGAGAGCATCAAGGCCGTGTGCTTCCCGGCGGCCTGCGCCACGGCGGCGTCCTTCGACGTGGACATGATCCGCGGCATGGGCGAGGCCATCGGCGATTCCTGCCAGCATGAAAAGCTGTCCGTGGTGCTCGGCCCCGCGGTGAACATCAAGCGCTCCCCGCTGTGCGGGCGCAATTTCGAGTATTTCTCCGAGGACCCCTTCCTGGCCGGAAAGATGTCCGCCAGCTATATCAACGGCGTGCAGAGCCGGAACGTGGGCACCTCCATCAAGCACTTCGCCGCCAACTCGCAGGAGCATCGCCGCATGAGCTCCAGCTCCGACGCGGACGAGCGCACGCTGCGGGAGATCTACTTCCCGGCCTTTGAGATCTCCGTGAAGGAATCCCAGCCCTGGACGGTGATGTGCTCCTACAACCGCATCAACGGCACCTACGCCTCCGAGAACAAGTGGCTGCTGAGCGACGTGCTGCGGGACGAGTGGGGCTTCGAGGGCTATGTGATGAGCGACTGGGGCGCCACCGCGGACCGCGTGAAGGGCATCGTCGCCGGCATGGACCTGGAGATGCCCTCCTCCGGCGGCGTCAACGACCGGAAGATCGTCGAGGCCGTGAAGGCCGGCAAGCTGGACGAGGCCGACCTGGACAAGTGCGTGGAGCGGATACTGAACATCGTGTTCCGTTATACCGAGAACGCCAAACCCGACACCCCCTGGGACATGGAGGCCCAGCACGCGCTGTCCGCCGACATCGCGGCCCAGTGCATGGTGCTTCTGAAGAACGAGGGCGGCATACTGCCCCTGAAGCGGGAGGACGACATCGCCTTCATCGGTGAATTCGCCGCGAAGCCCCGCTATCAGGGTGGCGGCAGCAGCCACATCAACGCCTTCAAGACCACCAGCGCCGTGGAGGCCGCCCAGGGCTTGAACGTCACCTACGTCCAGGGCTACAGCGCCGCCGACGACAGCGCCAGCGACGCGCAGATCGCCGAGGCCGTGAGCGCGGCCAGGGCCGCCCGCGTGGCCGTGGTCTTCGCGGGCCTGCCGGACGCCTATGAATCCGAGGGCTATGACCGCAAGCACATGCGCCTGCCCGATTGCCAGAACAAGCTGATCGAGGCCGTGGCGGACGTCAACCCCAACACCGTGGTGGTGCTGCACAACGGCTCCCCGGTGGAGATGCCCTGGATCGACAGGGTGCAGGCCGTGCTGGAGGCCTATCTGGGCGGCCAGGCCGTGGGCCTCGCCACCGTGCGGGTGCTGTTCGGCGACGTGAACCCCTCCGGCCACCTGGCGGAGACCTTCCCGAAGAAGCTGTCGGACAACCCCAGCTTCCTGTACTACGGCGGCGAGGGCAATCGCACCGAGTACCGCGAAGGCGTGTTCGTGGGCTATCGCTACTACGACAAGAAGGACATGGACGTGCTGTTCCCCTTCGGCCACGGCCTGTCCTACACCTGCTTTGAGTATTCCAACCTGCGGCTGAGCGCCGACGCCATCAAGGACACAGACACGCTCACCGCCACCGTCACCGTGAAGAACACCGGCGACAGGACCGGCAAGGCCGTGCCCCAGCTGTACGTGGCCGCGCCGGAGTGCGACCTCATCCGCCCGGTGCGCGAGCTGAAGGGCTTCGCCAAGGTGGAGCTGGAGCCCGGCGAGTCGAAGGACGTCAGCTTCACGCTGGACAAGCGCAGCTTCGCCTATTGGAACGAGGCGCTGCACGACTGGCACGTGCTGACCGGCGAATACGCCATACAGGTCGGCGCGTCCTCCCGCGACCTGCCGCTGTGCGCCAAGGTGTGCGTCACCGGCACCGTGGATGTGCCCCGGCACTACGACGTGAACAGCATCTTCATGGATATCCTGGCGGACCCGAAGGCCGCCGAGATCATGAAGCCCTTCATCGCCAGCGCCACCGCCGCCTTCAACCCGCCCGAGGAGGAGAAGAGCGACGCGGCCACCGAGGCCATCAGCGACGAGATGGGCATGGCCATGCTGAACTACATGCCCCTGCGCACGGCCCTCAGCTTCAGCGCCGGCCAGGTCAGCGAGGAGCAGATCATGGCCCTGCTGGACGCGATCAACAAGTAATCAAACGGAATTGGAGCATGACAGGGGGCGTCCGCAGCGCGGACGCCCCCTTGATATGTCCTCGATTTTTGCCCCGACGATGGACTTTGGGCGGTCAGTGTGTTATACTAAGTTCAAATGCTGCTTGGCGGGGCCATGGAGCGGAGGGAGGAACGGCACATGAGAGAGGCGAAATTCCTGATCGTGGTGGACATGCAGGTGGATTTCATCGACGGCAGCCTGGGCACGCCCGAGGCCGAGGCCATCGTGCCCGCCGTGGCGGCGCGCATCCGCGAGGCGCGGGCGGCGGGGGAGCATGTGATCGCCACGCTGGACACCCATCCGGAGCATTACCTTGAGACGGCGGAGGGCAAAAAGCTGCCCGTGCGCCACTGCATCCGCGGCAGCGCGGGCTGGCAGTTGAACCCTGAGATCGAGGCGGCGCTGGGGGACAGCCCGCGGCTGGAGAAGCCCACCTTCGGCAGCGTGCGCCTGCCGGAGCGGGTGCGGGCGCTGGCCGGGGACGCCGACGCGCTGCGCATCGAGCTGGTGGGGCTGTGCACCGACATCTGCGTGGTGTCCAACGCGCTGCTGCTGAAGGCCCACTTCCCGGAGGCGGCCATCGCCGTGCGGCGGAACTGCTGCGCCGGGGTGACGCCGGAAAAGCACGCGGCGGCGCTGGAGACCATGGCCAGCTGCCAGATCGACATCCTGTAAAGGGGGAGAGGGCATGGGAGAATATCGCTTTGACGCCGCGCGCGCCCGGGACGGGCTGGTGGCGGCGATCCGCGCACTGGCCGACCGGCAGCGCTTCGAGCGCGTGGTGATCGGCATCTCCGGCGGCAAGGATTCCACGGTCTGCGCGGCGCTGTGCGCCCGGGCGCTGGGCCCGGAGAACGTCTACGGCGTGATGCTGCCCGACGGCGAGCAGAGGGACATCGCCGACAGCCTGCGGGTGTGCGAGGCCCTGGGTATCCGGCGCCGCGTGGTGAACATCGGCGCGCTGCACGCCGCGCTGCGCGCCGCCACCGACCAGGACGGCGCGACGGCGGGGGAGGGGGAGTTTCAAATCCCCTTCAGCCGGGAGAGCGACATCAACGTCGGCCCGCGGCTGCGCATGACCGCGCTGCGCTACATCGCCCAGAGCCTGGGCGCGCGGCTGGTGGGCACGGGCAACCTGTCCGAGGCCACCGTGGGCTATTGCACCAAGGACGGCGATACCTCCTGCGACTTTTCGCTGCTGGGAGCGGTCACCAGCGTCGAGGTGGTGCAGATCGGGCTCACCATGCCGGAGCTGCCCCGGGAGCTGGTGGAAAAGACGCCCTCCGACGGCCTCTCCGGCAAGAGCGACGAGGAGCGCCTGGGCCTGCGCTATGCCGACATCCACCGCTATATCCGGCTGGGCAGCTGCGGCGACGGCGAGATTGACGCCAGGATCGCCGCGAAGGAGCGGGCCAACATGCACAAGCGCCGCATGCCCGTGGTGCTGGACCCCTTCGCCGGGGCGGACGCGCCGTGACGCGGGCGCTGGCCTTCTTCGGGGCCTTCAACCCGCCCACCGTGGCCCACGTGGAGCTGGCCCGCTTCGCCCTGGAGCAGACCGGGCGGGAGGCCGTGGTGTTCGTGCCCTCCAAGTCCGCCTACATCGCCGGGGAGCAGGGCAAGGACTTCGCCTACGGCGACGACGCGCGGCTTCGGATGCTGCGGGCCATCGCGGCGACGCGGCCCTGGATGGCGGTGACGGACGTGGAGCTTTGCGCTCCGGAGCAGCCCCGCACCTACGACACGCTGTGCCGCCTGCGGGACATGGGCTGGGACGCGGCGCTGCTGCTGGGCTCGGACAAGCTGCCGGAGCTGGAGCACGGCTGGCTGCACGTGGAGCAGATCGCCCGGGAATTCGGCTTCGTCTGCCTGACCCGGGGCCGGGACGCCGTGGACCGCATGCTGCGGGAGGACGCATACCTGTGCGGCCTGTCGCCCCACATCCGCGTGCTGGAGACGCCCGCGGCGCTGCGGGACGTGTCCTCCACCGAAGTCCGGCGCAGGATCGCCCGGATGCGCGAAATACAGCGGGAGCTGGCCCAACTGGTGCCGGAGGAAGCGCTGCCGCTGCTGTGACTCTGTCTGTCGCCTTGCGCGGCATGCCCCGGAGGCGTGGCCGCCTCTGGCGGCCACGCCCCTGCCATCGGGGAGCGTCCTGACGCTGCGCTCCCGTCATTCTGAGCGCAGCGAAGAATCTACTAATCAAATCCGGAGGTGAGCGCCATGAAGCTCGACCCCATCGTCATATCCCTGCTGGATACCGACCTGTACAAGTTCAACATGGACCAGGTGATCTTTCACAAGCACACCGACCTGAACGGCGAATACTACTTCCGCTGTCGCAACGAGGGCGTGGTGTTCACCCGGGAGATGTTCGACGAGATCAACGCCCAGATCGACCACCTGTGCGCCCTGACCTTCACCCGGGACGAGCTGGACTACCTGCGCTCCATACGCTTCATCAAGAGCGACTACGTGGAGTTTTTGCGGCTGTGGCGGCCTCTGCGGGACTATGTGGAGACCTCCCTGTCCGATTCCGGCGAGCTGGGCATCGTGGTGCGTGGCCCGCTGTTCTCGGCGATGCAGTTTGAGATCTACCTGCTGGAGATCGTCAACGAGGTCTACTTCCGCATGCGCTACGACTACGACACGCTGCGCGCCTCCGCCCGGAAGCGCCTGGACGAGAAGATCGAGGGCTTCCGCTCCGGCAGGTACACCTTCAAATTCGCCGAGTTCGGCTGCCGTCGCAGGCTGTCCCGGGAGTGGGAGGACGAGGTGGTGCGCTGCCTGGCCGCCCAGACCGACAACTGCGCCGGCACCAGCAACGTCTACCTGGCCAAGAAGTACAACCTGACGCCCATCGGCACCTACGCCCATGAATTCGTGCAGATGTATCAGGGCATCGATTCCATCCCACTGGCCTACACCAACCACTATGCCCTGGAGGACTGGTACGACGAATACCGGGGCGACAACGGCACCGCGCTGACGGACACCGTCACCACGGACCTGTTCCTGCTGGATTTCAACCGGGCCATGGTGAACAACTTCTCCGGCGTGCGCCACGACAGCGGCGACCCCTATGTGTGGGGCGAAAAGCTGATCGCCCACTACGAGAAGTACGGCGTGGATCCGAGGAGCAAGCAGCTGCTGTTCAGCGACAGCCTGGACTTCGACCGGGCCCAGGCGCTGTACGACCACTTCCGGGACCGCATCCGCGTGTCCTTCGGCATCGGCACCTTCTGCTCCAACGACACCAGCGAGGCGCCGCTGAACATCGTCATCAAGCTGCAAACCGTCAACGGCCACGCGGTGGCGAAGCTGTCCGACAGCCCCGACAAGGCCATGTGCCGGGACGAGGTGTACCTGGAATACCTGAAGCGCTCGGTGGACTTCCGGCTGCGGCGCAGCGAAGAGCAATAAAGCAATCCGGCGGATTCGATCTGAATCCGCCGGATTTTCTTTGCTCAGAACGGCGGTCCTGTGGAGACGCCATGTCATTCTGAGCGAAGCGAAGAATCTACACTTTTCAACTGATCACGATGACCGCCTTGCCCTTCTTGCAGTGCTCGAACAGCCACTTCGCGTCCTCCACCGACAGCCGTATGCAGCCGTGGGAGGCGGGGTTGCCCAGCGCGTACACGGAGTTCCTGCGCAGGCTGCTCTCGCTGTTGGAGCCGTAAATCACCGAGTGGAACATGATGTCCCCGGTGATCTCATAGGAGTACTGGGCCCAGCAGTTGAACTTCTCAAAGTAGTGCCAGCGGTTGACGGGGAAGCCCTCCAGGAAGATGCCCCGGGGCGTGCTGTCGTGCAGCCCGGTGGAGCAGGTGAAGCTCTGCACCAAATCGTAGCTGTTCACGATGGTGCGCTCGTAGATCTCCACCACCTGCCGGTCGATGCTGACCTCGATGCGATACTGATAGCGCTTGGCCGCGGCGTTCCGGGAGAACAGCGCCGCCCGGGTCTCGACGTCGGCCTCGCCGCTCTCGTCCAGCTGGTTGGTGGCCTGGAATTCCTTCAGCGCCGCCCGGCTGTTCGGGCCCATCTTGCCGTCGATGCCGCCCTTGGGCAGGTAATACAGCGTGTACAGCCGCTGCTGCACCCGGCGGATCTCCGCCTCGTCCGAGGGATCGGCGTCAGAGCCGTCCAGCAGCCCCTCCGCCAGCAGGCCCACCGCCTCGGCGGACAGCGCCTTCGCGTCGGCGTACAGCTCCGCGTTGGGGTCGCCCCGCTTCACCAGGTAGTCGTGCAGCTTCGTGACCGCCGTTTCGGTGGCGCTGCCATACTTGCCGTCGGGCAGGCTGGCGGTCATGCCGCCGCAGATCAGCGCCTCCTGGGCGTCCCGCACGGCGATGCCGCTGTCGCCAAAGGCGATGTCGTGCAGCGCGCAGTGCTCCGCGGGCGGGGCCTCGGCGGAGAACAGCGCATCCTGGGTGACCCTGTCGGCCACGCCGTCCGGCTCCATGTACATCTGGTCCTGGAACAGCTTCAGCGCCTCCACGGCGTAATCGTCCAGCGTGTCGTCCGCGTCCTGGTCCATGTAGCCCAGCTGATACAGCCGGCGCTCGATGCGCAGCGCCTCGCCGTCCTTGTCGCCGGAGGCCACGTCCTTCAGGTAGCAGGAGTAGGCCTCGTTGTACAGGCAGTACAGCGTCAGCGGAGAGGCCGCGCCGTCGGCGGTGATGCCCTCGGTATAGCCCTGGTCGATCAGGTGCCGTTGGAAGGATCGCACGGCGTTCAGCGTGCTCTGGCCATAGCTGGCGTCGGGCTCGCCGTCCATGAAGCCGAACTGTATCAGCTGCCTTTGCAGCTTCTCCACCTCGTCGCCCTTGTCGCCGCCCGTCAGCGACGGGGGCAGCGCCAGGGCGTCCGCGGCGAACAGCGCCTCCTTGGCGGCCTCGCTGGGCTTGCCGTTGACGGATAGCCCGCTGAGCCGCTGGAACAGCCGCAGCGCCTCCTGGGAGCGGGGCCCGAAGATGCCGTCCGCCTTGCCCTTCAGGTAGCCCAGGTCGATCAGCCGCTGCTGGACGTCCTTGTCCGTGGCCGTGGCGGGGTCGATGTGGGTCAGCGCCTCGTAGGTCGCCGCGTCCAGGTGTCCGCTGGCCTCCAGGCCGTTCTGCTCCTGGTACGCCCGCAGCGCGGCCTCGGTCTTGGGACCGTACACGCCGTCGGCGCTGCCGGCCAGCAGGGAGAGCTCGATCAATTTGCGCTGGGCGATGCGCAACGCGGCCGCGTCGCCGTCCATCCAGGCCTCGTCCTCGATGATGGGGGTGGGCTCGGCGGAGGGCGTCTGCTCCGCGACGGCCCCGGCGCAGCCCAACAGCGCCGCCAGCAGCGCCGCCAGCGCCCGGCGGGTCGCCCTTCTGTATGCATGATGTATGATGTGATAAAAGCGCATGGGTGCCTCCAATCGCAGGGTGATATAAAGTATACCATAACCGCGGGCGACCGGCTGGCACAATATAGTGACTTTTTCGGCATGAATCGCGGGGCGGGGACGACGGCGAAATGGCGGGCGTGTGAAAAAACGATGCGCGGGGGAGAATTTCTTGACATCGGAATTGTTTGTTTTTATAATGAAATATAAAGGCGTCCCATGCCCTGCGGGAATCCGGCGCCAAAAGGAGATGCCAAATGACACAGACCCAGAGCAGGAGCAGCACCTATATGAAGCGCTTTCTCGCCTCCCTTCCGGCGGTGGCGGCGCTGGTGCTGACCTTTGTGTTCTTCAGCCCGGTGGAGACCGTGCTGCTGAACGGCCCCTCGTTCAAATACAACGCCCAGGACACCGTGATCCCCCTGATGGGCATGCTGTCGGTGCCGCTGATCCTGGGCGGCACCGCGCTGCTGGCCTGCTTCAGGGGCAAGGCGCACGACATATTGCTGACGCTGTGCGTGGCGCTGGCGCTGGGCCTGTACGTCCAGGGCACCTTCCTGGTGAAGAACACGCCGCCGCTGTCCGGCGACGCCGTGGCCTGGACCGAGATGCGCTGGGCCATGGTGGTGGACACGCTGATCTGGGTCGTGCTGTTCACGATACCCTTCGCGCTGCTGATGGCGCGGGAGGTGTGGAAATACGCCTGCGTGCTGCTGCCGGTGCTGATGCTGGTCATGCAGCTGACCGGCCTGGTGTCCATGCTGATGAAGCCCAGCAACAACATCGAGACCGGCTTCTTGAGCAACGACCAGCTGTGCGAATACTCCGACCAGGGCAACACGCTGGTGTTCATGCTGGACCGCATGGACCAGAACCACATCGAATCGATCCTGGGCGACAACCCCGCCTTCTTCGACCGCTTTGATGGCTTCATCCGCTATGACAACGCCATCTCCCAGTTCGCCCACACCCGCAACGGCATGAATTTCATACTGACCAACTACACCGAGACGCTGTTCAAGGAGGAGGCCAACGATTTCTTCATGCACTCCTGGGACGACGGGGAGCGCCACCTGCTGAAGGACCTGAAATCCGCGGGCTACACCGTCGACCTGTACGGCGTGATCCGCTCGCTGCTGGGCAAGGACTATGCGGGCTTCCAGGAGTACGTGTCCAACATCCAGCTGGACGGCGGCAACATCGACCGCAAGAAGCTGGCGGTGCGGCTGCTGGGACTGAGCTGCTATCGCAACCTGCCGCTGGCCATGAAGCCCTTCTTTCTGGAGAGCAACACCTGGTTCAACGCCGTGTTCACCTCCGGCGTCAGCTACAGCACCAACCAGCGCAAGTACGACCGTAAGATGAAGAACATGGTCGTCAGCAGCGATACCAAGTTCTTCAAGTTCTACGAGTTCTCCGGGGCCCATTCGCCCTACCACATGAGCGCGGACGGCACCTATTCCGAGAGCAAGACCGACGTGGTGACCCAGGCGAAGGGCTGCTTCGAGATCCTGCTGCGGGCCTTCGACAGGATGAAGGAGGCCGGGATCTACAAAGACACCGCCATCATCATCACCGCGGACCACGGCATGATGTACAGCGACTACAAGCCGCTGGAGAATCCCACCCGCATCTGCATGTTTTATAAGCCCGCCGGGGTGGAGGACGTGCCCTTCCAGACCAGCTATGCGCCGGTCTCCCTGCGCAACGTGCCCGCGACGATCATCAAGAACGCCGGGCTGGACTACTCCGCCTACGGCGTGCCGCTGGACGAGGTGCCGGACGATCCGAGCATCGTGCGCGACTACATCCGCACCATCGGCATCAAGAAGGTCGCCTGGAAGGACCTGAAGGCGCTGCACTACAGCGTGCTGTACGATGCCTCCCAGATGGAGAGCTGGGTGCTGGACTACGAGGAGGAGATCGACGAGAAGTACGCCCTCGGCTTCTGACGACGGACCCAAAAACGGCGCAGCCGCAAAATCCAAACCGGATTTTGCGGCTGCTCTGTTTTACAGGGTCGCCTTACAGGGTGGCCAGGTATTCCATGAAGTTCTGCTTGTTCTCCAGCGCCGTGGTGGTGGGGCGGCCCAGGTCGTCCCGCGCGCCGATGGAGCACTTCACCTCGATCAGGCTCAGCGCCTGGCGGGCCTTCGCGGCCTCCAGCTCCCGGTCCAGCGCCTCGAAGCTGTCCACGCACACGGCGTTGGGATAGCCGCAGGCCTTCGCCAGGGCCACCAGGTCGATGCTTCCGGCCACGGTGGGCATGCCGCCGACGGTCTCGTGGGCGCCGTTGTTGATCACCACGTGGATCAGGTTGTCGGGCCTGTTCGCGCCGACCACGGCCATCGCGCCCAGGTGCATCAGCGCCGCGCCGTCGCCGTCCACGCACCACACCCGCTGTCCGGGCTTGTTCAGCGCCACGCCCAGCGCGATGGAGGAGCTGTGGCCCATGGAGCCCACCGTCAAGAAGTCATACTTGTGGGACTGGCCGTTGGCCACGCGGGTCTCGAACAGCTCCCGGGAGGCCTTGCCGGTGGTGGACACGATGGGGTCCTCGCCGCTAGCCTTGACGATGTGGCGGATGATGTCCTCGCGGCGCATGGAATACGCATTCTTGTATTCCACCTTTTCGTCGAAGCTCAGCGCGCCCTTGCGCACCACGAAGGCCACGTCCCTGCCCGCGTCCAGCAGTGGGCGGAAGCCCTCCATGGCCGCGGCCAACTCGTCCTCGGTGGTCTCCTTGCCGATGATGAAGCTGGCGATGCCCATGTCCTCCAGCAGCTTCACAGTGACCTCGCCCTGGTAGATGTGCTGGGGTTCGTCGTGCACGCCGGGTTCGCCGCGCCAGCCCACGATGAACACCGTCGGGATGGCGTAGACCTTGTCGTTCAGCAGGCTCGCCACGGGGTTGATGATGTTGCCCTCGCCGCTGTTCTGCATGTATACGACGGGCACCTTGCCGGTCGCCAGGTGATAGCCCGCCGCCAGCGCCGTGCAGTTGCCCTCGTTGGCCGCGATGACGTGGTGCCTGGGATCGATGCCGTAGGTGTGCATCAGGTAGTTGCACAGCGCCTTCAGCTGGGAATCCGGCACGCCGGTGTAGAAGTCGGAGCCGATGATCTCGACCAGTTTCTCAACTTTCATATAGTCCTAACCTCAGAAAAATATCATTTCAGAATGGAGTGATAAAGCGCGTCGATCGTGTCTGTAGTGAGCTCAATGGGATGGTTCTTCAATCTCACCGGGTTGACACTTATCTTTAGTTCCTCATACTGCTCAGATGTCGCTGCCGGGACCTCGAACTTAAGTTTTTCAAAGATCTCTTCAAGTCTGCCTGCAGCCTGTTCAGGGGTGTCACAGCCCATCGAGGACGCGATCTCCCCGAATGTGTTTTTAAGATATTCTTTTCCCCGGGGATCGATGCACTTGTCAGTATTCTCCAACATCCAGGGGAAAAGAATCCGATCACAGAGGATCGCCGCATGGCCGTGGGCACAGCCAAACAGGCTTGTCACTTTATAGCACATGGCGTGTCCCGCCGTTGTCTGTGTGATATTGATCGCCTGACCGGCTTTGTGGGCAGCCAGGAGCATGCCTCTGTTTCCGTCTTCGGTATTATTGAGATAGCCATCCATATTCGCAAGAACGCCCTCGATAGCAACTCTCGAATATCCCTTGCTCTCTTCGGTGCTGTTCACGGACCAGAAGGATTCGATGGCATGGCAGAGTGCGTCGCACATGGTGGCTCTTTTCTGGTAGTCGGGAAGGGTCTTCAGGGCAGTGGGATCCATCAGGACAGTCCCCGGGATAAAGCTCTCACTTGTCACACTCTGCTTGGCCCCGTCATAGTAGATGA
>ONHI01000025.1 GCA_900317565.1 uncultured Eubacteriales bacterium
GGCCTGTTCCAGGTGAACAGCCCGTTCATCGCCGCCATACTGACGATCGTCGGTTATTCCATCAACAACACGATCATCATCTTCGACCGCATCCGCGAGACCCGCGCGAAGCCCGGCTACACGCAGGTGGACCTGATGGACGTGGTGGAGGTCTCCGTGGGCAGCACCCTGTCCCGCACCATCAACACCACCCTGACCACGCTGTTCACACTGGTGTGCCTGTACATCTTCGGCGTGTCCTCCATCAAGGAGTTCGCGTTCCCGCTGCTGATCGGCATGCTGGCCGGTACCTACTCCTCCGTGCTGCTGAGCGGTCAGATCTGGGCCATCTGGGACAAGAAGCTGGCGCAGAACAAGGCGAAGAAGGCCTAATCGAATACAACACCCTGAATTAGGAATCGACGCGAGCCGGTTCCTAATTCTTCTTTACAGAAAATGGACACAGTGAGGTATCTATGCTCCGCTACACCCTCCGAAACCCCGCCGACGAGATCCCCTTTCCCTGTCCCCCCGACATGCCCGAGGCGCTGCACCGGCTGCTGATCGGGCGGGGGATCGCCTCCGCCGAGGCGGCGCGGGCCTTCCTGGACCCCGGGGAGGGGGACCTGCTGGACCCGCTGGCCCTGCACGGCATGGATCAGGCCGCGGCGCGGCTGCGGGCGGCGCTGGAGGCGGGCGAGGTCATATGCGTCTACGGCGACTATGACGTGGACGGCGTCTGCGCCTCGGCGATACTCTCCCGGACGCTGATGGCCCTGGGTGGCGACGCGCGGGTGTACCTGCCCTCCCGCCACAGCGAGGGCTACGGCTTGAACGAGGGCGCGATACGGGAGATCGCGGGCTGGGCGCGGCTGCTGGTGACGGTGGACTGCGGCGTGACCAGCGTGGCGCTGGTGGCGCTGGCGAGGGAACTGGGGCTGGACGTGATCGTCACGGACCACCACGAGCCCGCCGACGCGCTGCCCGACTGCCCGGTGGTCAATCCGCTGCTGGGGGGCTATCCCTTCCCGTACCTGTGCGGCGCGGGGGTGGCCTGGAAGCTGGCCTGGGCGCTGGCGGGCCGGGACACTGCCATGAAGTGGGCGGACGTGGCCGCGCTGGCCACGGTGGCGGACGTGGTGTCCCTTACCGGGGAGAACCGGGCCATCGTGCGCCTGGGGCTGGACGCCATGAACGCTGCCCCCCGCACCGGCATCGCCGCGCTGATCGACGCGGCGGGGCTCTCCGGCAAGCGGATCACCGCCACCGCCATCGCCTTCCAGCTGGCCCCGCGGCTGAACGCGGGCGGGCGGCTGGGCTCCGCGGAGCGCTCCCTGAGGCTGGTCGTGGAGACCGATCCCGGCCGCGCCATGGCGGAGGCCGCCGAGCTGGAGGCTGAGAACAGCCGCCGCAAGGAAGTGGAGCAGCGCATACTGGCCGAGGCCGAGGCGCAGCTGTCGGACTTCGACTTCGCCGCCCACCGGGCGCTGGTGCTGGCCGGGACGGACTGGAACCCCGGGGTGATCGGGCTGGCCGCCTCCCGGCTGGTGGAGAAGTACAATTATCCGGTGGTGCTGCTGGCCGACCAGGGGGAGAAGCTCACCGGCTCCTGCCGCAGCATCGAGGGCGTGGACATACACGCCGCGCTGACGGGCTGCGCCGGATGGCTGGAGAAGTTCGGCGGCCACAAGCAGGCGGCGGGGCTGACGCTGCTGCCGGAAAAGCTGGAGGGCTTCCGCGAGGCGCTGGACGCCTGGCTGTGGGCCAACGCCGACCCCATGGCCTATGTGCCCGCGCAGCAGTACGACGGCGAGCTGGACTTCGGGGCCGTCACCCCGGGCTTCATACAGGCGCTGGAGGCCATGCAGCCCACGGGCTTCGGCAATCCCGCGCCGCTGTTCCGGGCGTCCGCCGCGGTGGTGGAGGCCAGGGCCGTGGGGGCTGACGGCGCGCATCTGAAGCTGACGCTGGCCCAGGGCGGGCACCGGCTGGGGGGCATCGCCTTCCGGGAGGGCCATCGCGCGGGCGAGCTGTCCGGCGGCGTGGACGCGCTGTTCGTGCCCAAGCTGAACAGCTACATGGGCCGCACGGAGCCTCAATTGGAGGTGCGCGCGCTGGCGGATGCGGACGTATTCGCGCGTCTGGCCGCAAAACTTCCCGATGAACCGGCCCTGCTATGCGAATTCTTAACAGAGATATTCTATAATAAAAAAATAGCCCCCTCCGGCGGCGACATCCCCGAAATCGATGTCGAAGCGCTGGCGGCATGGCTGACGGAGAGGCCCCAGGGCACGCTGGTCGTGACCTCGGACATCGCCTGCGCCGGACGGCTGCTGCGCCGGGCGGAGGCGTGCCCGCCGGATCTGTACTTCGGCAGGCTGCCCGACGATCCCCGGGCCTTCAACGCGATCTGCGTGTGCCCCGCGTCGGGGGACATTCCGAGGGGCTACCGCCGGCTGGTGCTGGCGGGCGTGCCCCGGGAATGGCTGGCCGGGAAGGCCGGCATCGATATCCGCCGCCTGCCGGACGATCCGGGCTGGCTGCGCCAGCTGCCGGACGTGGAGCAGATGCGCCAGGTCTACAGGGCGCTGATGCGGGTGCTTCGCCGCCCCGCCTGGTGCCGCACGCTGTGGCAGCTGTGCCGCATGACGGCGGAGGAGGCCGGGCTCTGCGAGGTCGCCGCGGCGGCGTCGCTGCTGGCCATGGCGGACATGGGCGTGTTCGACATGACCCTGGAGGGCGGGGGCGTTTTGCTCAGCCGCAGCCAGCGGGCGAAGGCCAGCCCGGAGGACAGCGCCGTGTGGCGCGCCATGCAGGGCTGGAAGAATGGGCTTTGACCGGTTATCATCAAGCGAGGAGGAGCAGCGATGTCTGAAAACACTGTGCGTCCCTATATCGGCCCGGAAGAGCTGATCGCGCGCATCCGGAAATACCATCCGGACGACGACATGGACCTGGTGCAGCGGGCATATGAGTTCGCCGAGAGGGCGCACGCCAACCAGGTGCGCAAGTCCGGCGATCCCTATTTCAGCCATCCCTGCGCCGTGGCGGTCATACTCACCGACCTGATGCTGGACGCCACCACCATCGCGGCGGGGCTGCTCCACGACTGCGTGGAGGACGTGGAGGGCTGCACGCTGGACGTGATGCGCGAGCAGTTCGGCGAGGAGGTCGCCCTGCTGGTGGACGGCGTCACCAAGCTGAGCCAGCTCAACTTCGCCAACCGGGAGGAGGCCCAGGCCGAGACCCTGCGCAAGATGTTCCTGGCCATGGCCAAGGACATCCGGGTGGTGCTGATCAAGCTGGCCGACCGGCTGCACAACATGCGCACCCTGAAATACCAAAAGCCCGAGCGCCAGGTGCCCATCGCCCGGGAGACGCTGGACATCTACGCGCCGCTGGCCCACCGGCTGGGCGTATACACCGTCAAGTGGGAGCTGGAGGACCTGTCCCTGCGCTACATCGACCCCGAGGGCTATTACGAGCTGGTGCGCCTGGTGGGCATGAAGCGGGAGGAGCGCGAGCAGCTGATCGCCCAGGTGACCCAGGAATTGAAGGCCCGGCTCAGCGAGGCGGGCATCAAGTGCGAGATCGACGGCAGGCCGAAGCACTTCTATTCCATCTACAAGAAGATGAAGACCCAGAACAAGGCCTTCGACCAGATCATGGACCTGATCGCCGTGCGCGTGCTGGTGAACACCAAGCAGGACTGCTATTTCGCGCTGGGCATCGTGCACACCATCTGGCCCCAGGTGCCGGGCCGGTTCAAGGACTACATCTCCATGCCCAAGGCCAACATGTATCAGTCGCTGCACACCACCGTGGTGAACCAGGGCCGTCCCTTCGAGGTGCAGATCCGCACCTTCGAAATGCACCGCACCGCCGAATACGGCATCGCGGCCCACTGGCGCTACAAGGAGGGCAAGGCCGCCGACGAGCTGGACACCAAGCTCAGCTGGCTGCGGCGCATACTGGACTGGCAGTCCGACGCCAAGGACCCCGGCGATTTCAGCGAGCTGTTGAAGTTCGACCTGTTCGCCGACGAGGTGTTCGTGTTCACGCCCAGGGGCGACGTGGTGTCGCTGCCCCGGGGCGCGACGCCGCTGGACTTCGCCTATCGCATCCACTCCGCCGTGGGCAACCGCTGCATCGGCGCGAAGGTGAACGGGCGCATCGTGCCGCTGGCCCACCAGCTGCAGACCGGCGATTTCGTGGAGGTCATGACCTCCTCGTCCTCCCACGGCCCCAGCCGCGACTGGCTGAACATCGTCAAGACCAGCGAGGCCAAGGCCAAGATAAGGGCCTGGCTGAAGAAGGAGCAGCGGGAGGAGAACATACTCCACGGCCGGGAGCTGCTGGAGCGCGAGGCCAAGCGCCTGGGCTACAGCATGTCCCAGCTGTCAAAGCCGGAGCTGGTGGAGACGCTGTACAAGCGCTATTCCGTGCAGAGCTATGACGACGTGTGCGCCATGGTGGGCTTCGGCGGGCTGAGCACCGTGCAGGTGCTGAACCGGCTGGTGGACGAATACAAGAAGACCCAGAAGCCGGAGGACGTCGCCCCGCCGCTGCCCGAGCAAAGGCCCGAGGAGCCGCCGCGCCGCCAGGCCACCAGCAGCTCCAATGGCGTGATCGTCAAGGGCGAGAGCGGCATGCTGGTGCGCTTCGCCAAGTGCTGCTCCCCGCTGCCCGGGGACAAGATCATCGGCTATATCACCCGCGGGCGCGGCGTCTCGGTGCATCGCGCCGACTGCGTCAGCCTGAAGGACCCCAGCGTGGAGCAGGACCGGCTGATCGAGGTGGAATGGGAGGACAAGGATTCCTCCGGCACCTACGAGGCCGAGGTGCGCATCATCTGCTACAACCGCACCGGCCTGCTGGCGGAGCTTTCGGTGCTGTTTGCCTCGATGGAGGTGCCCGTCAGCGCCATCTCCGCCCACACCCTCAAGGACAATACCTTCATATTCCACGTGTCCCTGATCATCAAGTCCACCCAGCAGCTGGCCAAGATCATACGCGAGCTGAACAAGTGGCCGGACATCATCGAGGTCAGCAGGATGAACGGATAGGAGGAAATAGAATGCGCTGCGTAATCCAAAAGGTCACCCACGCGAAGGTGGAGGTCGGCGGGGAGCTGGTCGGCAGCATCGAGGCCGGCTTCATGGTGCTGCTGGGGGCCCAGGAGGGCGACACCGAGGCCGACGCCAGATACTGCGCCGAGAAGATCGCGGGGCTGCGGGTGTTCGAGGACGAGAACGACAAGATGAACCTGTCCCTGAAGGACGTGGGCGGCTCGGTGCTGCTGGTCAGCCAGTTCACGCTGCTGGCCGACGCCCGCCACGGCCGCAGGCCCGACTTCATACAGGCCGCCCGGCCCGAGGTGGCGGAGCCGCTTTGCGAGCGGGTCAAGGCCATGATCGAGGAAAAGGGCATACCGGTGCAGACCGGCCGCTTCCGCACCCACATGCAGGTCAGCCTGCTCAACGACGGCCCGGTGACCATATTGCTGGACAGCAGGAAGAATTTTTGATCCCATCCCGGAGGTGCTGATATGGGCATCCAAATCACCCCCGTTCTCTGCGGCATGATCCAGGAGAACGCCTACATCGTCGCCGCCCCGGGGCGGGGCGACTGCGTGGTCGTGGACCCGGGGGACGAATATCCCAAGCTGAAGCGGGCCGTGGGGAACAGGCGCGTGGGCGCGATACTGCTGACCCACGGCCATTTCGACCACATCCGCGCGGCGGGCGAGATGGCCGCGGATTTCGGCGCGCCGGTGTACGCCGCCGCCGGGGACATGGAGATGCTGAACGACGCCAATCTGAACGGCTATGCCGGGCTGATGGGCGTTACGGAGATGGACGGCCCGGAGATCGCCGCCGAGCCCTTCGGGGAGCGGCTGGCCGTTTGCGGGCTGGACTTTGCAATCATTCCCACGCCGGGCCACTCAAAGGGCTCCGTCTGCCTGTACCTGGAGGACGAGGGCGCGCTGTTCAGCGGCGACACGCTGTTCTGCTGCGGCTACGGCAGGCTGGACCTGCACGGCGGCAGCCCCGCGGACATGGCGCGCTCGCTGAAGGCGCTGTTCGCGCTGCCCGGCGGGGTGCGGGTGTATCCCGGTCACGGCGGGGCGACCACCATCGGCGAGGAAAGGGCGCGGTACAGCTTATGATCTACCTTCGCACTGACGCGCCGCAGTTCTTCTCCGATTTAGGCGACGTGCTGCGGCTGTTTTACGGGGACGTGCAGATCGCCCTGGCCGAGCCGGGGCAGGCGCTCGCGCCGGAAGACAGGCTGTTCGAGCACCGCTTCACCGACGCGGACGGCAAGTGGACCGACCTGTGGCGCTGCGAGAGCCAGTCGGCGGAGCTGTCCCAGCCCGCCTTCGCCGGTACGCCGGTGGAGGTCAAGCGCGCGCGCAAGCGCCAGGTGAAGCTGGCGCTGTACAACCTGGTCAAGCGACTGACGGGCATGACGCTGCCCTGGGGCAGCCTCACCGGCATACGGCCCACGCGGCTGTTGCAGGAGGCGCTGGAGGCGGGCATGACGCCGGAGCAGGCCGTGCGGCACATGACCGAGGCCTTCGACGTGGCCCCGGACCGGGCGGTGCTGCTGGGCGACATCGCCGAAATGCAGCGGGGCATCCGCGAGGCCGCGCCGGGCCAGTTCGACCTGTACATCGGCATCCCCTTCTGCAGGACCCGCTGCTCCTATTGCTCCTTCTCCTCCGGGGAGATCGGCGACGGGCGGCAGGTCGAGCCCTACGTGGCGGCGCTGCTGCGGGAGATCGCGCTGTGCCGCGATCTGATGGCCGAGGCGGGCATGACGCTGCGGGCGGGCTACGTCGGCGGCGGCACGCCCACGGCCATACCCTGCGCCGACCTGGAGCGCATACTGGCCGCGGCCCAGGAGGCCTTCCCGGGCGCGGTGGAGTGGACCGTGGAGGCGGGCAGGCCGGACACCATCGACGAGGAGAAGCTGCGCATGCTCCGGGACAGGGGCGTGGGGCGGATCTCCGTCAACCCCCAGACCTTCTCCGACGAGACGCTGCGCCGCATCGGCAGGGCGCACACAGGCGCGGATACCATAGCCGCCTATGCGCTGGCCCGGTCGCTGGGCTTTGACGACATCAACATGGACATCATCGCCGCCCTGCCCGGGGAGGGCGTGGCGGATTTCGCCCACACGCTGGAGGTGGTGCGCGCGCTCGCGCCGGACAGCGTGACGGTGCACTCCCTGGCCATCAAGCGCTCCAGCCGGCTGCACGAGCAGCTGACCGTCGCCGGCGGCCACACCCAGGTCACCCGGGACGACGCGGCCCAGATGATCGCCATGGCCCGGGAGCAGCTCATGGCGGACGGCTGGCGGCCCTATTACCTGTACCGGCAAAAGTACATGGCCGGGAACCTGGAGAACGTGGGCTACGCCAGGCCCGGCAAGGCCTGCCTCTACAACATCGGCAACATGGAGGAGACCGTGAGCGTGCTGGCCCTCGGTGCGGGCGCGATCACGAAGTGGCTGTTCGACCGCGCGCTGCGCATCGAGCGCGCCCCCAATGTGCGCAACATCGAGGAGTACATCCGGCGCGTGGACGAGATGGTGCAGAGGAAGAGAGAAGTTATTTTAGGGATTAGGGATTAGGGATTAGGGATTAGGGATTAGGCATTAGGCATTAGGCATTAGGGAAACCGGGGACTGGGGATGCGGCGGAAGCGCCGCTTTCCGGCAGGGGCGACTGAGCCTTCCCCTTCAGGGGAAGGTGGCCAAGCGAAGCGAAGCCGGAAGAGGTCGCCGCCCGGTCCCGGATAATGATTCACCGAGGCGATTTGAACATGGCAAAGCGTAGGACGGGCGGTTTTTTCAGCGACAAGCGGCGCGTCATCGCGGCGGCCGTCATCGGCGCGCTGCTGTTGGGCGTGGGGCTGATACTGCTGCTGAAGCTGACCGAGCCCAAGCAACCGGAGGAGCCGAAGCCCAACCCGGTGGCCACCATCACCATGCAGGACGGCGGCCAGATGCGCTTTACGCTGTTTCCCGAACAGGCCCCCAACACCGTGAACAACTTCATCCACCTGGCGAACCGGGGCTTTTACGACGGCCTGCAGTTCTATCGCATCGTGGCGGGCGTGTTCATACAGGGCGGCGATCCCAACAACGACGGCACCGGCGACCCCGGCTACGCCATCAAGGGGGAATTCTCCGAAAACGGCGTGGAGAACAGCATCTCCCACATGCGCGGGGCCATATCGATGGCGCGGCAGAGCGGCTTCGATACCGCGGGCAGCCAGTTCTTCATCATGCAGGGCAGCTATCCCGAGTACGACGGGCGCTATGCCGCCTTCGGCACCATCGCCGACGAGCAGAGCCTCGCCGTGCTGGACGCCATCGCCTCCCAGCCCACCGACAGCACCTACCTGCCCCTCACCCGCCAGGTCATCGCCTCCGTCCGCGTCGAGACCTTCGACGTGGAGTACGACGACCCGGTGACGATGGAGAGGAAGTAAGGCATCAGGCATCAGGCAGTAGGCATTAGGGGGACCAGGGATTAGGGATTAGGGACTAGGGATTAGGGACTAGGGACTAGGGATTAGGGACTAGGGATTAGGGACTAGGGACTAGGGATTAGGGACCAGGGATTAGGGACCAGGGATTAGGGACCAGGGATTAGGGACCAGGGATTAGGGACTAGGGACTAGGGACTAGGGATTAGGGACCAGGAACCAGGAACCAGGAACCAGAAGAACGGTGGCGCAGGAGTAGCACAGCCTTCCCCTTTGGGGAAGGTGGCACGAAGTGCCGGAAGAGGTCCCTGTTCATATCGACTTGCGCCTCAGACCTGATAAGAGCGCCCGAGGCATCGATCGGGGACCTCTTTCGTCTTCCGACAAAATTCCAAGCAATTTCGCCGGGATCCACCTGACGCTCGTATTACTCGCCAGGCCTTCGATCCCCAAGGGGAAGACAAAGCCGCGCGACAGCCGGTAACTTCAACTCCACTCTCCCCTCTCAATAAAGGCTCTCCACACTCAACAAAGGGGAAATACTGATGAAAAGGCTCATCATCGCAATCCTCGTCGCGCTACTGGCGCTGTGGGGCATGGCCGCGCTGGGCGAGGAGGCGCAGTATCCCATCGCCACCATCGAGCTGGAGAACGGCGGCGTGATCGTGGCGGAGCTGTATCCGGACATCGCGCCGAACACCGTGGCGAACTTCATCGACCTGGCGAATTCGGGCTTCTACGACGGCCTGATCTTCCATCGGGTGATAGCGGGCTTCATGATCCAGGGCGGCGACCCCATCGGCACCGGCATGGGCGGCCCGGGCTACACCATCAAGGGCGAATTCGACGCCAACGGCTTTGAAAACAGCCTGTCCCACACCCGGGGCGTGTTGTCCATGGCCCGGACGTCAAAACCCGATACCGCAGGCAGCCAGTTCTTCATCATGCACGCCGACGCGCCTTATCTGGACGGCCAGTACGCCGCCTTCGGCCAGGTGATCGAGGGCATCGAATACGTGGACGCCATCGCCGCCACCGCCACAGACGCCTACGACCGGCCGTTGGAGGAGCAGGCGATCAAGACCATCAGCGTGGACACCCACGGCGTGGAGTACCCGCTGGAGAAGATGAACTGACGGGAAGCGAAGTGCGATGAAGAAGCTGGGCAATTGGGCGGCCGCGCTGATCTATGTGCTCATCGGCGCGGCGGCGGGCATCGTCATGGTCCGCGGCATGCGCGCCGTGCTGCCGGAGGACGCCTCCCTGGCGCGGGAGCTTGCGACGCTGGCGCTGATGCTGGTGAGCTTCTACGCCGCCATGGCGGTGCAGATCGCGGTGCACGAGGCGGGCCACTGGTTCTTCGGGCGGCTGACGGGCTATCGCCTCGTGTCCTACCGCATATTCAGCCTGATGTGGCTGGAGGACGCCTCCGGGCTGCGCTTTTGCCGCTTCAGCCTGGCGGGTACCGGCGGCCAGTGCCTGATGGAGCCGCCGGGGGAGCCGGATTCGGATTTTCCCGTGACGCTGTACAACCTGGGCGGCTCGCTGATGAACCTGGCCTGCGCGGCGGTGTGCTTTGCGCTTTACCTGGCGCTGCCGGGGCACGCGCTGGCCCGGACGCTGCTGAGCGTGCTGGGCATCATCGGCGTGGGCTTCGCCGTGGCCAACGGCATTCCGCTGAAGCTGAACCTGGTCAACAACGACGGCCGGAACGCCATCGACCTGCGCCGGGACCCCGCCGCGCGGCGGGCCTTCTGGATCCAGATGAAGATGAGCGCCCTGACCAGCCGGGGCACGCGGCTGAAGGACATGCCGGCGGAGTGGTTCGCGGTGCCGGACAGGGCGGGCATGGACAACGGGATGATCGCGTCGCTGGCCGTGTTCGCGTCCAGCCGCCTGATGGACGAGCGCCGCTTCGCCGAGGCCGACGCGCTGATGGCCGACATACTGGCCGATCCCGGCGCGACCCCGGGCGTGTATATGGCGCTGTTGAAGAGCGAGCGGCTCTACTGCGAGCTGGTGGGCCCGAACCGGCCCGAGGCCGTGGACGCGCTGCTGGACAAGGCCCAGCGCAGGGCCATGAAGGCGCTGAAGGGCCAGCCCTCGGTGCTGCGCACCGAATACGCGCTGGCGCTGCTGCGCGACGACGACGCCGGGAAGGCGAGGACCGTGGCGCAGCGCTTCGACGCCCTGGCGCGGCAATATCCCTATCCCGTGGAGATCGAGGCCGAGCGCGAGCTGATGCGGCTCGCCGACGCGGCGAAAGCGAAATAAACGACATCGGAGGTAATCACCATGAGCAATCCCATCGTCACCATCGAAATGGAGAACGGCGGCGTCATCAAGGCGGAGCTGTATCCCGAGATCGCGCCGAACACCGTGGCGAACTTCGTCAGCCTGGTCCAGTCCGGCTTCTATGACGGCCTGATCTTTCATCGCGTCATCCCCGGCTTCATGATCCAGGGCGGCGATCCCCAGGGCACCGGCATGGGCGGCCCGGGCTATGCCATCAAGGGCGAGTTCGCCCGCAACGGCTTCAGGCAGAACAACCTGAAGCACAGCCGCGGCGTGCTGTCCATGGCCCGCAGCATGCTGCCCAACTCCGCCGGCAGCCAGTTCTTCATCATGCACGCGGACGCGCCCCATCTGGACGGCGATTACGCCGCCTTCGGCAGGGTCACCGAGGGCATGGACGTGGTGGACGGCATCGCCGGCACCCCCACCGGCTTCCAGGATCGCCCCGTGCAGGAGCAGCGCATCAAAAAGGCCACCGTGGAGACCTTCGGCGAGAGCTACAAGGTGGAGAAGTACGGAAGGTAACAGATGATATCGCGACCACCGGCCCGGCCGGTGGTCGCGTTTGAAACGGCCCATACCATCATTCCATACAGGAGCAACCAAATGTCCAAGAAGCTGATCGTCGCCGAGAAGCCCTCCGTGGCCAGGGACATCGCCCGGGTGCTGGGCGTGAAGGCCCGGGGCGAGGGCTGTCTCGTCGGGGAGCAATACGTCGTCACCTGGGCCATCGGCCACCTGGTTTCGCTGTGCGAGCCGGGGGAGACGGACCCGCGCTGGGCCAAGTGGAGCATGGCGGAGCTGCCGATGCTGCCCGAGCGCATCCCGCTGAAGGTGCTGCCGGGAACCAAGGACCAGTTCGCCGTGGTCAAGGGGCTGATGCTGGACGGCGGGATCGACAGCCTGATCTGCGCCACGGACTCCGCCCGGGAGGGCGAGCTGATCTTCCGCTACATCTACCAGAAGGCGGGCTGCAAAAAGCCGGTGGAGCGGCTGTGGATATCCTCGATGACCGACGCCGCCATACGCCAGGGCTTTGCCGAGCTGAAGCCCGCGGCCTATTACGATTCGCTGTACGAGAGCGCCCGCTGCCGCAGCGAGGCCGACTGGCTGGTGGGCATGAACGCCTCCCGGGCCTTTTCGCTGGCCTACAACGCCCACCTGTCCGTGGGCCGGGTGCAGACGCCCACGCTGAACCTGATCGTGAAGCGGGACCTGGAGATCGAGCACTTCGTCCCCAGGGACTATTGGGAGATCCGCGCCAACTTCGGGGATTACGAGGGCCTCTGGGTCAACCCGAAGACGAAGGACACCCGCTGCGACGACGAGGCCGCGGCCAAGGCCGTGCGCGAGGCCGTGGCGGGGAAGGAGGGCGCGGTCACGGAGAGCAGGCTGGAGCGCAAGCAGGTGCCGCCGCCCCAGCTGTACGACCTGACCAGCCTCCAGCGGGAGGCCAACAAGCGGCTGGGCTACTCGGCGGACAAGACGCTGAAGCTGGCCCAATCGCTGTACGAGACCCACAAGCTGATCACCTATCCCCGCACGGACAGTCGCTATCTGCCCGACGACATGAAGCCGAAGATCGCGGCCACGCTGAAGAAGCTGCCCCCGGCCTACGGCGAGTTCGTGGAGTCGCCCCTGCTGAACTGGAACCTTCATTCCAAGCGCTTCTACGACAATTCCAAGATCAGCGACCACCACGCCATCGTGCCCACGGAGAAGACCGCGGTGTCCTCCGCGCTGAGCCGGGACGAGGCGCTGCTGTTCGACATGATCGCGCGGCGGCTGATCGCGGCCCACTATCCCAGCTATGAGTACGAGTCCGCGCGGATCGTCACCCGGGTGGGGGAGCACGACTTCAAGTCCACCGGCGCGATGCCGCTCAGCGAGGGCTGGCGGGCGCTGTACCGGGGCGACAAGCCCGAGGAGAAGGAGCCGCCGCTGCCGAAGCTGGCGGTGGGCGACGGGCGCAGGGTGCAGAGGGCGACGGTGAAGAAGTGCCAGACCAAGCCCCCCGCGCCCCACACCGACGCGTCGATACTGAACCTGATGGAGAACGCCGGGCGGGACATCGAGGACGAGACCCTGCGGGAGCAGATGAAGTCCTCCGGCCTGGGCACGCCCGCCACCCGCGCCGCCACCATCGAGCGGCTGATCGAGGTGGGCTATGCCCGCCGCAAGGGCAAGACCATCGTGTCCACCGAGAAGGGCCGCCAGCTGATCGCCGTGGTGCCGGAGCAGATCGCCTCCGCCGTGACCACCGGCAAGTGGGAGAAGTTCCTGAGCGACATGGCCGGCCAGCGGGACGAGGACGCCCGGGCGGCGAAGTCGGCCCGGTTCATGGACGGCATACGCCGCTTTTCCGTGTTCCTGGTGGAGGCCGCCAAGAACGGCCCCGAGGTGCGCTTCGAGAAGGAGGCCCCCGTGAAGCGCAAGGCCGCGCGCCGGACCGGTAGCGCGCGGGGCAGCAGGGGACGGGGGAGCAGGCAACGGGAAACGGGGAACCGAGGGACGGGGAACCGAGGGAATAGGGAGTAGGGAATAGGGAGTAGGGAGTAGGGAGTAGGAGTAGGAATAGCGGACGGCAATCCCCGTAGGGACAGCATACATGCTGCCCGCGGATTGCACGAGTCTTCCCCTCTAGGGGGAAGGTGGCCGAGCGTAGCGAGGTCGGAAGAGGTCGCCGCCCGCGTCAGAATCCCGACAGCAGGAATAGGCGCATATTCCCCTTGACGAAAGTATATACTTTAGTATATACTGGTGTTGGAGGTGAGCGACATGGAAGTGGCCAAGGTATTTGCCAACGGAGGCAGCCAGGCGGTGCGCCTGCCGAGGGATTGCCGGTTTGAACACGACGAGGTGCTGGTGAACCGCATCGGGAATGTGGTCATACTGATGCCGAAGGACGACCCCTGGGCGCCGATGCTGCAGGGGCTGGACATGTTCACCGAGGACTTCCTGTCGGGCGGTGCGGACGATCTGCCGGTACAGGAGCGGCCGACGCTATGAAGTACATGCTCGACACAAACATCATCGCGTATGCCAAGAACAACCGCCCCGAGAGCGTGCTGCGGCGGTTCATGCAGTACGCGCCGGAGGACATGTGCATATCCTCCATCACGATGGCTGAATTGGAGTTCGGGGCGTACAACAGCTCCAGGCCGGCACAGAACCGGCTGGCGCTGATGACCTTCCTGTCCCACATCGAGGTGGTTCCCTTCGACGCGAACGCTGCCCGGGAATACGGCTCCATCCGCGCGGACCTGACGCGCAGGGGACAGCTGATCGGCGCAAACGACCTGCTGATCGCCGCCCATGCCCGGGCGCTGGGGCTTACGCTGATAACGAACAACACAAGGGAGTTTGACCGCGTCGAAGGTCTGACCGTCGAAAACTGGGTCTGATCCGGTGCGGATACGGGGAGGAGATGCGCAATGAGGCGTTTATGGATCGCAGCCCTGCTGCTGGCGCTGGCGCTCGTTCCGGCGGGCGTCGCCGAGGAAGCCGCGCAGGACGCGCCCGCCGCGGAGGCGGAAGCGTCCGATGCGGCGGTTGTCGCGGAGGTGGAAGCCGTCGAGGCGGGGACGGGCGCGGAAGCTGTGGACGGCGAACGGTCCGGCGCGGCGTTCGATCCGGCGCAGGCCGGATACGACGGCGCGTGGGTGGACTTCGAGGACGGCTTTAAGCTGTACCTGCCCGCCGACTGGGCTTATGCCAAGGTCACCGAGGCCCAGGTCGCGGCGGGGCTGTTCTACCGCGCGTGCGGCGTGGACGGAACGCAGGCCGTGGCGGTGAGCTGGATGAACGCGGGCGCGATTTCCACCCCGCGGGACCTCTGCGCCAGCTTCGAGGCCCTGGGCTGCGTGAACGTGGCGGCGGCGACGCTGAACGGCCTGCCCGTCGCGCTGTTCGAGCGCCCGGAGGAGGACTATCGCGGCGCGGCGTTCTTCCATCCGGCCTATCCCGGGTACATACTGGCGGTGTACGCCTCGCCCCTGGGGGCGACGGCGGACGCCATCGTCGCCTCGATCACGCCGCTGAACCCATAAATCAACATAAATTTAAAAAAAGTTCCCGGACAGGCAGGAAAAACGCGGAAGACGCAGAATATATTATTTAACTCTTTAGCAAAGGAGCGATGAAAATGAAGTACGTCTATGTAGGCAAGGAGGTCGTGTCCGACAGCCTGAAAGCCCGGGCAGAAAAGAAGCTGGGCAAGCTGGATCGCTATTTCAGCAGGGATGCCGAGGCACTTATCCGCTTCCGCCAGCAGCGCGGCGGCCGGAACATCGCCGAGATCACCGTCAGCGTGGACGGCCTGATCCTGCGCGCCGAGGAGAATTCCAACGACATGTACCTGTCCATTGATCGCGCGGTGGACAAGCTGGAGAGCCAGATCCGCCGCTATCGCACCAAGATGGGCAAGCACCTGCGCGATCCCAAGCCGGAAGCGCCGGAGGAGGTCGTGGAGCCGGTCTACGAGGAGGTCAACTTCGACGTCGTGCGCACCAAGAAGTTTGCCGTCAAGCCCATGGATGTGGATGATGCCATCACCCAGATGGAGCTGCTGGGCCACAACTTCTTCCTGTTCCTGAACGCCGAGACCGATTCGATGTGCGTGCTGTACCGCCGCAACGACGGCAGCTACGGCCTGCTGGTGCCCGAAATCTAAACCTACAAACCTATGCCGGGCGGCGCAATGTTGCGCCGCCCGGCTTTTCGTGGCCCGCATGGAACTTTTATGGCCCCGGATACGTCATTGACACAGGGATGCCCTGCGGGTATACTGGTGATACAGGCAAATCATATGGACGCGAGGGAGGAGAGGAATCATGAAGGGTATGTTCAGGCGCGCGCTGGTGTTCGTGCTGGCGCTGACGTTGCTGCTGGGCGCGGCGCTGCCGGCCCAGGCGCTGGTGATCGGACGGGCGGATGATTATGAGCTGCTCAACATCTGGGAGGACTGCTCTGCCACGGTGCTGGTGGGCAAGACGCTGACGGTGTACATGGCCCAGCTTTCGGGCAACAGTGTTGCCCTGCGGGGCGGCGCGAGCTACGCCAGCACCAATTCGGCGGTGGCGAGCCTCGCCGAGGACGTATATGTCTACAACGGGGCGCTCTACACCCGCGCGATCGTCACGGCGGTGGCTCCCGGCGAGGCGCAGATCGTAATGCAGTCCGCCGACGGCGCATCTTACATACTGCACCTGACCGTGGTGTCCAGCTATGACCCCACGCGGCTGTACTTCGACAAGACGTCGATGACCACCTATGTCGGCATGCAGAAGGACCTGACGACGCTGCTGAACGCGGATCCGTCGGCCGACGCCATCGACTTTACGAAGGTGACCTTCAAGAGCTCCAACAAAAAGGTCATCTCCGTGAAGGAGGGCGTCATGACCGCCCAAAAGGCGGGCAAGGCCACCATCACCGCCACGATGGGCACGTTGAAGGCCAAGCTGAAGGTGACGGTCAAGAAGAACAAGCTGGACAAGATCAACGCCAAGCCCTCCATCGCCTCCGCGGGCAAGGACGTGTTCAAGCTGGCGCTGAAGTCGGTGGAGATCGTCAGCCCCAAGAAGGTCGTGGCGGAATTCTACCTGGTGTTCAACCGCCCCAGCCGCAGCGTCACGGAGAAACTCAACTATCTGGACGTGGAGATCGGCGCGCGGACCAGCACGAAGAAGGACTACAAGCTGGTGGTCGACGGCAGGGTGAACAACGTGAAGGTCAGGACCAGCGGCAAGACGGTGACCACCTTCAAGGTCACCTTCACGGGCAGCACCGTGAACGACACCAACATCAACCTGAAGAAGTGTGCGAAGAAGGTGGCCCTCAACTATTGGGCGACGCTCAAGTACAGGGGCTGAGCCACGCAGACGAATCCGGGGCGGCATCCCATGGGATGCCGCCCCGGACTATTCTTATACTAATCTCAATCTAAATTGCAACCATCTGCGGGCATCTTTTCCGCCCTGCCTTTGCCTCGCTGCGGTCAACGATGCGCTGCATCGCCTCCCTCCGCTCTGCTTAGGCAGAACGAAAAACCTGCTCCGCATATGTTCACTTTTAGATTGAGCTTAGTATTACGGCAGCTTCGCCAGCCCCGCCTCCGCCAGCTTTTGCAGGCTCATCAGTATGCCCAGCTTGGCGTGATACCAGGTCAGGCCGCCCTGGAAGTACACGGCATAGGGCGGGCGGATGGGGCCGTCGGCGCTCAGCTCGATGGAGCTGCCCTGCACGAACGCGCCCGCGGCCATGATCACGTCTGTGTCGTAGCCGGGCATGGGCCAGGGCTCCGGCAGCACATAGCTGTCCACCGGCGCGGCGGCCTGTATGCCGTGGCAGAAGGCCCGCATGGCCTCGGGGGAGCCCAGCTCCACGGCCTGTATGATGTCGTGGCGGTCCTCGCCGCCGGTGGGCACCACCTTGAAGCCCAGCCGCTCATAGCAGTTCGCGGCGAATATCGCGCCCTTCAGCGCCCCGGCGACCACCGTCGGGGCCAGGAACAGCCCCTGGTAGAAGGCGGGCATGATGCCCAGGTTCGCGCCGACCTCCTGGCCCAGGCCGGGGGCGCTCAGCCGGAAGGCGCAGCGGGACACGCAGGCCTCGGTGCCGCAGATGTAGCCGCCGATGGGGGCCAGCCCGCCGCCGGGGTTCTTGATCAGCGAGCCCACCACCATGTCCGCGCCCAGGTCCGAGGGCTCGATGGTCTCCACGAATTCGCCGTAGCAGTTGTCCACCATCACGTTCAGCCCGGGCTTGACGGACTTGATGAACTTCACCAGCTCGCCGATCTGCTTGACGGAGAAGGTGGGCCGGGTGGCGTAGCCCTTGCTGCGCTGGATCGTCACCAGCTTCGTTTTGTCGTTGATGGCGGCGCGTATGCCCTCCCAGTCGAAGCCGCCCTCCGCCGTCAGGTCCACCTGGCGGTAGGAGACGCCGTATTCCCGCAGGGAGCACCTTGACTCCCGGATGCCGATGACCTCCTCCAGCGTGTCGTAGGGTCGGCCCACCGGGCTGAGCAGCTCGTCCCCGGGCAGCAGGTTGGCGGACAGTGCCACGGCCAGCGCGTGGGTGCCGCAGGTGATCTGCGGGCGCACCAGCGCCGCCTCGGTGTGGAATATGTCGGCGTAGACCTTCTCCAGCGTGTCCCGGCCCACGTCGTCATAGCCGTAGCCGGTGGTGGCCGCGAAGCAGGGCGCGCTGACCCGGTGCTTCTGCATGGCGGCGATCACCTTCGCCTGGTTGTACTCCGCCACGGCGTCCACCGCCGCGAAGCGCGCCTTCAGATCCGCCAGCACCCCTTCCCCGTATTGATACACCGCCGGGCTGATCCCCAGCGATTGATACATGCCTTGCAGTTCCATGTGTCTCCCTCGCTTCTGATAAAGTGCCGGATACTATGATAGCATCTGCGGCCACGGGTGTCAAATCCGAATTATGACGCGAACCTGATGTTTCGTTGACACTTGCCGGCCTTCGATTGATTCCCGGGCGGGGGGCGTGTATAATACAGGCAGCGAAATACCGGAGAGAAGGGATAAGCATGAGGAAAATCATATGCGCGCTGCTGCTGGCGGCGCTGATGGCGACGGCGTGCGCCGCGCTGGCCGAGGGCAAGCTGACCGAGGTCATCATGATCTACGAGGATTACGACGGCCATCGCGCCGAGCAGACCGTGAACGACGACGAGACCCTGCAGGAGCTGGAGGCCATGCTGCTGCGGGCGGGCAAGCACAAGGCGGAGCTGGAGAACTGCACGATGAACAGCTCGCTGTTCTGCATGCTGGAGGACGGCACGATCTATGATTTTGCCGTGGCCACCGACGGCTGCCCCTACATCACCGACATGGAGACCGACCAGACCTATCGCCTGGAGGACGCCGACAGCGCCCGGCTGTGGGAGATCTTCGACCTGGTCCAGGAGGAGATGGGCTTCGACGCCGCACTGGTGCTGGGCTGGTAAAAGCCGTCTGTTCGGTTTTATCGGGGATATGCCGATGCTCGGGAAGGTGATACGGATTTGCCTGTCATCCTGAGCGCAGCGAAGGATCTGCCAATTGAACAGCCCCGTCGCGGGATCGCGGCGGGGCTGCCTTTATGCCCATTTACCTTCCGAAATAGTCGCACAGGCCCTGCATGATGCCCTTGGCCATCTTGGTGCGGTAGGCGTCGCTGGCCAGCAGCTTGTCCTCCTTGTAGTTGGAGATGTAGCCCATCTCCAGCAGCACCGACGGGGTGGTGGTCCAGTTCAGGCTCATGTAGTGGTTGTAGACCATCACGCCCAGGTTGACGCAGCCGGTCTTCTTGCTGATGGCCTTGGTCAGCGCGTCGGACAGCGCGCGGCTCTCGGCCACCCAATCGCCGGTGGTGCGTATGTAGCCGCTGCAGCCCTCGGCGCTCTGGTTGCTGATGCTGTTGCAGTGCAGCTGCAGCGCCACGTCCACCTTGGCCTTGTTCAGCATCTGGGCGCGCTGTATGTTGGTGAGCATCACGTCGTTGCTGGTGCGGGTGATGACCACCGTGGCCCCGGCCTTGGTCAGCAGCTTGGCCAGCTTCAGCCCGATCTGCAGGTTGGTCTCGTATTCGTTCACCCGGGTCCACTTGCCGCAGGCCCCGGTCTTGACGCCCTTGCCCTTCTCGCTGGAGCCGGGGGCGAGGGGATACAGCGTCATGTCGGTCGTGATCTGGTGGCCGGGGTTGATGCCGATCACCAGGCCCGCCATCCGGGCGGCGTCCGGCTCGATCACGCACACCTTGCAGGTGTTCTTGACGGATTTGTTGCCCTTCACCTTCACGGTGATGGTGGCGGCGCCGCAGCCCACGGCGGTGATGACGCCGTCCGAATCCACCGTCGCCACCTTCTTGTTGCTGGATTTATAGCTCAGCTTGCGCTGGGAGGCGTCGGCGGGGGTCAGCTGCGCCTCGGTGCTGAAGCTGCCGCCGGGGTTCATGGTGATGTAGAGCTGCTTGAAATCCACGGCCTTGGTCGGCACGTGCTCCACCGTCACGGAGCAGCTGGCGCTCTTGCCGTTGCCCGTGGTAGCGGTGACGGTGGCCTTGCCCGCCTTGATGCCCTTCAGCTTGCCGTTCTCGTCCACGGTGACCACCTTCTTGTCGGAGGTGGTCCAGGTGACCTCGGGATAATCGGCGTTCTTCGGGGAGACCTTGGCCTTCAGCTTGGCCGTGTTGTTCACCGAGACGGTCAGCCGGGTGGCGCTGAGCTTCACCGACTTGGGGTAGACCAGGTCGGTCACCTGCACCTGGCAGCGGACGGTCTCGCCCGCGTAGCTGGCGGTGATGGTGGCCTTGCCCTTTTTCTTGGCGGTGATCTTGCCGGAGGCGCTCACCTTGGCCACCTTGGGGTTGTCGCTGCTCCAGGCGGCCTGCTTGCCCTTCAGCGCTTCGCCGTTGTAGCTCAGCTTCAGCTTGCGGGTGTCGCCCTTGTTGAAGCAGAAGGCGGCCACGTCCACATTCAGCGCCGCGCCGTCCTCGACGGCGACCTCGCCGGTGGGCTTCAGATTGAAGGCGGCCAGCAGGTCGGCCTGCCGGGCCGGGACGCCTTCGATCAGCACGCCTTTCAGCGTCAGTTTCTGCTTTACCTTGGCGAAAACCTTTGTGAAGCCCTCTGCCCGGGCGAGGTTCACATCTTCCCAGGCGTCGGTCTTGACCGAAAAGGTCTTGTCAAACAGCAGCGCTTCGGGCGTCGCTTCGGGCTGCTCCGGGGCGGCGTTTTCCGCTGTGGAAGCCTCTCCGGCGGCGTTTTCCGCGCTCTGGCCTTCCGCCGGGTTCGCCTCCGGCGCGGCGCCCTCCTCCGCCATGACCTCTGTTATGATCTCCGCTTCGACAGGCTCCGCGGGTGCGGCGGCCAGCTCGAATTCCACGTTCTCCTCCACCGGCGCGTCCACCCAATCCGTCAGCGCCTCCTCGGCGATGCCGGGCAGCCCCGCCACTGCCAGGCACAGCGTCAGCGCCATTGCCCGGATGAGCCATAGCTTCTTCATGCCCAATCCTTCCTCTCCATCAAACTGTTATCAATATAGCATACCCGGCGACCCGATGTCAATGAAAGGCGGCGCCGCTTCTCGCGCCTGCGGATCTCCTGCCTTCCCCTTCAGGGGAAGGTGGCATTTGCGCAGCAAATGACGGAAGAGGTCGTTTCCCAAGCAAAGGGCGGCTTGCCTTCCAAACCAAAATTGTAGCCTGCATACGCCCGCCGCTTTCGTCAATTTCGTCATCCTTTCCCCAAACGGTTGAAGCGGCGCGCGAACTCCGGTATAATATTTATCGAACGTTCATTCGACAAAAATGGGGAGGCGAGGAGATGTACGAGGAGATCATCGCGCAGAACAGGGGGCTGCTGGCCTCGCTGGCGCGGCGCTACGCGGGGATGTGCGCGCTCGACCGGGCGGTATCGACGGAGGATCTGACCCAGGCGGGGTTCATCGGCCTGATGCGGGCGGCGGACAGCTATGATCCCGCTGCGCGGAAGACGTGGGCGAGCTGGGCCCGATGGTGCATCCAGAATGAGTTCAACCGGGCGCTGGGGCTCCATGATGGCCGCCCCCTGCGCCCGGATACCGGGGCGCAATCGCTGGATCGGCTGCTGGAGCCATCCCGGGACGGCGATCTGAGCGCCCGGGACCGGTTGGCGGACGACACTCTGCCCGGCGTGGACGCGGCGCTGCTGCTGGAGGAGCTGCGGCGGGGCGTGCGCGAGGCGGTGGAGCGCCTGCCGGAGGCGGGCCAGCGCCAGGTGGTGCGGCTGTGCAAGCTGGAGGGGCGAAGCTATCGCCAGGCGGCCCGGGAGATGGGCGTCAGCGTGCAGCAGGCCCAAAGGCTCTATGCCCGGGCCAGCGATCGCCTCGCCCGGGACGTGCGGCTGCGGGCGCTTTGGCGGCTTTCACAGTAATGCGGTGCAAATCGGCGCAGTCCTTGGGACTGCGCCGGTTTGCGTCAGATGTAATCCTTCCATTCCCCGCCTGCGGGCTCGGTGTGGTGCAGGTGGCCCTGCCCGGAGAGGCTCGGGAAATCCTGCTGGCGCAGGGCCTCGTAGAGCAGTATCGCCACGGAGTTGGACAGGTTCAGCGAGCGGGCGTCGGGCCGCATGGGGATGCGCACGCAGCGCCCGTAATTGTTCGCCAGCAGGTCCTCGTCCAGGCCCTTCGTCTCCCGCCCGAACACCAGGAAGTCGTCCGGGCCGTATTCGGCGGCGCAGTAGTCCCGGGGCGCCTTGGTGGTGGCGAACCACAGGTTGGCGTCGGGACAGGCCTCCCGGAAGGCCTCCCAGCTGGGATGGACCTCGTAGGTCATCATGTGCCAGTAGTCCAGCCCCGCCCGCTTCAGGTACTTGTCGCTCAGCTCGAAGCCCAGCGGCTCGATCAGGTGCAGCTTCGCCCCCGTGGCGGCGCAGGTGCGGGCGATGTTGCCCGTGTTCTGGGGAATCTCCGGGTTGACCAGCACGATGTGCATCATGGCATATCCTCCTCCAATACCTGCCGGAATATCACCTTCGCCACGCCGTCGTCGACGTCGGCGTCCGTGACGATGCGGGCGATGGCCTTGACCTCGTCGGTGGCGTTGCCCACCGCCACGGGCCAGCCCACCGCCGTGAGCAGGTCCAGGTCGTTGGCGTTGTCGCCGAAGGCCATGCAGTCCTCCAGCCCGATGCCCAGTCGCCCCGCCAGCCAGCGCAGCGCCGCCGCCTTGCCCATGCCCGGGGACATCAGTTCCACGTTCCGCGGGGAGGAGTGGGTCACCAGCGCACCGGTCTCGCGGAGCGCCGCGCGCAGCTCGGCCATCATGGCGGCGTCCTCGGTCAGGCCCTCCAGCTTGTAGACCCGGTCCAGGGCCTCCGCCTCGAAGGCCGCCCTGTCGTTCACCACCAGCCGCCCCGTGCCCATGTAGCCCGACAGCATCGACGAGGGCCGCTTCAGCGCCCCGGTGTTCAGGCAGTACAGGCCGTTGGGCACATAGCTGTTGATCTGCACGTCGAAGCGGCGCAGCGTGTCGTAGACCCGGGCCACATGCTCCGGCTCCATGAAGCGCTCGTAGAGCACCCCGCCGTCCGGGCCCAGCACCGCGCTGCCGTTGACGATGATGACGGGCTGGTCCTCGGTGCCCGCCTGGCGGATCACATCCCCCAGCGCGCCGATCCAGCGCCCGCTGACGATCACGAAGGGTATGCCCCGCGCCTTGCAGCGGGCGACCGCCCGGCGCGTGGCTGACGATATCGCCCCGCCCCGGGGCAGTATCGTGCCGTCCACGTCGGAGGCGAGGAGACGGATGGGTATGGTCATGCGGTTACCTCCAGGGGAATTTAGGGAGTAGGGAATAGGGAGTAGGGAGTAGGAAAAGCAAAATGGATATCAGAGAAAGAGGCTATTCTCACGCATTTCGACTAATGCCTGATGCCTATTGCCTAATGCCTGTTCCCTCAAATCCACTCCGGCGCCGGCGCTTCGAAGCGCCGGCCCCGGTAATCGACCAGCGGGCTGTCCCTGGACACATACAGCGCCTCGTGCCACAGGCAGAGCTTCGCGCCGGGGAAGCAGCGGTTGGCGGCGCGGTCGCCATAGTGGTCGTCGCCCAGCAGCGGGTGGCCGAAGTCGGCCATGTGGGCGCGCAGCTGGTGGGTGCGGCCGGTGACCGGCTCCAGCGCGACGCGGTACAGCCCCGGGGCGACCTCCCCGCCCGCGCGATAGCGGGTGGTGATGGGCTTCGCGCCGGGGGCGTCGCGGTGCAGCACGCGCACGTCGCCCCTGCGGGCGTCCTTGACCAGCCAGGCGCTGAGCGTGCCCTCGGGGCGCTCGAACCGCCCGAAGGCCAGCGCCGCGTAGCGCTTCGTGACGCCGCGGTGGTCCCGGAAGGCCTCGAAGGCCTGCTGCCAGACGGCCTCGTCCGCGGCGGCCAGCACGATGCCGCCCGTCTGGGCGTCCAGCCTGTGGCACAGCCGCGCCCCGGGCCAGCGGCCCTGCAGCCGGGTCAGCAGCGTGTCCGCGCCGACGCCGTCCCGGTCCGCGTCCACCGGCAGCCCCTGGGGCTTCACCGCCACGATCAGCCTGTCGTCGGAAAAGAGCACCTCCGGCTCCGGCGCGAGCCAGCTGTCCGGGATGTACAGCGCCAGCTCGTCGCCGCCCTTCACCGCCGCGTCCGCGCCGACGCGCGCGCCGTTCAGCTTCACGTCCCGCTTCTTCAGCGCGTCCCGCAGCACCCGGCCCGGCATCAGCGGCCAGGCCCGGCGCAGGTACTTCTCCAGCGGCGTCGGCCCGACCCCGGCGGGCACGGTGTGCAGCCTCATGGGGCGTCCTCCTCCGGCCAGGGCAGGTACAGCTCCTCATAGCGCAGCGGCTGGACCGTGCCCTCGGACATGTTGGTCAGCCGCGCCAGGAAGCCCGCCTCGTCGGCGCAGCGCACCACCAGCGTGTAGGTGATCACGCTGGTGAAGGTCTTGTCCTCCACCTGCACCGGCTCGTCCTTCAAAAAGAAATCCATGCGGTTCAGCATCGGATAGCCGATCTCCATCAGATACCTTGCCGTGGGGTGCATCACGCCCACGCCGCAGGCCTTCAGCGCCGTCGCCGCGCCCTGGGAATAGGCCCGCACCAGCCCGCCCGCGCCCAGCAGTATCCCGCCGAAATAGCGGGTCACCACCACGGCGGCGTTGGTGACGCCCCGGGCCTTCATCACCTCGATGATGGGCATGCCCGCGGTGCCGCCCGGCTCGCCGTCGTCGGAATAGCGCATGATGCCCATGTTCGGCCCGATGATGTAGGCGTAGCAGTTGTGGGTGGCGTCCTTGTACTTCGCGCGCATCTGCGCCAAAAAGGCCAGGGCCTGCTCCTCCGTTTCGCAGGGGCGGCCGTGGCCTATGAACCGGGATTTGTTCACGATGAATTCGTCCTGGGCTTCCTGAATCAGCGTCTTGTAGGGCTTGAGGGGCATGGCGGCCTCCTTAATAGTCGATGTAATAGCGCTTGTAGGCGTTGATCACGGTGGTGTCGCCGTACTTGCGCTCCCGGGCGAAGCCGAGCGCGCTGTACTCCTGGTGCACGTGGCCGTGGACCAGATAGCGGGGCTTATAGCGGTCCATCAGGTCCAGGAACACCTGGAAGCCCCGGTGGGGCAGGTCCTCCATGTCGCCGACGCCCAGCGCCGGGGCGTGGGCCAGCAGTATGTCGAAGCCCTTGTGCTTGCGCAGCTTGCGGCGCAGCTTGCGCACCCGGCGGGCCATCTCCTTTTCATTGAACATATAGGGCTGGTTCGGGCGATAGCGCATGCTGCCGCCCAGGCCCAGTATGCGCACGCCGTTGAACACCACGATATCGTCGTCCACGCACTCGCAGCCCTCGGGCGGCTTGGTGTCGTAGCCCGTGTCGTGGTTGCCGTGGACATAGTAGATCGGCGCGTGGGTGAAGCAGGTCAGGAAGGACAGGTACTCCGCGGGCAGATCGCCGCAGGACAGCACCAGCTCCACGCCCTCCAGCAGCCGCCGGTCCAGATAGTCCCACAGCGCCTTGTCCGCCGTATCGGCCAGCACCAGTATCTTCATGGCCCGCACATCCTTTGTGATCAAGTCCCTGATCCCTAATCCCTAATCCCTGGTTCCCCGGTTCCCCTAATGCCTACTGCCTAATGCCTACTGCCTACTGCCTAATGCCTAATCCCTAACCCCTCAATTCTCCTCCGCCTTCCAGCTGAACGACGAGGCGGTGGGCAGGTTGATCTCCCGGATGCCCTGGAGCTCCACCAGCGCCTTGGCCTCGTCCTTCAGCTCGTCCAGCGCGGGGAAGCCGCCCACCACGTTGTCCACCAGCCAATCCATGGAGATGACCTCCGCGGGGGTCAGCCTGCTGTCCACGGGGCAGCGGATCTCGCCGGCCTGGTCGCGGATGATGCTCTCGAAGGGCCAGAACACGCCCTCGCGGATGTGCTCCTTCACCAGCTCCACCAGCCGACGCCGTCCTCCTTCCAGTTGCCGTTCAGCACGCTGCGGGTCAGGAATTCATAGATGCGGCTCCAGTCCAGCACCGGTATGGCGATGCTGTCCTTCTTGCCGTCCCGCTGGGCGTACAGGCCGTATTCCACGGCGTGATGGCTGGGCGCGCCGACGTCGCGGCTGGATATGATCTCCACCCTCTCGTCGCCGAAGGGATTCTCCGGGTCGTAATCCCTGCGGGTGGACCAGGCCAGCTTGACCTTCACCCGGGGGTTGACCATCCGCGCGCCGAGGGCGAAGGCGTTGATGCTGGCGGCCACGCCGGCGATGGGATAATCCCCGATGTAGCCCACCAGGTCGTTTTCGGTCAGCGCCCCGGCGATCATGCCGATCAGGAACTTGACCTCGTAGATGCGCAGGTAGTAGGAGCGCACCCGCTGCCAGCTGGCCAGCAGCGAGCAGTTCAGTATCCGCGCGCCGGGGTGCTTCACCGAGGCCTTCATCGAGGCGGACAGCAGCACCGGCGAGGTGGTGAAGATCAGGTCGTTGCCCTCGGCGATCAGCCGCTCCAGCTCGCTCTCATAGGTCGCCGGGTCCTCGCACACGCACACCGTGGTCTTGACCCGGTTGCCCATGGCGTTTTCCAGGTTCACCCGGCCCAGGTCGTGCCAGTAGGTCCAGCCGGACTGGCTGGGCTGGCGGGTGTACATGAAGGCCACCTTCACGCTGTTGGGGCCGAACAGGGTGTTCAGCAGGCTGGAGCCCTTGGAGTTCTGCTTCAACTCGTCGGGCTTCATGATCAGCGCGACGTTTTCGGCCTCCTTGTCCTTCTCGAACTCGCCCCACAGCGCCTTGACCTCGCTGCGCAGCTGGGGCTCGAACTTCTTCGGCGCGTCGGCATAGCCGCAGGCCTCCAGGTAGATCAGGAAGGCGTCGCCGGTGGTGGCGGGCAGCTTGCCCCGGTCGCTGGCGGCCTCGCGGGTCTTGTATTCGTTGCGGAAGCGCATGTAGGCGGCCAGGAAGTCGCTGCGCTCCTCGCTGGTCCAGCGCTCGCCGGGCTTCTTGCCGGTCAGCTCGTACAGCCTGGCGTAGCTGCCGGGCTTGGAGAACCACAGGTAGTTGATCTGGGTGTCGTTGTAGAAGGGCAGGAACTCGAAGTACATCACGTTTTCCGGGTCGTCGGTGCGCCGGGGCATCACCCGGGTGACCTCCGCCTCGATGGAGACGGAGTTCAAAAACTTCATCACGCTGACCCGCTTGTTGCCCTCCACCAGGTAATAGCGGTTCAGGTATTCCAGCACCTTCACCGGCTGGTTCAGGCCCTGCTCCACGATGCCCTCGTACAGCACGCCCCACTTCGTGGCGAATTCGCAGCCGGGGTCCAGTATGGGCATGAAGTTCGCCGCGAAGGCGTTGGTCCGGCCCTTGGAGGCCGTGCCCACCACCTTGCTCAGTGGGATCTGGTGCAGGCCCAGCGGCACGTGGCTCAGCGCGTTCAGCCGCTCCTCGATCTCCTCCAGCACCGGCAAAAAGGGGCTCTCCCGCCGCTGCATGCGCGCATGATATTCCTTTAAGCCCGACCGTCTCGCGCGGGCGTAAGCGTCTTGTCCAACCATGTTCTCACACTCCTGTCGTCAGGATAATCGCGCCGGATGCGCTTGTCGCCCGGCGCACCGCAAGAGTATATCCGGGGAAGGTAAAGATATCAAGCGCGGAAAGGTTGCGGGAGGAATGAGAAATTGGGAATGAGGAATTAGGAATGAGGAATGGTCGGTCAATTCTCAATCCCCCCAAAATCGTGTATCTCCACGTCCATCGCCTCGGCTCCCACGGCGGGCAGGAACCTGTCGAAGAAGTCCCCCGCGGTCATGGCCAGCGTCCGGGTGTTGTCGCAGGGATGGAAGGCGAGGACCGGCATCCGGCGCAGCGCCGCGTCCACGATCAGGCCCACGCCCTTGGCCTCGGGGAAGATCAGCCCCATGGGGCTGGCGGAGCCGCCGTGGCAGCGCAGCCGGTCGAACAGCATCTCCTCCGGCGCGAAGCTGAGCCGCGACGAGCCCACCTGGCGGGAGATGTCCGCGGTGTGGAAGCGGGCGTCCGGCCGGGTGATGCACAGATAGCAGCGCTTGCGGTTCTTCGTGGTCAGGAAGATGTTCTTCACCGTCAACGCGCCCAGTGCCGCGTCCAGCGCGGCGCAGTCGGCCATGGTGAAGGCCGGGGCGTGCTCGATGGCGCGATAGGGGATGCCCAGCCCGTCCAGGAAGGCGAACACCGCCTCGAAGGTCTCGCTCACAGGCTCCTCAGATCCTTTCCCCTGAACAGCACCGGCGCGCACAGCGTCTTGTCCAGCAGCCGGGAGGCCACGCGCTCGCCGTAGCGCTCCTGGATCTGCACCGGCGTGAGGTTGGTGGCGACCACGGTGTGGCGCTTGGCGGCGTTGCGCTCGTTCAGCAGCGTGAACAGGTATTCCACGGTGATATTGCGCATCATCGGCTCGGTGCCCAGGTCGTCGATCAGCAGCAGCGGCACCTCGATCAGCGAGGAGAAGCCGTCGTACTTGTCGTCGTTGCCCATGTGCTGCTGGCGCATGGCCTCGAACAGCCGGAAGGCGGTGATGCGCACGGCGGAGAAGCCCCGGGCGGTCACCCGCTCGAACACGCAGTTCAGCAGGAAGGTCTTGCCCAGGCCGCCCGCGCCGGTGAACAGCAGGTTGCGGCGCTCGGTATCGGGAAAGCTGTCGGCGTAGCGCTCGCACAGCGCCCGGGATTTGACCAGCCGGTCCCGCTGGCCGTCCGCCTCCGGGGCGATGGCGGCGTCGAAGCGGTCGAAATTCTGCTCGTCCAGCCCGGCCATGCTGCCGTCCTCATACTGGCGCAGCCGCAGCCGCGCCTCGAAGCACTCGCAGAAGCGGGACGGCGCCTCGCCCACGTAGCCGGTATCCCGGCAGACGGGGCAGCGGTAGCGGGGCTCCAGCGCGTCCTCCGGCAGGCCGGCGCGCACCAGCAGCGCCCGGATGCGGGCGTTGTTGGCCTGGCCCTGGCGCTTCATGTCCCGGGCGAGGGCGGCGCGGGTCTCGGCGCTGGACTGGTTCAGTATGCTGCGCATGGCCCCGAAGGCGAGCTCGACGTTGCTGGCCCGCAGCTCGGCGATCTCCGGCTCCAGCGCGCAGGCCTGCTCCAGGCGGCGTGCCTGGTCGGCCTCGTTCCGGGCCCGCTGGTGGGCGTATTCCTCCAGCAGCGCGCGAATGTGTTCCGAGCGCGTCATTTGCCGTCGCCTCCTTCGCCGTATTCATCCAGGTTCACGTAGAAGTCGTCCCCGAAGTCCTCGTCCCGGTACTCCCGCTGGGCGTAGTTCAGCGCGGGGTTCGCGCTCTGGCCCGGCTGTCCGCCCGTCGCGGCGCGGCTCTGCCGGACGGCCTCGTGGCGGGCCTTCGCGTCCTCCACGGTGCGCACGCCCTCGTCGCGCCAGCCGTTCAGCAGCTTGTCCATGTACTTCATGGGCACCTGCATGTCCCGGGCGCACTCGGCGGCGTATTCGATCACGGCCCCGTCGTGCTCGGTCTTCCAGCGCTCGTACAGCGCCAGGTCGTTCTTCGTGGGGCGGCGGTCCAGGCCGCACTTCTCCAGCAGCGCCCGCACGGGCACCGTCTTGCGCTCCAGGTCCCCGATGTAGGCCTCGGCGGCCTGCTGGGTGTAGATGCCCTCCTTTTCCCACTGCTCCAGCATCCATTCCACGTATTTCAGCGTGGTCTGCTTGCGGCGGCGGCACTGGATTGCGGCCAGCCGGATGGTGCCGGGCTCGAACCCGGCCTCCCGCAGCCTGGCATAGCGCTCCAGCAGGTCCGGCGAGGGCGTGGCCTGCTTGGCGTCCAGCTCCCGGAGCACCTCGGACAATTCCGCCCAATAGGCGCTCCTGTCGTCCCGGCGGGATTTCAGCACCGCGTCCAGATAGGCGAAGGAGGGCTTGGAGGACTTGGTGGTCTCGGCGCAGGCCTCCAGGATCTGCTCCTGGGTGTAGTGCCATTCGCCCACCCAACGCTTGGCGCAGTCCAGCTCGTCCATGGTGGGCTCCCGGCGCAGCGAGAAGCGCTTCAGCACCGCCTGGGCCACGGGATAGACGTTCTCCTCCTGGGCGATGGCCCGCTCCACGTCCTCGACGGTGCGGCAGCCCCGGTCCGCCCAGGCCACAGCCAGCTTGTCCATGCGCTTGAACACGGAGGCGGGGCTGGGTTGCTTGCTGCGGGAGCGGCTGATGCCGAACTCCACCAGCCGCAGCACGGCGGCCTGGTCGTAGCCCATCACGTTCAGCCATTCGTTGGCCATGCGGTATTCGTGGGATTCGATCAGCTTCGGCCCGAACAGCGCCTGCAGCGAGGCGTTGAAATCCCGGTAGGCGTAGTAGTCCCGCTCCATGGGATTGACGGAGGCGATGGCCTCCGCCCGCACGGGCAGCAGCTCATAGGTGGGGGGACGGTCGCTCAGCCGCCGCACCAGGCCCTGCCGCTCCCAGTAGGCGAAGGCGGCGTAGACCTCGTCCGCCTCCATGTGCAGCGCCCTGGCCGTGTCCTCCAGGTCGCCGCCCAGCTCCGGGTGCAGCGCCAGCATGCGGGCATACAGGTATACACGCAGGAAGCCCTCCGGGGCCGCCGGCAGGTATTCCATCAGAAACAGGTTCTCGATGGGCGTGGAATCGAACATCCCCGCCCCCTCGGCAAAGCTGAAAAAGGACATGGTTCCCCCCGATGCGTCTATATATCTAATAATATCATATCATATTTCATGGGAAATTACAACGGCGCGGGGGAGGGTTTCTGCGCGCGCCGGAGGCCGCCGAAGGGGCGGGGGCAAAAAAAGCCGCCGTCCCGGAGGGGGACGGCGGGGTGTGATATGGAATGGGGAGCGCGATGCGCGTCACAGCCTGATAAAGCCGACCGCGCCGCGCAGGCTGACGATGATCCAATCGCCCTCCTGCCGCAGGACGGGCAGCACGGTGTCGTCGTCCAGCAGGGCGACCTTGGGGGCCGACGTGCTGTTCCAGGCGTAGACCGCGGTCTTTCCGTCCGTGCGGTACCAGGCGGGATCGATGGCCAGGTACTCCGCGTTCACCCAGCCCGCGGGCTCGGCGTCCACGTCGTCCGAGACAAAGATCTTCGCCCAACCGTTCGACTGCTCATACACGGCGACGGTCCGGCCGTATTCCAGCGAATCCACCGCCTTGGAGGAGGCGCTGGGCTCCTTGCGCACGGTCAGCTTTTCGCACAGCACCACGGCGTCCAGGCCGATCTGCCCTTCGCCGTGGGGTGGGTAGAGCTCCGCATGGACGACGCCCACGCATCCGAGCATCAGTACCAGCACCATTGCAATCGTAACCCAAACCTGCTTCTTCATATCCGTTTCCTCCCGTGTCTTTGGTTTATTATGAGACGTCGGCCCCGGCCGCTTTGTTCCACCGATGAGAATGGGATGAAAAGGCGCAGAGACCCACAAAGGGGCATAGAGGCTCGATTCATTATATCGGAATGGGCAAACGATGTCAATGAGAACCCGAAGCGTTTGGACTTCGGGTGTGTAGGCGTTTGATGATAATAATCATGACCATTGCAAAAAACCAGGCACCATTTATGATTGAGCCATTCAGTCTGAACCAGGTCTATACATTTACAGGCAGATTGACGAGTCTTGTCGCATGATGTATAATAATTTTGCTGGACGATGGCCCGGAAGCGCTCCCGCTGAATACAAAAGGCGGGAGGTGATGGTATGACGAACCTTGACTTGTTCATGGCTCTGATTGCCGTTGCAAGTCTCGCGTTGACGATTTACTTCGGCTCAAAGCGTTAGATGAAAAATGCTCCCGGGTAGGTGGCACTACTCGAGAGCGTTTTGCTGTAGTCCACTAAACTACGGCGGGGCGCTTCCTGCTACAACTCCATTGTACAGCATCGGCGGCGGCGTGTCAAGCGTTGCCGCCATTTTAAATGAAAACCCGAAGCCCTTCGGCTTCGGGAAGTGGTCTGGGTGAGAGGATTCGAACTTATCACCACATATAAACTGAGGTAAATAGACGTTTGAAAATACCTGTAAAATGGGCCTTTTTGCAGGGCATTCAGGAATTAACAACAATAGAAATCAACCCGCGTTAGGGAAATTATTAGGGAAATTTCCCTAATTTCCCTAATTCCCTCATCTCATGTTTAAACGCGAAAAAAAGGCGGCAACCCTTGACAGGCTACCGCCATGGTTGTCTATCAGGATCACCGCCCCCGGTTACTGTTCGCCGTCATCCTGTTCGCCTGGCACACGCTCGATCAGGTCAGACAGTTCGCAATCAAGCAGGTTGCAAACCCTCCCAAGTTGCGCCCAGCTAATCATTTTTCCCCGGCGCAGCTTTTGCAAGGCTGTTTGGTTTATAAGCCCTTCGTGCCGGATTCTGGTTGAGTTATAACCGGCCTTGCGCAGCGCGTCCAGCACATCAACACGGTATCGAAAAATGATACTCACCCCCTTATAATACCTTTATCATAGCGGGTTTTTACTCCAAAAACAAGTGCAAAATATCACAGCATTTACACCAAAAATTTGTGCATTGCGTCTATTTACATTGCATCAAATATTGGTGTAAAATGGTATTGCATCAAAAATTGGTGTAATTCATTGCAAAGGGAGTGTACAGATGGAAAGCCCGATGATTCTTTGCGACGTTGCAGACGTGGAAAATCTGCAATCCTATCTCTTATCCGTTAGAGCGTTGGTTTCGCTGGTGATTGGTGAGGCTGATTCAAGTTCAAGAAATTCGCTTGATTCGGTCTCGGCTGGTGCCTTTGGTAACATTTCCACCGAGTTAAGCGGGGTTTTTTACTTGGTCGATTTCGTACTGAACGAAGCGCAAAAGACAATTGAAAAGGCGTTCCGCCAAGCCGTGAAGGAGGATAAACACAATGAAGCCGAAGAAGCCCACCGCGCATGATGCAGCAATGAAGGCCATAGCACACACAACCGCAAGCGATCTTGAAGCCGCCGTTGGTGATGCCATCGACATTATTGACGTAATCGGCATAAACGCCGGCCTGTATTCTCTGGTTGCCCTCGCCTATGTCGCTGGGATAGCAGCCGGGAAGCACCAAGACCGGGAGCGCAAGCAGCTTCCCAGCGTTCGCCGTTGGCCCTTTGCGGAGACCAAAATGGGGCGCACTCTTTACCGTCAGTGCGTGGAATCCGGAGATTTTGCACCATACAGCAAAGCCCGCGCCCGCTACGCTCTTGAAGCTGATGCAATCGAAGGGCTAAAGCCTCCCGCGCACCGTGTAGACCGCCCCGATCCCGTCAGCACATACCGAGAAGTAATTGACCGCGATCTTCCGCGCCTGTCTGCCCGTGTTATGGATTTGTCGCAGCGCCTTGCAATGCTGAACGACGCTTTAAAAGATATGGCCTTGCGGGAAGAAGTCAAAGCGGAATTACTCGAAGAAACGACCTAAACCGCGTCAGACAGCCGGAAACGCCCCTATTACCGTGTTTTGCCTCTTGTGCGGGGTTTCACACATCGAAGCGAAACGGGCTTACAGGGGCGTTTCTGTGCGTCTGATGATGTTTTCAAGGTAAGCACACAAACGGCTTGAGCCTGTCTTTGAATACGTCATACCAACCTGAAACGTCGTGCCGCTTTTCATAGTGATAGACGTTAATGACGTTCTCGGACACATACGGCGCTTTTGCAGTCTCGCCATATTCAGCAACCCAGGATTCTATTTCATCACACAGGTTAAGAAATTCCCTGGGCGGGTTCATCACCCACACCACGCCGGTAAAAGTCTCGTCAGTCAGCTGGTCAGTCATGTGTTTGTGTACACCGTCATTTAGTTCACTTCCAAACACCCGGAAATACTGACCAGGCAAAAGCCCAGGAAATGCAATAGCGCCGTTCGTGATGGTATACCGGCCCTTGTAGATCATCCGCGCCCCGGTTACAGGGTCAGTTTCAAAAAAGTTATGTATCCTGGCGCAAACCTCGCCAACCATCGGCATATAAATCACCGTCCCTTGTTTGCGCGTCATTACAAAACGTTCGCAGACGGCCAGACTTGCCCCTGTCAGCGTCTTTTGTGGTTTGTGCGTTGATTTTCCACCCTTCCACAAATCCGCTAATATCGGCGTTTCTGACCGTCTGACAGCGTTTACAGGTTTACGGGCATGTTGGCCGAAGCATTGTCAAGCACTCGAACCGCCCGCGCTTCTTGCTCCGCACTCATCGTCACGCCGTTCAGATACCGCAGCGCCGCGCCAGCGTCGCCCAAGTTGTCAAACCGTGCAACTGTGTTTCCGACCTGGTCAAGAATGTCAAAGAATTGTCCGCAGCTGTTCAAGACCAAAACCAAGATAACACCCCCGTTCTAATTCGCAAACCGGGCGAAGGTTTCATATGGCACAGACAGGACTCGGTTATAAAAATCGGCCTCGTCAGTGTACACAGTCCCCTCCGGCAAGTCATCAGGATCAGCAATAGCACCGCCGCCATACTTCGCATTGTGCCACGCTGCCGTCAGCCGTCGAACCGCGTTCGCGCCGGTTTCATCCATGAGGATATCGCCGCAAGTCTGCGCGAGATCTGCAACGGCCGCTTTTGCGCCGTCAATGGTCATCTGTGACTTAACATCCCGCGTAGAAATCAGCGGATATGCAACCCCCTTCTTTTTTGCCATCTGCCGCAGGAGTTGCAGCCCCAAACCGCTGTGTTTTAAATTGTTCGCGGCCATCATAACTTCATCCTGGGAAAGTGTGTCACGCCGTTCGAGATACTCAATAACGCGCATCTCGTCATCCGTCAGCGGTTC
>ONHI01000157.1 GCA_900317565.1 uncultured Eubacteriales bacterium
CTGGAAACGGCCCGGTAGGGTAGGTCGTCGCCGGATCTCATCGAGAGTCATTCACTGAATGGCTCTCTTTTTTCGTTGGGTATCCCATAGCAGGCAGCCTCCGGCTGCCAGCTCTCCCCCTCACGGGGGCGAGCCAAGGGAGTAACAGGCGATTCCCCCGGAAACCAGTGCCTCCCCAAAAAAGAGAAGAAGGCGGGATCACGTTTCGCCTTCTTCTTCGATATACTCTATCAGGTCGCTGGGTTGGCAATGCATGATCCTGCACAGATTTGCGATTGTTGTCGTCGTAACGGGTAGATCATGGCGGACGCGCTGGAGGGTTTGGGCGTCTATGCCCTCATTGCCTAAGCGATAGTAGGATATATGGTTATTCTGCATATAGTCCCGCATAGGGCGGAAGGAAATGGCCATATTTTCACCTCATATGCATTATATGAGGCTTGCATAATTAATATATAGTGAGTATAATCACTATATCCGAAGCGCTTTATAGTTTAAATCCTAATGGGGGGATGAAATATGTCAAGGACTGATGTGATCGACTATGAATCGGTTGGCGAGCGCGTGTTCAGCCGCAGGCGGAAGCTGGGGCTGACGCAGGTGGAGCTGGCAAAGCGGGTCAATGTCTCCACTTCATTTATCGGGCATATAGAGCGATCTGAAAAGGTACCCTCACTGGACACGATGGCAAGGCTCAGCTGTGTGCTGGATATGTCGATGGATGAGATACTGTTCGGCGCAAAGCCGATGTGCGATCGGGAAGGATGCCCGCTGTACTCGGACATCGCCGCGATGCTGCAGGCCTATGGCCTTACAGATAAATGATTGTCGACGCCATCCTGCGGATGTCGCCGACCCGGAAAACGTTCCGTTTTCCTAAACATGTATAATTCCAAAAGAAACGTCCCGGCCTGATTTGAAGGGCCGGGACGTTTTGCATGGGTTTGAAATCAACTGTTCTCCTGCTCCCTCTGGATATCCGGGAAGGCGGAGTACATGGGCCGCTCCTTGGAGCCGTGGAAGGTGCGGTCGATGTAGTTCTTGGTGATCTTCGCCACCACGCCGGAGAGGGCGATGACGCCGATCAGGTTGGGGATCATCATCATGCCGTTGAAGGTGTCGGCCAGATCCCAGGCCAGGTTGTCGCCCATCACCGCGCCGCCGAACACCAGCAGCACGAACAGTATGCGATAGGGGACGGTGCGCTTCTCGCCCAGCAGGTATTCCGCCGCCTTGGTGCCGTAGTGGCTCCAGCCCAGCACGGTGGAGAAGGCGAACAGCATGATGGAGATGGCGATGAACGCCGAGCCGATCCAGCCGAAGCGGATGGAGAACACCGTGGAGACAAGGTTGGCCTTGGTCAGCGCGATGCCGCTGTATTCGGCCACGGTCTCGCCGGTCTCCAGATTCACAAGGCCCGAGGACAGCACCGAGAAGGCCGTCATGGTGCAGACCACGATGGTGTCCGCGAACACCTCGAAGATGCCCCACATGCCCTGCTTGACGGGCTCCTTCACGTTGGAATTGGAGTGGACCATCACCGAGGAGCCCAGGCCGGCCTCGTTGGAGAACACGCCGCGCTTCATGCCTTGCTCGATGGCCAGCTTCATGCCGTAGCCCACGATGCCGCCGGTGGCCGCCTTGGCCGCGAACGCGCCGCGGAAGATGGCGGAGAACACCGCGCCGATCTGGCCGATGTTGGTGAAGAAGATCACGATGGAGCCGACCATGTACAGTATCACCATGAAGGGCACGATCTTTTCGGTGACCGCGGCGATGCGCTTCAGGCCGCCGACGACTACCAGGCCCACCATCACCATCACGAACACGCCGGTGACCCAGGTGGGCACGCCGAAGGCGGTCTGCATGTTGCCGGAGATGGAGTTGACCTGGGTCATGTTGCCGATGCCGAAGGACGCCAGCAGGCAGAAGGCCGCGAACAGCGCCGCCAGCACCTTGCCGATGCCCTTGCAGCCCTTATAGCTGCCCAGGCCGTCCCGCAGGTAGTACATCGCGCCGCCGGACCACTCGCCGTGGCTGTTCTTGCGGCGGTAGAATATGCCCAGCACGTTTTCGGAGTAGTTGGTCATCATGCCGAAGAAGGCGATCACCCACATCCAGAACACCGCGCCGGGGCCGCCGACCATGATCGCGCCCGCCACGCCCACGATGTTGCCGGTGCCCACCGTGGCGGCCAGCGCCGTGCAGAGGCTCTGGAACTGGGAGATGCTCTTGTCCTCGGTGTGGCCGGTGACATGCTTATCGTGGAACACCGCGCCGATGGTCTTGGACATCCAGTGCTTGAAGTGGCTCAGCTGGAACACCTTGGTCAGCGCCGTCATCAGCACGCCCACGAAGGCCAGCAGGATCAGCGCCGGGACGCCCCACACCACGCCGTTGACGGCATCGTTGACCTTCGCCACGCCGTCCAGGAAGCCGCCGGAGGCCTCCTGCGCCTCCTCGATGGCCTCCTCCACCGTCTCATTCACGGCCTCCGCCGCCTCCTCGACCGCCTCCAGCGCGGTCTCGCCCTCCGCGGCGGTCTCAGCCGCTTCGGCGACGTCCGCCTCCGCCAGGGCGATGGGCGACAGGGCTGTCAGGCTGAACAGCATCAGCAGCGCCAACAGCAGGCCGGTCAGTTTCTTCATATAAAAGCCCCCTCTGTTTTGCCTTCATTCTGATAATATGGTAATGCCATCATCAAAATGAATTATGAGAATCATTATAAATGCATTTTTATGCACTGTCAACGCAATAATATAATAATTTCGCGTTTTTTTACATCCAGATGATGCAAAAACGCGAAATGACGTACATGCAATATAGATAATGTTGAATCTTTCCCGACGCTTTACTTGTGATAGGGCTCGCCGGTGCGTATGCGCTCGGCGCGGTAGAGCTGCTCCAGCAGGATCACCCGCATCAGCCCGTGGGGGAAGGTGAGGTTGGAGAAGGACAGCCTGGCGTCCGCCCGGGCCAGCACCGCGTCGGAGAGGCCGTTGCTGCCTCCGATGACGAACACGTTGCGCCGCCCGTCGCCGGACCAGGCCGCCAGCTTCCTCGACAGCGCCACGGAATCCGGCGCGTCGGCCTTGATGCACAGGCAGATCACGCGGTCCGTGGGCTTGATGTGCTTCAGCAGCGCCTGGCCCTCCCGTTCCATGATCTGCCGGATCAGCGCCTCGCTGGGCTTGTCCGGGTCCTTCTGGTCGTCCACGGCGACGATCTCGTATTTGCCGTAGCGGGACAGCCGCTTCAGGTATTCCTCGCAGCCCTGCTGCTGCCACTTTTCCTTCAGCCTGCCCACGCAGAGTATCGCGCCGTTCATAGCGCGCCTCCGTAGCCCGCGGCGGCCCGGGCGGAGAGCACCAGCACCACCGCCATGGTGGCCAGCATCGCCAGCACCGCCGCCAGCAGCGACAGCCGCTCCCCGTCGGAGAGGGGCCGCCGGATGCGGGGGATGGGCTCGATGCCCGCGTTCCGCGCCCGCAGGCGCATCGTCGCCAGCAGCGCCGCCATCAGGGCCAGCACCACCGCGGTGTCCAGCACGATCGAGAACAGCAGCTGCCCCGTGACGGCCATCTCCGCGACGGTGTCGTCCTGGGAGGACAGCAGGTAGGGCAGTATCAGGCAGGCGGCGTTGTAGAGGGTGTGGTAGGCGATCCCGGCGTAGATGGAATCCAGCGCGAAGGTGACGAACCCCGCCACCGCGCCCACCAGCAGGTAGGCCGGCAGGCCGTAGAGGTTGCCGTGGAGCAGCGCGAAAAGCACCGCGGTGACGGCGATGGCGAAGCCGGTGCCACGGCTCTCCCAGGCGGACAGCACGAAGCCCCGGAACAGCAGCTCCTCGCACACCGCCGGAAAGGCCGCCATGGTCAGTATCGACAGGGCCAGCTCCCGTTCGGTTCGGGGCATCGGCGTCGCGCCCGGCGCGCGCAGCCCCAGCGCGTCCAGCCCCACGCCCCAGGCCGCGGTCAGCGCGCTGGCGGCGTAGACGCTCAGAAGGCCCAGCAGCGCCAGCGACAGCACCGACAGCCCCGGCAGCGGGTTGAGGCGCAGGCTCTCCGACAGCCCCGGCCGCCTGCGGGCGTACAGGAACAGGGGCAGCCCCACGAAGGGCAGGTAGTAGATGGCGTTCAGCAGCGCCATGCCGCTGACGTTCAGCGCCACCTCCGCCAGCGTGGACACCCACAGCCCGGCCACCGCCAGGCATATAAACCCGCTCGCCGCTGTGAGCGTCGGGCGGGGCTGTGATTCTATACGGCTGTAGATGGGATCCTGCATGGGTTTACACGTTGAACCTGAACAGCGTCACGTCGCCGTCCTTCATGACGTACTCCTTGCCCTCGCTGCGGACCAGGCCCTTCTCCTTGCAGGCGTTCATGCTGCCCTCGCGGATCAGGTCGTCATAGGCCACGATCTCGGCGCGTATGAAGCCGCGCTCGAAGTCGGTGTGGATCTTGCCGGCGGCCTGGGGGGCCTTGGTGCCGTTCACGATGGTCCAGGCGCGGACCTCCTTGGGCCCGGCGGTCAGGAAGGATATCAGCCCCAGCAGCCGGTAGCCCACCACCACCAGCCGGTCCAGGCCGGAGGTGCCGATGCCCATGTCCTCCAGGAACATGGCCTTCTCGTCCGGCTCCATCTGGCTGATCTCCTCCTCGGCGGAGGCGCAGATCACCAGGACCTCCGCGCCCTCCTGGGCGGCGATGTCCCGCACGGGCTGCACCAGCGGCAGCGCGTTCTCGTCCTTGCCCAGGTCCTCCTCGCCGATGTTGGCGGCGTAGATGACCTTCTTGCTGGTCAGCAGGAACCAGTCGCGCACCACAGCCTGCTGGTCGTCGTCCAGCGGCGCGGTGCGGGCGGGCTTGCCCGCGTTCAGGTGGTCCAGCAGCAGCTTGCCCGCCTCGGCCTCGACGGCGTACTTCTTCTCGCCCTTCTTCATCATCGCGGCGGCCCGCTCGGCCCGCTTGGTGACGGTCTCGATGTCGGCCAGGATCAGCTCGGTGTTGATGACGTCGATGTCCCGGGCGGGATCGACGCTGCCGTCCACGTGGATCACGTTGTCGTCCTCAAAGCAGCGCACCACGTGCACGATGGCGTCCACCTCGCGGATGTGGCTCAGGAACTTGTTGCCCAGGCCCTCGCCCCGGCTCGCGCCCTTCACCAGCCCGGCGATGTCCACGAATTCCAGCGTGGCGGGGGTGTACTTCTCCGGGTGGTACATCTCGGCCAGCACATCCAGCCGGTGGTCCGGCACGGCCACCACGCCGGTGTTCGGCTCGATGGTGCAGAAGGGATAGTTCGCCGCCTGCGCGCCTGCGCAGGTGATGGCGTTGAACAGCGTGCTCTTGCCCACGTTCGGCAGGCCAACGACGCCCAGCTTCATATCAGATCACATCTCCTTAGTCTTCGGGGGTCCATTGCCACGGACCCATCGTATCATTGCTATTATATCAGATGCCCCATTTTTTCACAATAGCCGGCGTGTAATCAGATTACTAAGATTGCCCTTCGCATTTTTGTTGTTGTGAAGTGAAGGAATGTTTGATATAATGAAAACGGAAGCGATGGCAGCCGCGCCATTCCGGGCGGAGGCGTAGCCGGAGGGAGGGCTTGCGATGAACTGGAACACCCTGCGACGGTCCCGGGACCTGCGCTGTGCGCTGTGGGTGGCGCTGTGCTTTTCGCTGGCGTCGGCGGTCTACCTCTCCTGGCTGTACCGCCTGATGGACCAGCTGGGCGGCCCGGCGGCGGACTGG
>ONHI01000218.1 GCA_900317565.1 uncultured Eubacteriales bacterium
CCGCGACGAGCTGAACGACCCGCGCATCGGCGGCACCTGGTCCATCGTGCGCTGCGAGGTCACCCGCGACCTGCGCTACTGCAAGGTGCGGGTCAGCATCCTGGAGGAGGACCTGCGCAAGGACATGATGGCGGCGCTGAAAAAGGCCGCCGGCTTTGTGCGCCGGGAGCTGGGCCGCCGGGTGGATTTGCGCTACGTGCCGGAGATCATTTTTGAACTGGACACCAACATCGAATACGCGGCTCACATCAACCAACTGTTGAAGGAGACCCAGAGGCATGACGAAGCGAGTGACGATTGAGGCGCTGGCGGACTGGCTGCGGGACAAGGAGGACGTGATCCTGCTGGGACACGAATCCCCGGACGGCGACGCGACGGGCTCGACCCTGGCCATGTGGCACGCGCTGCGGGCGATGGGCAAGCGGGCCGTGGTGGGTCTGCCGGGGGGGATCCCCCTGCTGTACGCGGGCCTTCCCGGCGCGTGCGAGGTGCGGGACCCCGGCGCGAAGCTGCCCTTTGAGCCGAAGACGGCCCTGGCGCTGGACGTGTCGGAGCTGCCCCGGCTGGGCGAGGCGGGCATCAGGCGCTTTGAGGCCTGCCCGGATCGCGCCGCCCTGGACCACCACCACACCAATCCCGGCTTCGGGGATGTGTATTTCCTGGACGGGAACGCCGCCGCGGCGGGGGAGCTGGTGGTGGACCTGATCGACGGCCTGGGGGTCGAACTCAGCCAGGACATGGCCACCTGCCTCTTCGTGGCGATCTCCACCGACTGCGGCCACTTCAACTACTCCAATACCCGCGCCAAGACCTTCGAGGCGGCGGCGCGTTGCGCCGCGGCGGGGGTGGACGTGGCGGGGATCACCGAGCGCCTCTATCGCACCCGCAGCGCCGGGCGCACAAAACTGCTCGGCATGGTGCTGGCGGCGCTGGAGCGCTCGCCCGACGGCCTGCTGGCCTGGAGCCGGATCACGGAGGACATGCTGAAGGAGGCCGGGGCCCTGCGGGAGGACAAGGAGGGCATCGTGAACTACCTCCAGGAGATCGAGGGCGTGCGCATCGCGGTGCTGGCGGAGGAGCGCGGCCCTGCGAGCACGAAGTTCTCCCTGCGCACCAAGGCGCCGCTGAACGTGGCGCGGGACGTCGCCGTGCCCCTGGGCGGCGGCGGCCATGACTGCGCCGCCGGGGTCACCGTGGACCTGCCCCTGGAGGACGCATTGAAAAAGGTGCTGGCGCTGGCGCGGGAAGCGATTACAACAGAGAGTTGAGAGTTTAGAGTTAAGAGTTTAGAGTGATTGGCTGAGGCTCCGGATTGCCACGTCAGCCCATTTTATGGGCTTCCTCGCAATGGCGTGGGATGGACTTGATGGGCTTCATGAAAATAGAAGTATTCCTCAGTGTTTTCCAACCGCGTCATTGCGAGGAGCGAAGCGACGCGGCAATCCGGTCTCTTCCTCTTCTGTTTAGTATTCTGTCTCGGCCTCGAACACCTGCTCCACCCTGCCGGTGAGGGTGACGGTGCCGTCTTCGCAGCGCACCAGCAGGCTGCCGCCGGGCACCTGCACGTGGATGTCCGCGTCCGGCCTGCACAGGCCGTTTTCGATGGCCGCCGCGGCGGCGGCGCAGGCGCCGGTGCCGCAGGCCATGGTCTCGCCGCTGCCGCGCTCGAAGCAGCGCATGCGCAGCGTGGTGGGGTTGACGACCCGCACGAACTCCGTGTTCACCCGGTTGGGGAACAGCGGCGCGTTTTCAAACACCGGGCCCAGTGTTTGCAGGTCCAGGTGGTCCACCCGGTCGGTGAACACCACGCAGTGGGGGTTGCCCATGGACACGCAGGTGATGTCGTAGACCTTGCCGCCGATCTCCGCCGGCACGTTCACGGCCCGCGCTCTCGGCAGGGTGCAGGGCAGATCCTTCGGATCGAAGGAGGCCGGGCCCATGTCCACGGCCACGGAGGACACCCGCCCGTAGCGGGTGTACAGGTGCAGCTTCTTCACGCCGCCCTCGGTCTCAATGGTCATGTCGGTCTTGTCCACCAGACCCCGGTCGTACAGGTACTTGGCCACGCAGCGGATGGCGTTGCCGCCCATGCCGCCCTCGGTGCCGTCCCGGTTGTACTGGCGCATCTTCGCGTCGGCCACGTCGCTCTTGTCGATCAGCGTCATGCCCTCCGCGCCTACGCCGTAGTGCTGCTCGCACAGGCGCACGGCCAGGCTCTCCGGGCAGGTGATGTGGCCGGACAGGTTGTCGATCACCACGTAGTCGTTGCCGGTGGCCTGCATCTTGGCGAAGGGCAGCTTCTCGTGGGAGGCGCGCATGTGGTTGATGTCCACCAGCTCGGTGTTCTGCTGGCTGTAGCGGCTCAACAGGATGTCGGCCAGGGCTCGCGCCGTGTCCAGGGAGGTCAGGCAGGCGATGCCGAGCAGCTGGGCCTTGCGGTGCAGGGCGATGTAGTCCTCCATCGTGCTGTCCAGCAGCGCGCCGGTGTAGATGATGTAGTTGACCTTGCCGCTCTCCAGCAGCTCGAAGGCGTGGTCGCTCTCCCGGATGCCGGGAATGGCGGTGACGGGGATGCCCAGCGTGGCGATGGTCTCGGCAGTGCCCTCGGTGGCATAGATGGCGCAGCCCAGATCGCTGAACCGGCGCGCCACGTCCACGACCTCCAGATAGTCGTACTCGTCCACGCTCAGGAACACGCCCGT
>ONHI01000068.1 GCA_900317565.1 uncultured Eubacteriales bacterium
CTCATCGGCGCGGGCGTGTATGCCTCCCACGGCTATGAGCGCAGCCACCGGGACGGCGCGGAGAACGCGCTGAAGCTGCTGATCGCCTACGCGCTGGAGGGCGGGATATTCGACGTGGATTGAACAAAGGACCCTTTGGGAGGCATGCACATGGCGCAGGGCAGGGGACCGGGCGGGCATTTTTCCCGGGGATTCATGACGGAGGAGGAGAAGGCGAACCAGCCGAAGGTGACGCCCGCGCTGCTGAAGCGGGTGTTTTCCTATCTGATGCCCTACAGGGGCCGGCTGGCGCTGGTGCTGGTGTGCATCGCGGCGGCGTCGTTCTTCACGCTGCTGCCCTCCATACTCACCGGCAAGATCATCGACGAGGGCCTGGTGAAGCTGGATTTCGGCGCGCTGGTGAAGTACATCGCGCTGTCCCTGGCGGTGACGCTGGGCGCGAACCTGATCGGCGTGGCGGAGAGCTACATCAACACCTGGATCGCCCAGCACATCACCTATGACATGCGCAACCAGATGTACGCCCATCTGCAAAAGATGTCCCAGCGCTTCTTCACCACCAACAACCAGGGCGACGTCATCACCCGCATGACCAGCGACATCGACGGCGTGCAGCAGGTGATCACCAATACCTTCACCAGCATACTCTCCAACGCCATCACGCTGGTGATCGCCATGGTGGCCATGTTCCGCAAGAACTGGGTGCTGGCGCTGATCGGCATCGTGGTGGTGCCGCTGTTCACGCTGCCCACGCGGCGGGCGGGCAAGACGCGCTGGAAGTTCGCCAACGAATCCCAGGCCTGCAACGACGAGATCAACGGCATACTGAACGAGACGCTGTCCGTCAGCGGCCAGCTGCTGAGCAAGCTGTTCGGCAAGGAGCAGTACGAGTACCGGCGCTATGAGGAGGCCAACGGACGGATGATCCGCCTGAACATCCGCGAGGGGATGGCGGGCCGCTGGTTCCGGGTGATACTCTCCACATTCACCAGCATCGGCCCGATGCTGATCTACCTGGTGGGCGGACTGCTGATGATCAAAAACGGCGCGGACCTGACCATCGGCGATATCACCGTGCTGGTGGCGCTGCTGGGCAGGATGTACATGCCGGTGAACAGCCTGCTGAATATACAGGTGGACTGGATACGCTCCATGGCGCTGTTCACCCGCATATTCGACTACTTCGACATCCCCGTGGAGATCGAAAACGCCCCCGACGCCGTCGTTCCCGCGCGCGCCGAGGGCAACCTGGAGTTTGAACACGTGATCTTCGGGTATGAAAAGGACCGGCCCGTGCTGAAGGACGTGAGCTTCACGCTGAAGTCCGGGCACAGCATCGCCATCGTGGGCCCCTCCGGCTCCGGCAAGAGCACCATCATCAACCTGATCCCCCGGCTGTACGACGTGGACGGGGGCCGGGTCACCTTCGACGGCACGGACGTGCGGAAGCTGGACCTGGCCTTCCTGCGGGCCCAGGTGGGCGTGGTCAGCCAGGAGACCTACCTCTTCAACGGCACCATCCGCGACAACCTGCTGTACGCCCGGCCCGACGCCACCGAGGCGGACATGGAGGCGGCGCTGAGGAAGGCCAACATATGGGACTTCGTGCAGAACCAGCCGGAGGGCCTGGACGCCATGGTGGGCAACCGGGGCCTCAAGCTGTCCGGCGGCGAAAAGCAGCGGCTGTCCATCGCCCGGGTGCTGCTGAAGGACCCGACGATCTTCATATTTGACGAGGCGACCTCCGCGCTGGACTCCATCTCCGAGCAGCGCATCCAGGAGGCCATCGATCCCATCATACAGAGCCGCACCAGCATACTGATCGCCCATCGGCTGTCCACGATACTGGCCGCGGACGAGATCCTGGTGGTGAAGGACGGGCGGATCGTGGAGCGCGGCCAGCACAGCCAGCTGGTGGCCGCCAACGGCGTCTACCGGGAGCTGTACGAGACCCAGTTCTCCAAGGCGCTGCTGCCCCAGGAGGAATCGGGCGTGACGCCGCTGGAGCAGTACATCTGGGGCCAGCAGGCCGCCGACGAGCCGGACGAGGCCTGACCTTTCAGGGCCTTGGCTGAACGGCGGGATCCAGGCGGCGCATCACGCGCCAATAGATGATATAGGATATGATCACGTTCAATATGTCGGCCACCGCCTGGGTCCATACGATGCCCATCATGCCGAACAGCCGGTCCATGACGATCAGCAGCGGTATGTTCAGCGCGATCTGCCGGATCACCGGCAGCCAGAAGGATTCCGCGCCCCGGTCCACGGCCTGCATGAAGTTGACCATGTTGAAGCTGAGGAACATGAAGGGCGTGGCGACGCAGCGGGCCCGCAGGAAGGCCGTGCCCAGGCGCACCGTCTCCGCGTCCGCGATGAAGGCGCGCATGATCTGGCCCGCGAACAGCCGGTAGAGCAGCACGCTGACCGCCGACATCGCCAGGCCCATGACGCGGGCCCACAGGAAGAAATCCCGCATGCGCCTCCGGTTGCCGGAGGCGTAATTGTATCCGATCAGCGGGATCATGCCCAGGCAGATGCCGATGCCCACGTTCAGCGGCAGCCGCTCCGCCTTCTGCACGATGCCTATGGCGGCCAGCTCGATGTCCCCGTGGGAGGCGGACAGCCGGTTGATCGCGATGTTGGTCAGATCGAACAGGAACACGCTTAGCGCCGCGGGCACGCCGATGCCCAGCAGGCTGCGCCGGGATTCGGGGCGTATGCGGGGCAGGCGGCGGGGAATGTCCAGCACCGATTCGCCCCGCACCCGGCGATAGGTCAGCGTGAAATAGGCGAGGGAGATGACGTTGGAGAGCATCGTCGCCAGCCCCGCGCCCATCACCTGCATGCCGTCGGGCAGTATCGCGAACATGAACAGCGGGTCCAGCGCGATGTTCATCACGCCGCCCAGGCCCAGCCCGAAGGCGGCCTCCCGGGCGTAGCCGGCGTTGCGGAGCATGAAGGACATCACGGTGGACATGGACGTGGCGAAGCCGCCGATCACCACCACGAATACCAGGTATTGCCGGGCATAGCCGATGGTGTTGTCGCTGGCCCCCAGCAGCCGCAGCATCGGGTCCATGAAAACGAGGCAGAACAGCGAAAAGCCCAGCGCCGCGGCCCCGCCGGCCACCAGCGTCCAGGCCGCGGCGTTCCTTGCCTCCTCCGGGTCCTTCGCGCCCAGCAGCCGCACCATCAGGCTGCCGCCGCCCACGCCGAACAGGTTGGACAGCGCGCCGACCATCAAGAACACGGTCAGCACCAGCGAGGACGCCGCCACCATGTAGGGGTTGTTGGTGCGCCCGATGAACCAGGTGTCGGCCATGTTGTAGATCAGCGCGATCAGCTGGCTGACGATGGTGGGGATCGCCATCGTCAAAAGCGCCTTCGGCACGGCCACCGTCTCGAACAGCGCCGTCTTGTCATTCCTTGCCATGTTCACACCGTCCCGTGTATCCTTCCTGTCAGCAGGCGATCTTCTCGTCGCCCTGTATGGCGCTCATGCGGGCGTACCGGCCGCCTCTGGCCACCAGCTCCTCGTGGGTGCCGCGCTCCACCACGCGCCCCTCCTCGATTACCAGGATCTGGTCCGCCCCGCGGATCGTGGACAGCCGGTGGGCGATGGCGATGATCGTGCGCTGCCCGGCCAGGCCCTGTATGGCCTGCTGGATCTGGCGCTCCGTCTCCACGTCCACGGAGGCCGTCGCCTCGTCCAGCACGATGATTGGCGAGCGCCGCAGTATGGCGCGGGCGATGGCCACGCGCTGCTTCTGCCCGCCGGAGAGCCGCAGCCCGCGCTCCCCGATGGCGGTGTCATAGCCGTCGGGCATCTCCATGATGTCCCGGTGGATGTTGGCGGCCATGGCCGCCTCCTCGATCTCCCGGCGCGTCGCGGTGGGGCGGGCGTAGCCGATGTTCTCCGCGATGGTGCCGTTGAACAGGAAGGTGTCCTGCAATACCGGCGATATCGCGCCGCGCAGGCTCTCCAGCGTCACATGGGCGATGTCCTGCCCGTCCACCAGTATGCGGCCCTCGTCGGGGTCGTAGAACCGGGAGATCAGCTGGGTCAGCGTGGTCTTGCCCACGCCCGTCGGGCCCACCAGCGCCAGCATCTTGCCGGGCTCGCAGTGAAAGGACACGTCCTTCAGCACGGGGCTCTCCGGCTGGTAGGCGAAGCTGACGTGCTCGAAGGTGATGTCGCCCTTCACATTTTCCAGAGGCACCGCGCCGGGGCGGTCGGCGATCTCGATGGGCGCGTCCAGTATGTCCAGCACGCGCTCCGCCCCGGCCATCGACTGCTGCATGTTCTCCAGCAGATTGGCAAGCCCCGTCACCGGCGCGTAGAACAGCGACAGGTACAGCAGGAAGGCCACGATGTCGGACACGCGCAGCCCGCCCCGATAGGCCATCCAGCCGCCGAAGCCCGCCACCAGTATCGTCCCCAGCGCGGAGATGAACTCCACCGACGGGTGGAACACCGCGCTGACCTTCAGCGCCTTCAGCATCGCGCGGATGTGGTCGAAGTTCTTCTCGTTCACCCGCTCGGTCTCGTAGCTCTCCCGCCCGAAGGACTGTATCTCGTGCACGCCGGACAGGTTGTCCTGCAGCTTGCCGTTCAGCTCGCCCATCTTCTTCTGGGAGACGCGGAAGAAGGGCCGCACCTTTTTGGCGAAGATCACGCCGGAGACGAGTATCAGCGGGATCGGCGCGCAGGTCACCAGCGCCAGCCGCCAGTTGAGGGTCGCCAGCACGATCAGCACCCCGGCGAAGGTCACCAGGTTGGTGATCGATTCCGGGATGATGTGGGCGTAGAGCAGCTCGAAGTCCCGGGTGTCGTTGACCACCCGGCTCATCAGGTCGCCGGTCTGCTTGTCGTGGAAGAAGCCCAGGTGCATGCGCTCCAGCTTGTCATAGGTGCGGGTGCGCAGATCGCCCACCAGGTACCAGGCCGCCCGGTGGGCCAGGTAGTTGCTCATGAAGCGGAACAGCACCCGCAGCAGGTACAGCGCCGCCAGCCACGCCGTCAGCGTCAGGATCCTGCGCAGCCCGGCCTCGTCCACGCCGCCCTCCACCACGCCGGTAACGGCGGAGAGCAGCCGGGGCGCCGCCAGGTTGACGCCCGTCAGCGCCAGCGTCGCGAGGATCGCCGCCAGGTAGAGCCCCTTGTACCGCGAGGCCTCGCGGCTGAGCCGCCACAGTAGTTTCATAGATCGATCCCCCGCTTCACAGCGCCTGTTGTCGCACCAAGCATACCATATCGCAGGGTTTCTTTCAACCCCATATCCGCCCGCACGCAAAAACAATTTCACCGCCGGGATTGTGTTGTAACGAACACGCAGTTATGCTATAATTATCATGGAAATACACGTCACAAAACCGACCGGACGCCGGGTGTGGCCGATGCGGATTGCAAGGAAGGAGCATGAAGTTTTAAAGATGTCACCTGTACTGTCGATCGGAATCTATGTTCTCATGGTCGCGCTGGCCTTCTGGTGCACGGATTATTGCCTGCGGGGCAGGGCGTGGTATGCCGGGGCGGCCGCGCGCGCGTACTGGCTGGTGCCGGGGATATTGCTGTCCCTGCTGCCCGTGATGGGCGCGCTGCTGCCGGACAGCGGCTTCAAATTTGCCCTCCAGGGGGCGGGCAACGTCTGGCTGGGCTTTTTCCTGTACTACGGCTTCATACTGGTGGTGCTGCTGGCGCTGACGCTGCCCGCCCGGCACGCGCAGTGGCGCGGGGGCGTCGCGCTGGGCGTGTCGCTGGTGATGGCGCTGGCGGTGTGGGGCTACGGCCTGCACCACGCCCAGGACACCCGCGTGGTGCGCTATGACCTCGAGGTGGATAAGCCCGCCGGGGAGATCGAAGAGATGAAGCTCATACTGCTCGGCGATCTGCACCTGAGCGTCAATTCCCGGCTCGCAACCACCCAGAGGATGGTGGAGCTGATCAACGCGGAGCAGCCCGACGCCGTCGTGATTGCGGGCGACATATTCACCAGCTCCTACGGCGGGCTGTCCCACCCGGAGCAGTACGCCGAGGCGCTGCGCGGCATACAGACAAAATATGGCGTCTACGCCGCCTACGGCAACCACGACGTGGAGGAGACGCTGTTCGGCGGCTTCCCCATATCCCCGATCAGCGAGGCCTTCCGCACCCGGGAGATGGAGCAGTTCTTCGACGACAGCGGCTTCATCACGCTGGCGGACGAGGTGGTCACGCTGGGCGACGGGGTGGTGCTGGCCGGGCGGATCGACGGCGAAAAGGCCGGCGACGGCACGACGAACCGCATGACGCCCGGGGAGCTGCTGGACGGCGTGGACACGAGCCTGCCGGTGCTGGTGCTGGAGCACGAGCCGAAGGAATTCGAGGCGCTGCGGGAGGCGGGCGCGGACATCGCGCTGTGCGGCCACACCCACGCGGGCCAGATGTTCCCCGGCAACCTGATCGTGCCCTTCTTCAACGAAAACGCCTGGGGCTACAAGCGGCTGCACGAGCTTGACACCTATGTCACCGCGGGCGTGGGCTACTATGGCCCGCCGCTGCGCGTGGGCACGGACAGCGAGATCACCGTCATCAATCTGAAGTTCGGAGGCGAGAAAGCGGAATGAATTACGACAGGAAAGCGGTCAAGCAACAGGCGCGCCTCCTCATGAAGCGGCACTACCTGCTGCTGGCGATACTCTGCGCCGTGTCCATATTCCTGGGCACGGAGTACACCAATGTGGTGAGCAACGCCCAGACCTGGTACGACGTGCTCACCGGCCAAATCACGCGGCTGGACGTGGAGGGCATCGTTCAGGCGAAGACCGGGCGGAGCAAGCTCATCGACGACCTGATCCACGACAACCTGGTGGTGGGCCGGGAGGAGGCCGCCGAGCGCATGCGCCAGCTGCAGACCGAGACCGACCCCAATTCGGCGCTGGGGCGCTCCCGGGGCATCTTCGCGGCGGTGGCGAACAACATCAACTCCGGCCATCTGCACGCCATGCTGGGCTCCGCGCTGCACACCGTCATCCATTCCCAGAAGGTCGTGGCGGGCATCATGGTGCTCATCAGCACCGCCTTCTACGCCGTGGCCTGGATCTTCCTGCGGAACATGTACCGCGGCGTGCTGCGGCGGGCGTACCTGGAGATGCGGATCTACGACGCCTATCCGCTGAGCCATCTGCTCCACTTCAAGCTGGTGCGCCGCTGGAACCGGGCGGCGCTGACGCTGCTTATGCAGGAGGTCTTCCAGACGCTGTGGGACCTGACCATCGTCGGCGGCTTCATCAAGCGCTATTCCTACTTCCTGACGCCCTACATCGTCGCGGAGAACCCGGACATCCGCCCGCTGGAGGCCATCACGCTGTCCCGCCGCATGATGAACGGCCACAAGCTGGAGTGCTTCAAGCTGGAGCTGTCCTTCCTGGGCTGGCGGATACTGGGCTTTTTGACCTTCGGCGCGGTGGACGCGCTGTGGGGCATTCCCTATCAGATGGCGGCGTTCACCGAGTATTACGCGATCATGCGCCGGCAGGCCCAGGCCGCGGCGGTGCCCGGGGCCGAGCGCCTGAACGACGAATACCTGTTTGAGCCCGCGGACGAGGCGACGCTGCGCAGCCGCTATGCCGACGTGACCCGCATCGAGGGCGTGCTGGACGAGGATATCGTGGAGCTGCCCCCGGTGAAGCGCTTCTTCGCGCGCAACTTCGGCATCTGGGTGGGCTCCCTGGAGGAGAAGGAGGTGTTCAGCCGCCAGGAGGGCATCCGCCAGCAGACCCGCGTCGCCCGCCTGGAGATGGGCAGCGCCCCCTCCGGCGACAGCGCCTATCCCGAGCGCCTGAATCCCCTCTGGGATCGCAAGGCCGCGGCGATCACGGGCCGGGTCAACTATCTCGCGCCCTGCACGGTCTGGTCCCTGGTGGTGGTGTTCTTCGCGTTCTGCCTGGTGGGCTGGGGCTGGGAGGTGAGCCTGCACCTGATCACCAACGGCGAATTCGTCAACCGCGGCATGCTCCACGGCCCCTGGCTGCCGATCTACGGCGGCGGCGTGGTGATGATCGCCGTGCTGCTGTACCGCTTCCGGAAGAAGATCGCGGTGGAGGCCCTGCTGGTGGTGGTGCTGTGCGGCTTCGTGGAGTACATGACCTCCTATCTGACGGAGCTGTCCCGGGGCATGCGCTGGTGGGACTACACCGGCTATTTCCTGAACCTGAACGGCCGCATCTGCGGCGAGGGCCTGGCCATGTTCGCCGTGGGCGGCATGGCGGCCATCTACTTCCTGGTGCCCCTGATCGATTCGGCGGTCACCCGGATGAAGCCCAAAATACTGATCCCGGTCTGCGTGGCGCTGCTGGCGTTCTTCGCCGGCGACCTGGTGTACTCCCAGTTCGTGCCCAATGCGGGCCCGGGCATCACCGACATCGGCGAGGAGGCGGCCCTGATCGCAAGCCCCGCGACGGAGACGGCGGAGGCGCTGCCGGACGGAGAATGACGGAAAAGGGGAGAAAGGACGGATATCGGCATGGACATGAAGCGCATACCCCGGGAATATCTTGAGCCCTGCGACAGCGCGGGGAAGGTGGAAAGGCTGGATTACGGCGACAAGTACGCGCTGCTGTACGCGCCCGCGCAGCCCGCGGAGCGCATACTCTACCTGATCCACGGGGGCGGCGGCAGCCAGCACGACTTCTTCTGCCCGGACTTTCTGAACATGGTCGACCACATGATCGACGCGGGCGAGCTCAGGCCGCTGTACATGGTCGCGCCCTGCTTCTACGACCCGAAGGAGACGGACAAGACCCCGGCCTCCTCCGGCGTGGCGGTGAAGAAGTTCATCGATGAGCTGCGCAGGGACGTCGTGCCGCTGGCCGAGCGCCACGCGGGCAGGGCCTTCGGGCGCGGGGACCGGGCCATCGGCGGCTTCTCCATGGGCGGCGTGACGACCTGGTACGCCTTCATGGAGGCCCTCGACCTGTTCCACTGGTTCCTGCCGCTCAGCGGCGATTGCTGGGCCTGCGGCGAGACGGGCGGGGGCAAGCATCCCGCCGAGACCGCGAAGGCGCTGGCGGACGCCCTGGAGCGCCAGGGCAGGCCCGGCTTCAGCATCCACGCAATCACCGGCTCCAAGGACATCGCCTTCCCGAACCTGGACGCCCAGATTCGCGCCATGGGGGAATACCCGCAGGATTTCGGCGAAGCCCTCGCCTACGACGTGATGGAGGGCGGCGTCCACGACTACGAGACCATCTTCCGGTACCTGTACAACGCGCTGCCGGGGCTGTTCGCCCGGTGAGCGCCGTCGGGACGGTCAATCCAGCTCGCGCATGCGGGCCCGGTAGCAGCGCAGGAAGTACATCAGCTCCGCCACGCCGGTGATCGTCCAGCTGAATATGTACAGCAGGTACAGCGACAGTATCGTGTGGAAGTGCGCGAACACGGTGAATACCCAGATCACCCGGAACACGCAGGAGCCCAGTATGACGATGATCGTCGGCGCGAGGCTCCTGCCCAGGCCCCGGGAGGCCGCGATGGTGCAGTCCATCAGCGCGGAGAACGCATAGGAGCAGCCCATGACGCGAAGCCGGATCAGCCCGGCCTCCGCCACGGCTGCTTCTTTTGTGAACAGCGACAGGAACTGGCGACCGAAGACCACCAGCAGGCCGCTCATCACCGCGGCGATGCCGAAGGACAGGCCGAGGCACAGCGTGTAGCTTCGGCGCACGCGCTCCCGCCGGCGCGCGCCGAAGTTGCGGCTCATGAAGCTGGAGCAGGCGGTGTATACGGCGGCCATCACGTCGTAGATCAGCGCGTCGGCGTTGGCCGCCGCGGCGTTGCCCTCCACCATCACGGCGTCGAAGGTGTTCACGCCGGCCTGTATGAACAGGTTGGCGATGGCGAATATGGCGTTCTGCAGGCCCGAGGGCACGGATATGCCCAGCACCTGGCGGCACTTGTCCCCGTGGAGCCGGAGCAGCCTGCGGTGCAGGGCGTAGGATTCGTCCCGGTGGGTGAGGGACAGTAGGATCAGCCCCGCGGACACGTACTGGGACAGCGCGGAGGCCAGCGCCACACCCGCCTCGGCCATGTGAAAGCCGACGACGAACAGCAGGTTCAGCGCCACGTTCAGCGCCCCGGCGATGGACAGGAACATCAGCGGGCGGCGGGTGTCCCCGGCGGCGGAGAGCACCCCGTTGCCGAAGTTGAACAGCGCCAGCGCGGGCATGCCCAGCAGGTAGATGCGCAGATAGCGTATCGCGCCGCCCAGCAGCACGTCCTTCGTGCCCAGCAGCATCAGCAGCGACGGCGTGAACGCGAAGCCCAGCGCCAGCAGCAAGAGCCCCGTGATCAGCAGCAGCAGCGCCGAGGTGTGCACCGTCTCGGACACGTCCCGGTGCCGCTCGGCCCCCAGGTACCGCGCCACGGTGACGTTCACGCCGCTGCCCATGCCGATCATGAAGCCGGTGAACAGCGACACCAGGATCGTCGTGGAGCCCACCGCGCCCAGGGCCTCGGCCCCGGCAAAGCGCCCGACCACGGCGATGTCCGACATGTTGAACAGCACCTGCAGCACGTTGGAGAGCATCAGCGGCAGGCTGAAGCGCACGATGGACGGAAACAGCGGCCCCTCGGTCAGGGACAGGCTGCGAGAATTGAACATGGCGGTGAATCCTTTCCGTGTGCCTTGATTTCTGTGCGCATCAAGGCTATAATGTAATCATAACGCAGACGAATGACAGGAGGCCATGGCATATGAAGTACACCAAACTCGGCAATTCGGACCTGAACGTCTCCCGCGTGTGCATGGGCTGCATGGGCTTCGGCGACGCGGGGCAGGGCCAGCACGCCTGGACGCTGGACGAGGCGCACAGCCGCGAGATCATCAAGCACGGGCTGGAGCTGGGCGTCAACTTCTACGACACCGCCATCGCCTACCAGGGCGGCACCAGCGAGCAGTACGTGGGCCGCGCGCTGCGGGACTTCGCCCGGCGCGACGAGGTGGTGCTGGCCACCAAATTCCTGCCCAGGACGCCGGAGGAGATCGCCGCGGGCGTCAGCGGACAGCGCCACGTGGAGAACATGCTGAACCAGAGCCTGAAAAACCTGGGCATGGACTACGTGGACCTGTACATCTGCCACATGTGGGACTGGAACACGCCCATCGAGGACGTCATGGACGGCCTCAACCGCCAGGTCGTCGCGGGCAAGGCGCGCTATATCGGCATATCCAACTGCTTCGCCTGGCAGATCGCCAAGGCCAACGCCATCGCGGAGCGTGAGGGCTGGGCGAAGCTCGTGTCCGTGCAGGGCCACTACAACCTGATCTTCCGGGAGGAGGAGCGGGAGATGGCCCCCTACTGCGACGAGGAAAACATCGCCATGACGCCCTACAGCGCGCTGGCGTCCGGCCGCCTGGCCCGCAGGCCGGGGGAGACCTCCGTCCGCATGGAGAAGGACGCCTTCGCGAAGTTCAAGTACGACGCCACGAAGGCCCAGGACGACATCATCATCAACCGCGTGGCGGAGATCGCCGAGGCCCGCGGCGTATCGATGACCGAGGTCTCGCTGGCCTGGCTTTTGACCAAGGTGACCGCCCCGGTGGTGGGTGCGACGAAGTTCCACCACATCGAAGGCGCGGTCAAGGCCGTGGAGTTGGCGCTCACCGACGAGGAGATCGCCTCCCTGGAGGCGCCCTACGTGCCCCATCCGCTGGCGGGGGTCATGGCCCAGAACAGGCCCCCGAAGCGGCGGGACTGAGCCGGTTCAGGCGCGCGGCGCGACCCGGGCAGCACAGGCTGCCCGGGCCGCGCTGCTTTTGGCCTCATCCCGGCCCGCTCAGGAAGCCGAGGTATTCGTCGAACACATTGAAGAGCATGTCCCCCGAGCAGACCGGGAGTATGAAATCGCTGCCCCCGATCGAGGCGAAGTCGAAGTATTCCCTGCCGCCGGTGAGCACCAGCGCGGGCAACACCTCGTAGTCCGGGCCGAAAACGATCTCCAGGTAGGGGCAGTATTTCGCCGCCTGGGAGACGTCCTCCGGGTCCACCGCGTCCTTCATCTTGAATTCCAGCGAGAACACCCTGTCCTCGGTGATGACCAGCACGTCGGCGTAGATGCGCACCCGGCGCGAGCGCTTCAGCCGGAATTCAAAGGCGATCTCCCAGCCCAGGCAGCTGTCCCCGATCATGTCCAGCAGGTCCGTGAACAGCCGCACCATCTGCGCCCTGCAATCCCGGAAGGAGTGGAACAGGCCCCGGCTGTCGCTGACGCTGCGGCCCACCCGCTGGCAGCCCTCGACCAGCCGCGCCATCCAGGCCTCCTCCGTCAGGTCCAGGAATTCGTCCACCCGGCTGTAATAGCCGCAGAACTCAAAGAGCCCCGCGTGGGGGCGCTCCTGGCGTATGATGCCGTGCCAGCGGTAGTCCCTGTCCTGATAGCACAGCTCCTTCAGCAGCGGCGACGCATACAGTATGCGATTGACGGTGCTCCGATCCAGGTCCAGCAGCCCGGCGATCTCCCTGGCCTTCAGCCCGTCGCCCTGGCAGATCGCGGCGCAGACCCGCCTTTCCAGCCGTTCCCCGTTCATGCCATCCCCCCCGCGAAAGCGGTCCGTTCGACGTATTCATCGGTCATGCCCCAGCATACCACAACGCGGGGGCAATTTCAACCGTCATGGCGCCATTATCGCCCGTCGGGCGGATTTAAATCCTGATGGGCTATGGACAAACAAAACTTTACGGTGATATAATATGCTTGTAAAGTTATATCGACCCGGACCTGTGAGGAGCGGCATATGAAATTTTCCCTGAAGAGAAAGACGATACTGATGATCATGGGCATTGCGCTCACGATCAGCGTCGTTACGATACTGTTCGCCAGGCAGGGCGTCACGGACATCATCAAGCAGGAGTATACGAACAAATCCGCCGACCTGTCCGAGACGATCGCGGCCGTGCTCGATGCCGAAGAGGTCCGGCAGCTGCGGGACGCCGTGATGGGGCTCTACGCGCAGACCTCCGACAGGGTCAGCAACGAGGCCTGGGGCACCCCGGCGCACGAGGCATACGCGGCGCACTTCGCCCCGATCACCGAAATGCCGGAGTTCGTCGACCTTCAGATCCGGCTGCGCGCGATACAGGACGCCAATCGCATCGACTGCGTGTACCTGGTCTGGCCCGACATTGAAAACACCCATGTCGTATACCTCGTGGACGCCTCCTGGGAAGGCAACTGTCCGCCGGGCACCTTCGATCTGTTCTACGACCAGGACTACAAGGTCATCAGCGAGCCGGAGCAGGGCTTCCCGCCGATGATCACCGACACCGCCGAATATGGCTGGCATCTGTCCTCGGCAAAGCCCATACACGACGCGGACGGCGAAATCGTGGCCTATGCGGGCGTGGACGTGGACATGAATTCCATCATGGGGCTGCGGAACCGCTATCTGTACGTCATCGCCGGGGTGATGGTGCTGACGGCCGTGCTGATCAGCCTCGCGTGCATCGTGCTGGTCAACCGGTTCATCATACGGCCCGTGAATATACTCTCGGAGGCCTCCGAGGAGTACGTCGCGCTGGAGGGCGTGGAAGCCTGCCACCGGTTCGCGGGGCTGAGGATCCACACCGGGGATGAGATCGAGGCGCTGGCCAATTCCATGGTCAAGATGGAGGAGGACATCAACGACTACATCTCCAACCTGATCGCGACGACCCGGGAGCTGGTTGCGTCCCGGCGGCACGAGGAGGAGCTGGACCGCATTGCGAAGATCGATGCGCTGACGCGGGTGCGCAACAAGCGCGCCTACGACGAAAAGGCGGCGCAGATGGACGACGCCGTGGCGAAGGGCGGGGTCTCCGCCTTCGGCATCGCGATGATCGATCTGAACGACCTCAAGAAGATCAACGACACCTACGGCCACGACAAGGGCAACCTGGCCATCCAGCAGCTCTGCGGCCTGATCTGCAATACCTTCAAGCACTCCCCGGTGTTCCGGATCGGCGGGGATGAATTCGCCGTGGTGCTGGAGGGGCACGACCTGGAGAACGCGGCGGCCCTGGCCGACAGCCTCGTGGCGGAGGTGAAGCGCCGCGGCGCGGACAAGTCCCTCGATCCCTGGGACCGGATCACCGCCGCCATCGGCTACGCGACCTATGATCCCGCGCGGGACGCGAACGTCGAAGCCGTGTTCAAGCGGGCGGACGAGACGATGTACGCCGTGAAAAAGCGCATGAAGGGCAAATAGCCGCCCCGCGGCGCTTTGCCACTACCTTGCGCTTGTGCTGCGCCGAAAAGTGTGCTATAATGGTTTCTGCCGGGCGGCAATGGCGGAATCGGCAGACGCCTCAGACTTAAAATCTGATACCTCCGGGTGTGCGGGTTCAAGTCCCGCTTGCCGCACCACTCAAAAAAGCCCGAAAACACGGCGTTTTCGGGCCTTTCTTATGCCTTTATATGGGCCCATTTACCCCTACGGGCCGATTTGGGATTGTCAGAGGATGAATGGACGCAGGGCAGCTGCAAGAGATAAAAAAGGCTCCCGGGTAGTTGGCACCTACGCGGGAGCGCCTTGTGACAACTCCATTATACAGCATCGGCGGCGGCCTGTCAAGGGTTGCCGCCTTTTTTTGAATGATCGAAGCGGAACCATCGAGCGCGACGGCAAGCCCTGCACCGTAATCCATTATGACCTTGGCAGCGATTTGCCCGTGACCGACCTGCCGGAAAGCCTGACCTTCATCCCGGTCAACGCTCTTCCCCGGCAGGAGAGCGAACCCTCGACGGCCTACTGGCAGCGCGTCGCCGATCTGGCAAAGGCGGAGGACTGCTTTACAATCAAGTTGAAGTAACGGTTCATGTATTATCGATCCATGCCCCGATGCGAACGCATCGGGGCATATTTGCAGAGCACAAAAGCGACAGTGCACTGTCCGTGGAGGAATCGACGGGCTTCTGTCGAATTCATCTTAATTAATTGATACCAGGCGAGGCGCCTGTGCGCTTCGGGCGGCTTCCCTGGACGAGAACATGAACCAAGCAAAACGACAGTGGAGGGGATTTGAGATGTTTGAACGGGCAAAGTGGATCAATACAGGCCTGACGACCGGCGATGTCGTGCCGGAGTATCGCAGGGCGTGGCGCGCCGGG
>ONHI01000081.1 GCA_900317565.1 uncultured Eubacteriales bacterium
CACCACCAGCGATTACGACCGCGAGAAGCTCCAGGAGCGCCTGGCCAAGCTGTCCGGCGGCGTCGCCGTGATCAACGTCGGCGCGGCCACCGAGGTCGAGATGAAGGAGCGCAAGCTGCGCATCGAGGACGCCCTGGCCGCCACCCGCGCCGCCGTTGAAGAGGGCATCGTTCCCGGCGGCGGCACCGCGCTGCTGAACGCCTCCAAGTCCGTGGCCAAGCTGGTCTCCGAGACCACCGGCGACGTGAAGACCGGCGTGCAGATCGTGCTGCGCGCGCTGGAGGAGCCCGTCCGCCAGATCGCCAAGAACGCCGGCGTCGAGGGCAGCCTGATCGTCGAGAAGATCAAGGGCCGCAAGTCCACCACCTTCGGCTATGACGCCGCCAAGGACGAGTACGCCGACATGATGGAGCGCGGCATCGCCGACCCCACCAAGGTCACCCGCTGCGCCCTGCAGAACGCCGCGTCCGTCGCCGCGATGGTGCTGACCACCGAATCCCTGGTGACCGACATTCCCGCTCCGGAACCGGCGGCTCCCGCTGGCAACCCCGGCATGGGCGGCATGTATTGATCGAAAACCGCATAAACGTGCACGCGCAGGCGCGAGGCCCCATACGGGCCCCGCGCCTGCTTCGCACCATCGTTTTGCCAATTTACCATGCGAAATTTCATGCATAATTCCCGTCATTCTCAACATGTTTTACGCATTAAATAATTATAAATTACTTGAAAACTTCAAATTAATGTGTTAATATGTGTGTGGATAGGTGTAATTTTTGTCCCAAGCGGGGCTCGATACACCGGTGACCTGAGCTGATTTTGTTTGCGGTTTCACAAGAAAGGGTTTTTCTGCATGAAGTATTTGCCATTGGAAACGCCAGGCAAAGGCCACACCGGCTATCAGCAGCAGGTTAAGGAGGCCAACATAAAGCGCATATTCGATCTGGTGCGCAGCGGAAAATGCAAATCCCGCGCCGAGATCGTGCGCTACATGAACCTCAGCGCCACCAGCGTATCGGTGCTGGTGGAGGAGCTTGCCGCCCGGGGCCTGATCGACGAGACCGGGCCGACCCACACCTCGCTGCCCGGGCGGAGGCCCATCAGCCTGCGCCTGAACAGCGACGCGCACCAGATGGCGGTGTTTTCGCTTCGCGGGGAAGGCATCAATTACGTGCTGCTGAACCTGGAATGCAAGATGATCGAAAAGCGCTTCTTCCCCATGGATTTCACCCAGGTTCCCGCAGACGAAGTCGGCGCGGAATCGATACGGCTGATCGAGGACATCCTCCGGCGGCGCGCGAAGCGCTTCGAGCGCGGCAAGGCACTGATCGTGGGCATCAGCTGTCCCGGCGTGTACTGCGCGGACGAGGGCGCCTTCTACGTGCGGTCCGCCTCCGGCATCCACCTGACCGAGGAGCCGGTGCGCCGCTTCCAGCAGCGCATGGAGCTGCCGATCTACCTCTCCAACGACACCCGCAGCATGGCCTACGCCGAAAAAAAGCTGCTGGACGCCGCCGATCCCGACGGCCCTGAGACCCAGGACATGCTGTTCGTGGAGATCCGCAACGGCGTCGGCTGCGCCGTGATCTCCGGCGGCAACATATACACCGGGCCCTACAATGTGGCCGGGGAGATCGGCCACATGACCATCGATCATCGCGGCCGCCCCTGCCCCTGCGGCAGCCGGGGCTGCCTGGAGCGCTATGTGAACCTGAATTCCCTGCTGGAGGATGCCCGGCAGGCCGCGGAGGCGGCGGGCATCGAGCCGCCGGAGAGCATGGCCGCGCTGGCAAAGCGCTATCCCGACGAGCCCGTGCTGCAAAAGCCGCTGTATGAATCCGCGCGGATACTCGCCAGCGGGCTGTACAGCCTGATGTGCGGCTCGGGCATGCGCCGCATCGTGCTGGGCGGCGGCATCGAGGTGCTGGGCCAGCCCTTCCTGGAGGAGGTCCGGCGCTGCCTGCGCGAGCGCACCATGCTGATCCACCACCTGTATCTGGACTATGCCCAGAGCGGCCCCAACGGCGAAAACATCGGCCTGGCGCAGCACTTCCTGGACAAGGTGTTCACCGTGACGATGTAGTTTATATGTAAATACCAGAACGCCCGGGACGACATAACCGTCGTCCCGGGCGTTCTGCGCGCTCACCTTCCCCCGTCCAGCATCCGCTCGGTGTCCCGCACGGAGGCCTCCTCGTCCCGGCGGGGGTCCGGCACGGATTTCTCCGGGAAGCGGATGCGGACGGCCTCCCGCACCTGCCGCAGCAGCTCGCCGGACTCCAGCGCCTCCCAAGGGCAGATGAAGGGGTCCAGCCGCGCGGGGTACAGCAGGTGGCCGGGATTGCCCCTGCCCACGTAGGCCCGCAGCTGCTCCAGCGAGGCCGGGGACCAGCCCAGCGCCAGCAGCATGCGGTTGCGGCGGGCGTGCTCGTCCCGCACGGCGCTGCGCAGGTTCTCCTCCTCCGCCAGCCAGCGGGTGTAGGCCGCGCCCAGCCGCGCCTCCTCCTCGGGCACGCCGTACAGCCGCCAGCCCGGCAGGCTGACGCCGGCCATGTGCATCCGGTAGATCAGGCACTGGGCCGCGGCCCGGGCGGTATCCCGGCCGAGCTGGCGCTTGTAATAGCTGGCCATGGCGGCGTGGCGGGCGTCCCGGGTGTCGGGCAGGCCGATGAACAGCATGTGGGCCTGCCGCGCGCGGCGCTCCAGCGGGTCCTCCGCCAGCGCCCGCGCCGCGTACATGTCCAGCGCTCCGAAGGGAAACAGGTCGAACTGGCTATGCCAGCGGGCGGACGGTCCCTGGCCGCCCTCCGGGCCCGCGGGCAGGCTCCCCGCCAGCCACTGCACGACCGGATTGCGGGTGTGCACCGCGATGAAGGGATGGCGCTCGAGCCCCGGATCGCGCCGCAGCAGCGCGCCTCGCAGCTGCATCCCCAGCCGCAGGTTCAGCGCGTCGTCCCCGGCGGCGACGATGTAATAATCCCCCTCGCCCAGGCCGCGCTCCAGCGCCTCGGGCAGGTCCCGCTCCGGGTCGCATTCGTGGAATTCGGGCACGGGTCCGCACAGCGCCGCGGCCTCTCCCGAGAGTCCCGGGCAGAGCTGGCGCAGCCGCCTTTGCATGTCGCCCGCGCCGACGCCATAGACGTCGATGCTCCGCGCCGCCGCCTCGGGCAGCGGCAGCGCCATCGCCCGGCGCAGCGCCGCCATGGCCGCGTCGCTGCAGCCCACGATCTTCAGGCGCACCGGCGCGTTCTCCGGGGCCGACAGCCGGGGCAGGAACAGCGGCGCGGCGGCAAACAGCCGGTCCGCGGCGTCCAGCGCGGGGTCGCACAGCCGCACCCGGAAGTACAGCTGCCCCAGCCCCGCCATGGCGGCATCCAGCAGCGGCCCGGCGTCGTCGTGACCGGCCAGCACATAGATGCTGACGCAGTCCACCAGGTCCCAGGCCCTGTCCCCCAGGGATTGGGCCAGCCGCTGCAGCTCGCCCAGCAGCGCCACGGCCTGGCACAGGTTGCGCTCCCGGTCCCCGGACAGCAGCGCCACCGTCAGCTCCGGGAAAGCCGGCGCGCCGCCCCAGAACACGTCCCGGGACATCGCCCGCAGCACGGCCTCCGGCGGCTCGGCGCGCAGCTTCGCGCCCTCGGGCAGCGGACCGTCCGCGGCGTCGGCGCACACGGACACCTCCCACTGTCCCCGCAGTCCCTCCAGGAACACGCGGTTGCAGCCGGTCAGCCCGTTGACCAGGCAATAGCCGGGGCTCTGGCCCAGGCTGAGGCGCGGCGGCTCCGCTTCGGCGGGTGCCAGCATCCAGTCCAGCCGCGCCAGGCGCTCGGCGGCCTCGGCGCTGCCGCTCTCCTGGGCCAGGCGATAGGCGTTCACCGCGCCGTCCCGGTCCCCCTGGGCCTCGTAGATCTGCCCCAGCATGTAGGCGCACTGGGCCCCATCCGCGCCGGGCAGGGAAAGGCCCCGCTGGAAGGCCCGACGGGCGGCGTCGAGGCTGCGCGGCGTGGCCAGCCGGGCGCTGCCGTTGTACCAGGCCATGCCCAGCCGGCAGACGGCGGGCCCGTAGCCCAGCTCCGCCGCGTGCTCCATGGCCTCCCGGGCAGGATTGCCGCTGGTGTGCATGGCCAGCTGGTACCAGGATCGGGGATTCTCGTCCAGGCAGCCCAGCCGGTCGAATGCCTGGGCGGACTTTTCGTCTCGGGGGCAGCCCTCGCCGGTGAACAGCATCTCCCCCAGGCGGCAGTACAGCGTGGATTCGTCCAGGGTCTCGGCGGCGCGGCCCAGCTGCTCCGCCAGCTCCAGATAGCCCTCGAAGGCGCGGTCGCCCCGGCCCTGGAGGTCCAGCATGCGGCAGTAGCGCAGGCGTCCGGCGAAGCTGTCGTCCCGGCGCAGGAAGCTGCAGTCGCCGCCATCCTCCCGCCAGATCGCCGCCATCACGTCGCCGGGGGCGTCCCCGGCCACGGCCAGCGTCAGTATCACCCGGGAGAGCGCCGCGGCCTCGTCCACGGCGAAGAAGCGCTCCAGCGGATAGTCCCCGGCGGGCATGCGCACCGCGTCCAGCGCCTCGGCCAGCGCGGTGGCGTCGAAATCCGGCTTGCCCGGGGCGGGCCAGAGCGCAGCGTGGGCCTTGCGGTGGGCGTCCGCCACGACGGCAGGGGCGTCCTCCCGCAGCAGCGCCACCAGCGAGCGCCGCACGGACTTGTTGCGGGCGTCGCTGTTGAAGAACCAGGTCAGGTTCGACTTGGACTTGTCCGCGTACTGAACCACCAGCGCCTCCGGGAAGAACAGCGCAAAGAGGTCCTCCCGCAGCGGCCGCTGCGGCTGGCGCAGTATAGGCGCTTCGCCCTCCCCCGGCCTGAACAGCGCCGAAAACAGATCGTTCAGCGTCTCGATGGCGTGCCGCACGATGCGCATCCCCCTTCCCGTTGCCGGACACTCCGGCCAATGCCTAATGCCTAATCCCTAATCCCTAATCCCTAATCCCTAATCCCTAATCCCTAATCCCTAATCCCTAATCCATCATACCAGCCCCTCCCCCATCCCGTCAACCGGTTTTGCAAACTTTTGGTCAAAAATGGGGCGTTGGCGTCGAATGACGTCCATTTCCCGTCTATTTTGATCTACTTTTTGATTCATCCGCCACGGACATTGCCAACCCCTGTCCCTGTGCGTCAAATTGGAATATACAAAACCGCAAGAATATGCTATACTTGATTTAACGAGGAGGGATGAACATGCGTCACGTTATGAAGCGGTGGGCCGTCGCGCTGGCGGCGGCGCTTTTGATCGCCCTGTTGACATCCGCGGCATTCGCGCTGGAGACCATATCCAACGTCAAGATCTCAGCCGACGGCGTCATGACCTGGTCCGCCTGGCCCGGCGCGACGGATTACATGCTCAGCATCGACGGCGGCGGGATCTTCGCCAGCTCCGGCGTCAACCTGAAGAACATCATCGAGGAGAGCCTGGCCGCGGATCATCTGCACAACACGCCCTCCCACGACGTGGAGCTGGTGGCCTTCGACGAGATCGGGGCTGTGGCCAGCTGGACGGGCAGCTTCGACTACCTCTCCCCCAACTATCCGGAGTACAGCGTGCCCAAGACGCCGCTGAAGGACAGCGCGAAGCTGTCGGGCGGCGTACTGAGCTGGACCGCCTACTCCACCGATACGACCTATTACTCCTATGAGGTGAAGGTGGGCGACAAGGCCCTGTCGGCCATGACCGGCACGCTGAGCGTCGACATCCACGCCTACATCAACGAGGCCGTCACCAACGGCGACCTGCCCAACGCCACGAAGTTCACGATCACGCTGAGCGCCCTGGACCACAGCAGCAAGGCGCTGGACACCTATGTGATCAAGGATTACGCCTACACGCCGGTGATCTCGAAGATCGACCTGGGCGATGGCACGCTGTCCGCATCGGGCATCAAGGACAGCTATGACTACACCGGCAAGGCCGTCGAGCCGAAGCTCACCGGGGTGTTCATCCGGGGCAAGACGCTGTCGGAGGGCGCGGATTACACCGTCAGCTATGAGAACAACGTAGAGCCGGGCGTCGGCTACGTGGTGCTCAAGGGCGTGGGCAAATACACCGGCACGTCCAAGTGCCCCTTCAACATCAGCGCCGCCCCAAAGCCCGCGCTGACTGCCGGCATCGACGCCGCGGGCACGCTGCGGTGGGAGGCGCTGGCGGGCGCTGCTGCCTATTGGTACGATGTCGAAGGCCTCTCACGTTCCACCGACCAGCTGAGCGCGGACCTGGGCGCCTATGTGGCCGAGCTGGTCGCCGCGGGCACCCTCGCTCCCGCCCAGCGCTACGCCGCGTCGCTGTTCGCCGCCGACGGGAACGGCAACCCCATCAGCGAGACCTGGACCGGCGAATACATCCCCGGCACGGCCACCGACATCGACATCGCCCTGTGCGCGGTCAGCGTGGAGAACCCCACCTACACCGGCAAGGGGCTGAAGCCCAAGCCCACCGTCACCTTCCTGGGCGAGACGCTGGTGAAGGGCACGGATTACAAGGTCTCCTACAAGAACAACAAGAAGGTCGGCGCGGCCACGCTGACCGTCACCGGCCTGGGCCGCTGCAAAGGCAAGCAGAAGGTCAGCTTCAAGGTGCTGCCCAAGGGCACCAGCCTTTCCAAGCTGACGGCGGGTAAAAAGAAGATCACCGCCGCGTGGAAGAAGCAGAGCAAGTACGTGACCGGCTATCAGCTGCAATACGCCACGAAGAAGAGCTTCAGCGGCGGCAAGAAGGTGACCGTCAAGGGCGCGGGGACGCTGAAAAAGGCGCTGGAGAAGCTGAAGGGCGGCAAGAAATACTATGTGCGCATACGCACCTATTACAAGAAGGGCGGCAAGACCTATTACTCCGCCTGGAGCAAGGCGAAGTCGGTGAAGACGAAGAAATAAAATGAACCCGGGGTCCGAACGGGCCCCGGGATAAACTTTTACTCCAGCACCCTGATCTTCACCTTGGCCGTCTTGCCGTTGGCGGTCTTGACGGTGATGGTCGCGGTGCCCTTTTTCTTTGCGGTGACGACGCCCTTGGAATTGACCTTCGCCACCTTCTTGTTGCTGCTGCTCCAGGTCAGCTTGGTACCGCTGGCCTTCTTCGGCGTGACCGTGGCCTCCAGGGGCAGCTTGTCGCCCACGTACAGCTCCACGGTGCCGGTGGCGTCCAGCGTCACCTTCTCCGGTATGGTGGGATCGGCCACCTTCACCTTCAGGGTGGCCTTCTTGCCGTTGGCCGTCTTGACGGTGATCACGGCGGTGCCCACCTTGACGGGCGTGACGACGCCCTTGCTGCTGACCTTCGCCACCTTTTTGTTGCTGCTGCTCCAGGTCAGCGCGCTCTCCGCCGCGGAGGGCGTCAGCGTGGCCTTCAGCTTCAGCTTGCTGCCCAGGTACACCTTCTTGGTGCCCGAATAATTCATCTTCACCTTGGTGGGCTTGGGCGGCTTGGCCACCTTCACCTTCACGCTGGCCTGCCAGCCGTTGGAGGTGGTGACGGCAATCACGGCGGTGCCCTTCTTCACCGGCTTCACCAGGCCGTTCTGGTCCACCGTGGCCACCTTCTTGTTGGTGCTGGTCCAGGTCAGCTCCGTGGCGGCGTAGCTGGGCACCGGCGTCGCCTTCAATTGCAGCGTGCGGTTGGTGTACAACGTCACCTTGCCCGACTTGTTCAGCGTCACGCCCTCCGGCGCGGGATACTGGGGCTGCACCGCCGTGGCGGCGGCGCTGGTGATGCTGTCCGTGTGGGCGTACACCTGGTAGGCGTAGGCGGTCTCGGGGTCCGCCGAGGTGTCCAGGAAGGAATTGCCCTCGGTGACGTCCGCCACGATCTGGTACAGCGTGTCGGCGGTCCTGCGGACCACGTAATAGCCGGTGGCCCGGGCGTCGGTGGTCCAGCTGATGCTGTTGCCCACGTCGGTCTTGACGCCGGTCACGTCCAGCCGCTCCAGCGGCTCGCAGGACGTCAGGTCCAGCCGGAAGAACTGCACGCTGTAGCTGGTGCGCTCGCCGTTGGCCCCGTCGGTGATCGTCACGTCGAAGCGCTCGTTGTCGGCGATGACCTCCAGCCCGTCCGGCACGAAGATCACGCAGCCCGGGCGGCCGTAGTAGCCGTTGTCCACGTTGAAATAGCCGTCGGAATCGCCGGGGGCGAAGTTCCAGGTGTAGTTGTCGCTGGCGCGCACCAGCTTCACCCGGATCATCGAGGTATCCAGCACCCTGCCGTAGGACAGGCTCCAGGGATCCCCAGCGGTGAAGTACTGCACCGGCATCTGCTGGCCGGGCCAGGCGACCTTGGTCTGGCGGCCCGCGCCGCTGCGGTCGTAGGCATACATGGCGTTGAAGCGGGCGTTCGCGCCGAACACGGTCCTGCCCATCTGGGGGTTCAGTATCCAGCGGCGGTGGCCCAGGTTCACCCGGTTGTGGGTGTCCCGGTCGGCCATGTAGGCCAGCAGCGCGCCGGTGACGGTGTAGCCCCGGGCGATGTTGGAGGTCCGCGAGGCGTCATAGCCCTTCTGGTACAGTTCGTCGTAGTCGCCGGACGCCAGCGCCGAGGGCCTTTCGGGCGTGTGGCTCAGCGCGCCGTTCAGCCGCAGCACCAGCGACGCCGCGGCCTCCTGGTACTCCAGGTCGGAATACAGCGTCAGGTCGGCGTTCAGGCCCGCGATGCAGCGGATCTGGTTGACCATGTTCAGCGCCGAGCGCTGGTTCACCGGCGAGAGGTAGCCCACGGCATAGCTGGGCTTGTCCGACGCCGCGATGCGATACAGGTCCCCCTGGCTGCGGTAGGACGGGTTGGCGTCCACAAAGGCCTGGATCTCCGCCGCGGTGCGGTCCGTGACGTTCAGGCCGGTCACGGTGGTGACCGCCAGATCGGTGGGTTGATAGCCGGTGATGGCGGGCAGCGGCAGCGTCGAGCCGCCCGCGCTGGCGGTGCGCGGCGCGTCCCCCCGGGCGTTCAGCTCCGACACCAGCGCGTCGGTCTCGCCGTCGGTGAAGGACAGCGCGTCCTGCGCGCGCACATAGCCGCCGGGCAGCAGCGCGCTCCAGAAATAGGCGTTGGCGGTGTCGAAGGTGACCTTCACCCACGCGCCGTTGGGGTCCACGCCCTCGGCGCAGGCCGTGGCGTCCGCGGTGAAGCGGCCGATGGGCTTGGTCAGCTCCCTGTCGCCGTACAGCACGCTGTCCGCAGCGATGGCCACGTAGCCCGCGGTGATGTCCACGGCGGCGGCGATCTCGGTGCCGCCCGCGACCTCAGGCTCCGGGTCCTGCTCCGGGGCGACGTCCCCGTCCCCGCCGGGCAGTTCGAACTCGGTCAGCTCCGCGCCGTCGTCCACCGACAGGCCGGTATCGCCCGCATCGGTGGCGGGGGGGACCTCCGGGTCCACGGCGTCCCCGAAGAGGATCTCCGCCTCCGGGAGGGCCTCCTCCCAGGCGACGGCCTCCTCCGGGACGGCCCCGCCCTCGGCGGCAGGCTCGCCCTCCGGGACGGGTTCGCCGTCTTCGGGCGCTTCGGCCGGTTCGACCGTCTCGACTTCGACGACGGGCTCCGGCGTGGCGGCCGCCTCCTCCGCCAGCGCGGCCAGCGGCGACAGCGTCACCAGCAGCACGGCCAGCAGCGCCGCCAACAATTTGATGGTATATTTGCTCATGGAATTCTCCTGACAGGAATCATTGTTTAGTTTGTTACTTATCTATTATAGCGTATTTTTCGATTGTGTTACAATGATTTCCAAATTAAGATATCCGTGCGAATTTGTGGCTGCAAGCGCATTGGGCCGCCCCACGCTGTGGGGCGGCCCAAAAAGTCTGTATGCGCGATCAGCCCAGGTCCAGGACCTCCAGCACGTCGCCGTTCTCATCCAGGAACACGACGCCCCAATCCAGCTCGTCGCCCGTGATGACGCCCTTGATCCTGCCGGATTCGGTGTACTCCGGGGGATCGAAGCTGACGGAGTCGTTCTCGCTGAACACCACGGCGTACTTGGCGTCGCCGCCCATCTTCAGATCGAAGGTGATGATGTCGCCCTTCTCGGGGGCCTTGGGCTCGGCGGGGACCTCCTCCTCGGCGGGCGCCTCGGTGGGGGCTTCGGTGGGTTCGGGCTCCTCCTCTTCCTCTTCCTCTGCCTCTTCTTCCTCCTCGGCCAGCTCCTCCTCGGTGGGCTGCTCCTCGACGGGCTGCTCGGGCGCGGCGCTGTAGAACAGGCCGCCAATGCCGTAATCGCCGGTGATCACCGGAACCCACGCCTCGTTGCTGGTGATGGCCAGGCTCTGCAGCTTGCCCTCGGCGGCGGTGAAGCAGCCGTCATCCATCAGGATATAATAGTTCTCATCGAAGCTGAGAGACTTGATCAGGTGCACCTCGATGCACATGCCGCCGCCCCACATGAGGCCCTCCAGCTCAGGCTCCTCCAGGGGACGCAGCTCCACGCACTCGCTGTCGGCGAAGCTGATCTTTTCGAGCTCGCCCTCGGCGTTGCACAGGGTCAGACTTCCCTCGCCCAGCACCAGGTCCTCGCGGGGCAGGTAGATCTCCAGCACGTCGCAGTAGTTCTGCGCGGGCATCTTCGCCCGGGGGAACAGCATGATATAGCCCATGGTCTCGTCCAGATTGACCTCCGGCACGCCCGCATAGGGCTGGGCGGCGCTGCGGCCGTCGGTCCATTCAGCGGCGTAGGCCGTGGACACGAAAAGCACGCAAATCAGGATCAGTGCAGCCAGTTTCTTCATTCGAATGTCTCTCCTTCCCGGATTCTGCGGCACACCACCACGAATCTGCCGTTGCGGTGGCGGGCCCGGTTACAGGTCGTCAGGGTGATGAATTCGTCACCGAATTCCGCGTCGATCCCGGTGTCGTACAACTGGTTCTCCCTCACTTCGGCCAACCAGGCCTCCGCTTCCTTGGCGTAACGGATATCCGCGTTGTATCGGAATCCTTCCTCATCCTCGTCGTAATCCGCGGAATAGAAGCACGCGAAGATGATGTATTGCTGCCGCGCTATCAGGGAATCGAACTCAAGGAACTTGTGGCTCTCCCAATAGCTTCGGCTGATATAATCCGGCAGGTTACCAAACATGCTTCCGTTCTTCATGTGGTGCCCGCTGATTACCAGGTTGTAGCTGGGCGTGTAGGGATCACACTTGGGGTCCAGTATGATCTGCCCGTTGATGTTCTCCTGGCCGTAGAAATCGTGGCTCAGGTAGTATTCGCTGTCCTCCCGCTGCACCACCGGATAATCGATGATGGTGCCCGGTATGACCAGCCAGCCCACCAGGTCGTTGTTGAGCTGGTAGATCTCCTTAAGCTCCGGCAGCATGGCCGCCTTGTCCAGCACCACCTTGTCCTTCAACGGATAGGGCAGCGCCCCGGTGTGTATGTGCCGGTCCGGCGTGGGCGTGGGCACGGGGGTGGCCGTGGGCACGGGCGTCGGCGTCCCCTCCGGGGTGGGCGAGGGCGTCACGATGCCGTCCAGGATCAGGTCCATGATGCCCGGGGTGGGCGTGGGCTTGGGCGTGGGGGTGGATTCGGGGGTCGGCGTGGGTTCGGGGGTCGGTACAGGGCCTGGCGTCAGGTCCGCGGTGACCGGCTCGGCGTCCCCGGGCGCGTGGACCGCGCCGTCCCGGGCCGACGGATCGGTCTGCGGGACATCGTCCGGGCTGCCTTCCCCAGCCTCATGGCCTTCGGCTGAGCCGGATACCTCTCCGGCGTCGGACGTCCCGGTCATCGGAGGCAATCCGGCCACCTCATAGCCTTCGTCGCCCAGCGCGGCAAAGTTGCGCCTGGGCATGCCCTCCTCGGTCCGCTCGATGGCGGCAGACGGGGCTTCCCCGCCCGCCTCCCGGGTCTGCGTGGCCGCGGTCTCCTCGGACGGCGTATCCGCTTCCCGGGTCTGCGTGGCCGCAGACCCCTCGGACGGCGTATCCGCTTCCCGGGTCTGCGTGGCCGCAGACCCCTCGGACGGCGTATCCGCTTCCCCGGTCATCGTGACCGCGGTCCCGTTGGAACGCGCCTCTGTTTCGGCCTGCACGCCGGAGCGCTCCGCCGCGTTTTCGCCGTCGGAGCGCTCGTTTTCATCGTCAGTCGTGATCGCGGCGGTGGCCTCCTCCCCCGTTTCGGGGATGATGCCCTCCTCCCGCTGCGCCCGCTCCCGCATGGCAGAGAGCGCATCCATGTCGGAATTGTTGCTCTCCTGGGCCATGCGATACCGGATCGGGTAGGACAGCGCCACGCCGAAGCAGACCACGGCGATGACGATCAGCAGTACGCGCAAAAATCGCATTTTCTGATTACCCGTTCTTCTCCTTCTTCCTGCGTTTGCTGAAGACCACCAGTGCGATGACCGCCAGCGCGCCGATCGCGGCGAAGATGTACGGATAGGCGGGCGTCTCGTCTCCGGTGCCCAGCATACCGAACAGAGGCGTGCCGTAGCCCATCAGGTCGAACAGCTCTTCCAGCTCTTCCTCGGTCAGGCCTTCGAAGGGCGGCGGCGGCGTGCCGGTCTTGCGGTTCGGGATCTCGATGTTGCCCTTCGGGCCGTTGGGCCTGTCGGTGGTCACACCGGGCTCCGGCGGGGTCTCGCGTCCCAACGAGGTGTTGGTCACGTTCATGCCGTCGATGCGGGCGAAGTAGCCCATCACCGCATCCTCGTGCAGCTCATAGGTGTAGCTGTTGCCATAGCCATCGTCCAGCGGCAGCCGGCCGAAGGTGTAGCTCCAGTTGTTGGCCGCCGTGACGGTGCGGCTGGCGTATTCCTCGCCGTTGCGCAGCAGGCGCACGGTGATGTAATTGGGCCGCCTGCTCTCGTCGGTGTCGCGCCAGGTCTTCTGGCCGGCCAGCTCGGTGTACTCCTTGGGCGTCTGCGGGATCAGCCTGTTGGTGATGGTCGTGCCGGAGACGCTGCTCTCATAGCCGGCCACCGGGACCTCGCGCACGGTGTAGCGGATCGTTCCGCCGTTCTCGGTCACCGCGGGCAGATTGCTGAAGGTGTAGGTCCAGCGGTTGGTGCGCTTGCCCCTCCAGGTGGGCGTGGCATCCACCACGCTGCCGTTGGCCAGCAGCTGCACGGTGATGCTGCTCGGACGGGTGTTGTGCGCGTTGTTCTCGTCGTCCCAGACCTTTACGCCGGTGAGCTCGGTGCGCGGTATGGGCGTCGGGGTCGGATTGCCCGGGTTGCCCGGATTGCCAGGATTGCCCGGCGGGGGCACCGGGGTGGGCGTCGGCGTCGGAGTAGGCGTCGGCGTCGGGGTGGGCGTCGGCGTGGCCGTGGGCGT
>ONHI01000020.1 GCA_900317565.1 uncultured Eubacteriales bacterium
AGAAGAACGGCTTCCTGGCGGCGGGGGACATCCGCCTGGACATGCGCGGGGAGAAGGGCCTCAGTGAAGCGCTGGGCAAGCCCCGGATCGAAGCGCTGGCCCGGCCCGGCCAGCAGATACTGGTGCAGGTGATCAAATCCCAGCCCGGGGCGAAGGGACCGCGGCTCTCCAGCCACATCACGCTGACGGGACGGCTGCTGGTGCTGCTTCCTGGGATCGTCTATACGGGCGTGTCCCGGAAGATCGACGATCCCGGCGAGCGCGAGCGGTTCTACGCGCTGGGACGCGCCATGGCCCGGGAGGAGAACGCGGGTGTCATACTGCGCACCGCCGCGCAGGGCATGTCCGACGACGCGATCCGTGAGGAATACGCGCGGCTGCTGGCGCTGTACCGCGACCTGCTCAGGCGCGCGGAGCACGCCATCGCGCCGAAGCTGCTGCACGACGACAACGACCTGTCGCTGCGCGTGGTGCGGGACATGCTCTCCGAGAACGTGGACGCCGTCTGGGCGGACGGGAGGGAATGCTACGAGGCCCTCTCCGGCCTGGGGCGGAGCCTCGCGCCTGATTACGCCGACAGGATCATGCTGCACGACGGCGCGACGCCGCTTTTCGACCTCTACCGGGTGGATTCCCAGGCGGAGAAGGCGCTCCAGAAGTTCGTGTGGCTGGGGAGCGGCGGTTCGCTGGTGATCGAGGAGACGGAGGCGCTCACGGTCATCGACGTCAACACCGCCAAAAACGTGGGCAGGGGCAGCGTCGACGATACGATCTTCAACGCCAATTGCGAGGCCGCCCGGGAGCTGATGCGCCAACTGCGGCTGCGGGACATCGGCGGCATCATCGTGGTGGACTTCATCGACATGAAGACCCAGGCCCAGAAGCAGGCGCTGCTGGAGGTGCTGCGGGAGTGCGCGGCGCAGGACCGCAACCACACCGAGGTCGTGGACATCACGCCGCTGGGGCTGGTGGAGCTGACGCGCAGGAAGGCGCGGCAGAGCCTTTCCAGGCAGCTTCTGCACACCTGCTCCCACTGCGACGGCAACGGCAGGGTGTCCTCCCATGAGACCACCGCCCGCCGCGCGGCCCGGGCGCTTGTGCGGCGCAGGCGGGGCGGGGATGAATCGCCGCTATGCATCGAAGCCGCGCCGCCCGTGTGCGGCAGGCTCAAGAAGCTGGGCGTCAACCGCTTCGGCAGCGTTAAAATACGGCCCGTGGAGGGCATGGAGGCCGGGGAATACCGGCTCGCGCCCATCGACGGCTAGGAAATTGAAATGGGGAAATGACCATGAAAGAAAGGCCGATCGTCTCCGAGCAGGAGATGCAGCGCCAGCGGGAATTCATGAAGCTGGTGGAAAAGCTGCCCAACCGGCCCGGCAGCTATCACATCGTGTCGATGGGCTGCCAGATGAACGAGCGCGATTCCGAGTCCATCGCCGGTATGCTGGAGCAGATGGGCATGCGCCAGGAGCCCGTGCGCGAGCAGGCGGACCTGATACTCTACAACACCTGCTGCGTCCGGGAAAACGCGGAGAACAAGGCGCTGGGCAACGTGATCTGGCTCAAGGAGCTGAAAAAGGTCAAGCCGGAGCTGATGATCTGCGTGGGCGGCTGCATGACCCAGGAAAAGGGCATGGCCGCCATGATGAAGAAGCGCTATCCCTTCATCGACCTGGTCTACGGCACCCACAACCTGTACAAGCTGCCGGAATACGTCTATCGCGTGCTGGTGGAGAAGCGGCCCGTGGTGGAGGTCATGGACATCGACGGCGAGGTGGTGGAGGGCATGCCCGAAAAGCGCGCCAACCACTTCAGCACCTTCGTGAACATCATGTACGGCTGCGACAACTTCTGCACCTACTGCATCGTGCCCTATGTGCGCGGCAGGGAGCGCTCCCGGGAGCCAGAGGCCGTGATCGCCGAGTGCGTGCGGCTGCAGGACGAGGGCGCGCAGGAGATCATGCTGCTGGGCCAGAACGTCAATTCCTATCGCGGCGGCGGGGCGGCGTTCGCGGAGCTGCTGTATCGGATCGACCGGCTGGGGATCCCCAGGATACGCTTCATGACCTCCCATCCCAAGGATTTGTCCGACGAGTTGATCGCGGCCTTCGGCGAGCTTGAGCACCTGATGCCCCAGCTGCACCTGCCGGTCCAGTCCGGCAGCGACGAGGTGCTGCGGCGCATGAACCGCCACTACACCCGGGAACACTACCTGGACCTGGTGCGCAGGCTGCGGGCCGTGCGGCCCGATATCGGGCTGACCAGCGACATCATCGTGGGCTTCCCCGGCGAGACGCTGGAGCAGTTCGAGCAGACGCTATCCCTGGTGGAGGAGGTGCGCTTCGATGCCGCCTACACCTTCATCTTCTCGCCCCGGACGGGCACCCGCGCGGCGGAATATCCCGACGACACGCCCTATGAGGTCAAGAGCGAGCGCATACAGCGGCTCATCGACCGACAGCAGGCCATCTCCCTTGAGACGCTCCGGGCGCAGGTGGGCCGCAGGGAGCGCGTGCTGGTGGAGGCCGTCTCCACCCGGGACGCCGCCTCCGTGGGCGGCAAGACGCCCAGGGGCCACATGGTCAATTTCCCCGGCGACGCGGCGCTGATCGGGCGCTTCGCGGACGTCGAAATCACCTCCGCCGGGCGCAACACCCTGCGCGGCAGACAGATCGCTTTGGAGGATTGAGCAATGGACGCAGTATTTCAAAAGACCCGCGAGCTGGGTCAGGCGCTGATGGAGAGCGAGATCTACCTGAGGATGAAAGAGGCCGAGGACAAGGCCATGCAGAACGAGGACGCCGCCCGCACGATGGGCGAATACCTGGAAAAGCGCCAGCAGCTCCAGGAGCTGATGCAGTCCGACAACCCCGACCCCGGCGCGATGAAGCGCATCTCCGACGAGATGGACGAGGCCCACGACCGACTGGAGCTGATGGACGACATCGTGGCGCTGACCGAGGCCCGGGAGGCGTTCAACAGCCTGATCGCCCAGGTCAACCAGGTGCTCCAGTTCATCGTCACCGGCAATATGGAGCAGCCCTCCGGCTGCAGCGGCAATTGCGGCAGCTGTTCGGGGTGCCACTGAGGGAATGGGGAATGAGGAATGGGAAATGGCCTGTTCTGAATTGGGAATTGAGAATTAGAAAAGCCGATAGATCGCGGCCGTGTTGAACCGCCGGTGGCAAACAGAGACGACTTACAGAGGTGATGGTCATGCCCGTGACGCCGATGATGCAGCAATATCTGAACATCAAGGAGCAGTATCCCAACACGATACTGTTCTATCGCCTCGGCGATTTCTACGAGATGTTCTTCGACGACGCGAAGCTGGTCTCCCGGGAGCTGGAGCTGACGCTGACGGGCAAGGACTGCGGGCTGTCGGAGCGCGCGCCGATGTGCGGCGTGCCCTTCCACGCGGTGGACACCTACCTTCAAAAGCTGATCGAGAAGGGCTACAAGGTGGCCATCTGCGAGCAGATGACCGACCCGGCCACCACCAAGGGGCTCGTGGAGCGGGAGGTCATCCGGGTGGTGACCCCCGGCACCGTGATCGAGACCAGCATGCTGGAGGACCGCAAGGCGAATTACATCGCCGCGCTGTGCCTGCGCAAGAACCAGGCGGGCTGCGCCTTCTGCGACGTCTCCACCGGTGAATTCTACCTCTACCAGATACAGGACGTCCGGGCGAACCTCTCAGACGAGCTGGCGCGGCTGTCGCCCAGCGAGGTGATCGTCAACGATCCGGAGGCCTTCGCGGCACTGGAGCCGGAGCGCGCCCAGCGGGCGGAGACGATGGAGGAGGAGTGCTTTTCCTACGCCGTCGCCTCGAAGGTGATGGCGGCCCACTTCGCAAGGAGCATCGCCGACATGGGCTTTGAGGGCCAGCGGCTGGCAGTGTCCGCCGGCGGCGCGCTGCTGGGCTACCTGACCCAGACCCAGAAGAACGGCCTTAGCCACATACTGACCGCGAAGCCCTACGAGAGCGCCCGCTACATGGCGCTGGACCGGGTGGCGCTGCGGAACCTGGAGCTGGTGGAGACCGCCCGCAGCAAGAGCCGCACGGGGTCGCTGCTGTGGATACTGGACAAGACCCGCACCGCCATGGGCAGCCGCCTGATGCGGGAGTGGATCGAGCGCCCGCTGAAGGAGCGCGCCATGATCGAGCGCCGCCTGGACGCGGTGGAGCAGCTGATGGCCGACCCGATGACCTCGGAGAGCCTGCGGCAGGCCTTCGACAGTGTGTATGACGTGGAGCGCCTGCTCAGCCGCATCGCCTATGACACCGTGAACGCCCGGGATTGCCTGGCGCTGGTGGCGACGCTGGAGTGCATCCCGATGATCAAGGACTGCGGCACTGCCTTCGACGCGCCGCTGCTGCGGGACACGCTGGACGCGCTGGACCCGCTGAAGGAGCTGACCGACACGCTGCGCCGGGCCATATCCCCGGATGCGCCGATCTCCGTGCGGGACGGCGGCATGATCCGCCAGGGCTACAACGCGGAGCTGGACGAGCTGCGGGAGATCGGCAGCCACGGCAAGGAATACCTGGCGGGGCTGGAGGCCCGGGAGCGTGAGCGCACCGGCATCAAGAACCTGAAGGTGGGCTACAACCGGGTATTCGGCTATTACATCGAGGTCACCAAGTCCTTCTACGACCAGGTGCCCTATGATTACGTGCGCAAGCAGACCTTGGCCAACGCGGAGCGCTTCATCACCGAAGAACTCAAGACGCTGGAGAGCAAGATCCTGGGCGCGGAGGAAAACGCCATGCGCCTGGAGTACACGCTGTTCTGCGAGCTGCGGGAGCTGTTGAAGCAGAACCTGTCCGAGCTGCAGCGCACCGTGACGGGGCTCAAGACGCTGGACGCGCTGCTCTCCCTGTCAAAGGTGGCGGCGGATTACGGCTATGTGCGCCCGACGATCAACGACGAGGGCCGCTATCACATCGAAAACGGGCGGCACCCGGTGGTGGAGGCCTCCATCGGCCGGGAGCGCTTCGTGCCCAACGACACCACGCTGACCGCCGACGAGCGCGTGATGATCATCACTGGCCCCAACATGGCGGGCAAATCCACCTACATGCGCCAGGTGGCGCTGATCGTGCTGATGGCCCACATGGGCTCCTTCGTGCCCGCCACGGCGGCGGACATCGCCATCACGGACAGGATATTCACCCGCATCGGGGCCTCCGACGACCTCTACGGCGGGCAGTCCACCTTCATGGTGGAGATGAGCGAGATGGCGACGATCCTGAAGTTCGCCACGCCCAAGAGCCTGCTGATCCTGGACGAGGTGGGGCGGGGGACGTCGACCTTCGACGGCCTGTCCATCGCCTGGGCCGCGGTGGAATACATCGCCGGGGAGAAGTGCGGCGCGCGCACGCTGTTCGCCACCCACTACCACGAGCTTTCCGAGCTGGAGGGCCAGCTGCCCGGCGTGGTGAACTTCCGCATCACCGCGAAGGAGCAGGGCGAGGATGTGATCTTCCTGCGCAAGATCGTGCGGGGCGGCGCGGACCGCAGCTACGGCGTGTCCGTGGCGCGGCTGGCCGGGCTGCCCAAGTCCCTGATCGCCCGGGCGCGCCAGATCATGGCGCGGCTGGAGGTGGAGGGGCAGACCCGGGGCACCATCGGTCAGAACATACTGGATGACAGGAAGAAGCCCCAGGACCGGCAGCTCGGGATGCTGGATTTCCAGCCCATGGAGCTGGTGCAGGAGATCGCCGCGCTGGATGTGGTCAGCATGACGCCCCTCGACGCGCTGAACAAGCTGTTCGAGATCAACGAAAAGGCGAAGAGAATTTGAGGTGACTGCCATGATGGATCACAGCATCCCGTGGATCGGGCTCGCCATGCGGCTGGAGTCGCTGGACGACCTGCCGCGCTTCGAGCTGCCAGCGCCCTACGGCTGGCGCTTCTTCCGGCCCGGCGATGAGCGCATCTGGGCCGAAATCGAGACCTCCGCCGGGGAGTTTCCCGACCCGGAGGCCGGCATCGCGGGCTTTCGGCGCTACTATCCCACCGACGACGGCCTGGACGGGCGCATGATCTTCCTGACGGACGGCGGCGTGCCCTTCGCCACGGCCACCGCCTGGTACGGCGATGGCGAGCTCTCCGATCAGGGGCGGCTGCACTGGGTCAGCGTGGACGCCGCGCACCAGCGCTGCGGGCTCTCCTGGCCGCTGGTCAGCCTGACCATGGAGCGCATGCGCCAATTGGGCCATGAGAGCGCCTACCTGACCACCCAGACATGCAGCTGGCCGGCCATCAAGGTCTACAGCCGCTTCGGCTTCGCGCCGCTGGTGCGGGAGGAGAAGGAGCTGGAGGGCTGGCGCATCGTCTCGGAGAAGACCGGCATCGACTTCATGAAGGACATCGTATAACGGAGGAAAACATGCCAATTCGCATACTGGACGCCGCGACCGTCGGCAGGATCGCCGCGGGCGAGGTGGTGGAGCGCCCCAGCTCCGTGGTGAAGGAGCTGATGGAGAACTCCATCGACGCGGGGGCGACCGCCATCACCGTGGAAATCAAGGGCGGCGGCATCGACTATCTGCGGGTGACGGACAACGGCTGCGGCATCGAGCCGGGGCAGGTTCGGCTGGCCTTTGAAAACCACGCCACGTCCAAGCTGCAGACCGCCGAGCAGCTGGACGACATACGCACGCTGGGCTTTCGCGGCGAGGCGCTGCCGTCCATCGCGTCCGTGTCCCACGTGGAGATGACCACCCGCGCCAGGGGCCAGGACACCGGCATGCGGCTGAACATCGACGGCGGGCAGGACCTGCGCGTGCGGGAGACCGGCTGCCCGGAGGGCACCACCTTCATCATGAAGGATCTGTTCTACAACATCCCCGTGCGCCGCGCCTTCCTGAAGAAGCCCAACTACGAGGGCGGCCTGGTGGGCGACGCGGTGGCCCGCATGATCCTGGGGAATCCCGGCGTCGCCGTGCGCTACATCAACAACGGCGCGAACGTCTATCACAGCTTCGGCGACGGCAAGCTGCGCCACGCGGTGTTTGCCGTGTACGGCAAGCCGACGGCGGAGCAGATGGTGGAGGTGGACGCCGCGGAGGGCGGCACCCGGATATACGGCCTCATCGGCGTGGGTGAGCTGGCGAAATCCACCCGGGCCCATCAGGCCTTTTTCATCAACGGGCGCTCCGTGCGCTGTCCGATGCTCTCCAGGGCGCTGGAGGAGGTTTGCCGCAGCCGCGTGACCATCGGCATGTACCCGATGTGCGCGCTGAACCTGGTCATACCGCCCACGAGCGTGAACGTCAACGTGCACCCCAACAAGCTGGAGGTGCGCTTCAAGGACGAGCTCATGATGCGCAGCGTGGCCGAGCGGTTGCTGGCGAGCGCCTTTGAGGGCGAGCGCGTGTTGCAGCTGGGCCCGGACAGGCCCGTGAACCGCCCGCTGGAGCGCGTCGCCACGGTCCGCGAGATCGTGCCCGCGCCGGTTCAGGGCGGGGATGCGCCGGTCAAGGCCGAAGGTCCCGCACCGGAGGCCGTAAAGCCGGCGGAGCGACCGATCGAGGCCGTGGCGGAGCGTCCGAAGCCTTCCGCAGATATGCCTCAAAGGACCGAGCCGGAGCCGCCGCCAAAGAGCGCCGTCAGGCAGGAAAAGCCCGTGCAGCTGGACGTGTTCCAGCGGGTGATGCGCGAGGAGATGCAGCGCCTGGGCGGCAATGGGACGGGCGCAAACGCGCTGCGGGAGGATCGCCTCTCCGAGATCACGACGGCGAAACCGACCATAGTCGATATGTCTGCCGAAACGGTACAACCGGCAGAAACGGCAAAACCACAAATACAGACCGAAGTCTCTAACAATATAAACCAGACGTCGGTCGGCATATCAAAAGATACATTGCCGGAATACCGCGTCATCGGCGTGGTTTTAAAGACATACATACTGATCGAGGCGGACGATTCCCTGGTGCTGATCGATCAGCACGCCGCCCACGAGCGCCTGCAATTCGAGAAGTTCATGGCCCAGCTGGAGGCCGGGCGCGGCTCCCAGCAGCTGCTGACGCCCATGGTGCTGCGGGTGACGGCCCGGGAGATGGCATTGATCCAGGACAACCTGGATGTGCTGCGGGATTCCGGCTACGACGTGGAGCCCTTCGGCGAGCTGGACATCCAGGTGCGCGCCGTGCCGTTCATACTGGGCAGGGCGGAGCTGAAGCCCGCCTTCATGGAAACGATCAACGCGCTGAACCGGCTGCGCAACGCCACCATCGACGCCAAGCGGGCGGAGGTGGCCCAGATGGCCTGCAAGAGCGCGGTCAAGGGCGGCGACCCGCTGACAGAGGACGAGGTCGACGCGCTGATCCGGCAGATGCTGGTCACGGGCGCGCCGCCGACCTGCCCCCACGGCAGGCCCGTGATGAAGGCCATCAGCCGCCGGGAGCTGGAAAAGATGTTCAAGCGCATACAGTGAGGCTGCACCAATGGACAAACCGATTCTGCCGGTGATCGCCGGCCCGACCGCCTCCGGGAAGACCGCCTGCGCCGTGGCGCTGTGCAAGCTGATCGGCGGCGAGGTGATCTCCGCCGACTCCATGCAGATCTATTCCGGCATGGGGATACTCTCCGCCGTGCCCACGGCCCGGGAGATGGACGGCGTGCCGCACCACCTGATGGGCTGCGTGGACCCGGCCAGCGGCTATTCCGCCGACGCCTATCGGGAGGACGCCAAGGCCCGCATCGCGGAGGTGATTTCCCGGGGGCGCGTGCCGGTGCTGTGCGGCGGCACGGGGCTGTACATCGACGCGGTGACCCGGCCCATGAGCTTTTCCAGCCAGCGCAGCGACGAGGCGCTGCACCGGGAGCTGCTGGCGCTGGCGGAGCAGCCCGGCGGCAGGTGCAGGCTGCACGACATGCTGCGGGCGGTGGACCCGGATTCCGCTGCGCGGCTCCATGAGAACGACGTGCGCCGGGTCTCCCGGGCGCTGGAGGTCTACAGGCTCACCGGCGTCACGCTGACGGAGCACACCCGGCTGGACCGCGACCGGGAGGGCGACTTCCGGGAGATCATATTCGCGCCGGACTGGCCCCGGGAGGCGCTCTACAGCCGCATAGACGCCCGGGTGGACGCCATGCTGGCGGCGGGGCTGGTGGACGAGGTGCGCGCGCTGATGGCCGATGAGAGCAGCCATCCCACGGCGATACAGGCCATCGGCTACAAGGAGATCGCCGCGGCGCTTCGGGGCGAGATGCCCATGGAGAAGGCCGTCTACCTGACAAAGAAGGCCTCCCGGAACCTGGCCAAGCGCCAGCTGACCTGGTTCAGGCGCGATACCCGGGTCATCTGGCTGCCGGCGGAGGGGGAGAGCGCCGCCTCCCTGGCGATGAGGATGCGGGACGCCATCGAACAGCGCTTCGGCGCGGCGTGGATGCCCGCGGGATTATAGGCAATGAACAAGCATGTTATCAGGCGGATCGCTTCGATCATATTGGTGATCGCAGTGGCGCTGCTGGCGTCCGGCTGCCGTCCGCTGGTGGAGGAGGCCGACCGGATATCGGTCTATGCCACGTTCTATCCGATCTACGCCCTCGCGGACGCCGTGATGCGTGAGGTGCCCGACGCGGAGCTGCACTGCCTGGTGCAGCCCCAGGACGGCTGCCTGCGCAATTACGCCCTGTCGGACTGGGACATCGCGCTGCTGAACGCGGGCGCGGACGCCGTGCTGATGGGCGGTCGCGGGCTGGAGGGCTTCGAGAGCACGCTGTTCGGCTGGGGCGAGGACGGCCCGGCCATGTCCGCGCTGCTGTACAACCTGGAGCTGTACAACCAGGGCCAGGTCCACGCGGACCCGGAGGCCGAATCCCACCTGAAGGGCGCGAATCCCCACCTGTACATGTCCATCGACAGCGCGAAGCAGATCGTGGAGAGCGCCTCCGCGTCGATGGTCTCGCTGGACCCGCAGTATTCAAAGCTGTACGCGGCCAACACCGAAGCGGCGCTGGCGCGGCTGGACGCGCTGCTTGAAGAAAACCGCGCACTGCTGGCCGATTGCGCGGGCGCGCGTGTGGCGCTTTTGAACGAGACACTGATCTATGTGGTCCAGGATTACTGCCTGGAGGTCGCCGCATGGATCGACCGGGAGAGCGGCGCCGTGCCCGGCGACAACGAGCTGGCCGCCTGGCTGGAGCAGCTGTCCGGCGCGGAAGTCGGGGTGGTCCTGATCGAGCGCCAGGCGCCCCAGGCGCTGATCGAGGCGCTGGAGGCCGCTGGCTATGCCGTGGCGCGGCTGGACGTGATGTCCACGCACCGCGAGGGCGAGGGCTTTGACCAATATATCGAGATACAGCGCGGCAACGCACGGGCCCTGCGGGACGCCTTCGACCGCGCCCAGGCCATGGAGGAAGCAGATTGAAGCAGGTCATCATCTATACCGACGGCGCGTGCTCCGGCAATCCCGGACCGGGCGGCTGGGGCGCGATACTGATGTACAGGGACAAGAAGCTGGAGATCTCCGGCTACGAGGCCCACACCACCAACAACCGCATGGAGCTGATGGCCCCGATCCAGGCACTTTCCCGGCTGAAGGAGCCCTGCGAGGTCAGCGTCTATTCGGACAGCGCCTATCTGGTGAACGCGTTCCAGAAGCGCTGGCTGGACAGCTGGCAGAAGCACAACTGGGTCAAGAGCGACAAAAAGCCCGTCGAAAACCAGGACCTTTGGAAGGAGATCCTGAAATTCGCGGGCATGCACCGCATCAGCTGGATCAAGGTCAAGGGCCACGCAGACAACCCGTACAACAACCGCTGCGACGAGCTGGCCACCGGCGAGATCAAGCAGCATCACATCAAAATCTGAACTGTCTATCTATCACTGTTTGTGTCTACCTGGGTCATTCTGAGCGCAGCGAAGAATCTACTATCTCAAAAAACAGACCAGGACCGGTCAATCCGCGTCCTGGTCTGTCTCTGTCTCGTCGCCGCGCAATCGAACCTTGCGCGCGGCCATGCGCCGCCGGTCGTCCGACATGGCGGCATAGTGCCTGCGGGTGGTGTTCACGTCGCTGTGGCCCAGCACGTCGGCCACGAGGTAGATGTCGCCGGTCTCGTGATACAGATTGGTGCCGAAGGTGCTGCGCAGCTTGTGGGGGCTCAGATGCTTTTTCAGCGGCGCGGCCAGCGCCGTGTACTTCTTGACCATCAGCTGTACCGCGCGCACCGAGATGCGCCTGTTTTGCAGCGACAGGAACAGCGCGTCCTCGTGTCCCGGCGCGGGGGTCATCTCCAGGCGCAGCTTCAGGTAGTCCTTGAGCACCTGGGCGACCTCGTCCGGGAAGTAGAGTATGGCCTGATTGCCGCCCTTGCGGGTGACCAGAAAGCCGTTCAGCGAGAAATCCAGATCGTCGATGTTGATGCCCACCAGCTCGCTCACGCGGATGCCGGTGCCCAAAAACAGCGTCAGGATCGCCAGATCCCGGGTCCGGGTGTGATCGTTGTACTTCTTTTGATGCTCCGATTGCATGTCGCCGGATTCCACCAGGTCCAGCATCCGGGCGACCTCGTCGACCTCCAGCCGTATGATGGGCTTCAAATGACGCTTGGGCATGTCCACCAGCGCCGCGGGATCGGAGTCGATATAGCCGTTTTTGTACAGGAATTTGTAAAAACTGCGTAAAGACGACAATTTGCGCATTTTGCCCAAATCGTGATTCGAAAATTCTACATCGTCCTTTACGTACAGTCCGAGGAAATCCATGTACATGTAGATGTCCCGGGATGTGACCTTGTTGAGATCGGCGGCCTCCAACGTCTGCGGCGTCTTGTCGGCAAACTTGGGCAGCTCCTGGGTCAGGAAGCCGAAGAAAAGCTTCAGGTCCGAAACATAGGCGTAGCGCGTCAGCGGCTGCGTCGTGGAATCGATGGCGTTGATGAAATCGAAGCACACGTCCGGCAGCTCGCGCAGTGCGGCGCGGGTCAGCAGCTGCAATTCCTTGGCGCGTTCTTCAGCGTAAACAGACATATCAGGTGATTGGCCTCCGAAATAATAATCAAGAAATGGATGCAGACTCAAAAATGATAATCGTGCATTCCTGAAGAAATGTTCCGATTCAGCTTTTGCGAAACCAGACAGGCCGGGATCGACCAGCATAGGAATAGCTATTCTGAATCATGATAATCATGCATTCCTGAAGAAATGTTCCGATACAGCTTTTGCGAAACCAGATAGGCCGGGATCGATCCACAAAGGAGATGTACAGCTTCAAAACCCATATAAATCCAAAATTCCGACCTATCTTTTCGCAAAAGCTGCCTTTTGCGCATAGATTAACCTGCCACCCTACTTTTCCTTGAAGCAGTCAAACGGCTCGTCCCCGTCGCCGGTCTCGGCCAGATCACGGCGCAGCTGCTCGTATTCCGCCGCGCCGGTGCCATCGTCGATGATCTCATCGATCTCAATGGCGTTGTAATCCGCGCCGGTCTTCAAACACTGCATGCAGTTGTCACAGATCTTGTTCGGGTCCAGGTCGCAGACGTTGCATTCGCCGCAATCGTCACAGACCTTGCCGTCCACCAGTACGCAATACTTTGTCATTTCCGTATCCTTCTTCCCCGCGGCCGGTCAATCGTCGATGATGACCTGATGGCTGAGCTTGTTGATTGAGCGCTTCACGGCGTCGCGGCTGTTGCCCCAGGGCTTGTCCTGGTTGCGATAGTCGAACTTGTTGGTGAACCATTCCAGCTCGCCCTCGATGCGGTCGAAATTCTTCATTTCAATGTCCGTCAGCGTGTCCACGAAGCGCTTCAGCACGTCGCCGGACAGGTGCTTCGGGGCCATCTCCAGCGCCTGGGCGTAGTGGGTCAGGCACATGCCCTTGGACTGGGCAAACAGCGCCGGAAACTCCGCCTCGTGCTTGTACATGTACAGCACCGTGTACACATAGCGCTCCATGTTCTCCGCGATGCGGTCGCACAGCAGGCAGGTCTCCTCGATCCTCCGGACCTCCCCGGCGGCCTCCACGAGCCCCGCGCCCTTCTGGCCGCCCAGGCGCTTGAAGATGGGCTTCCCGGCCTCCGCGGCGGCGGCGTCCCGCAGCTTCGCGGCGTTCTCCTTCAGGCCCTTGACGGTCTCCTTCATGTAGGTGTGGGTCATCAGCGCCAGGCCCAGGCGGTTCCCGGCGTCGTACATCTGCTTGAAGTGCGCCGCGCAGAAGCCCTTTTTGTTGACCTCGATGCGCTGGCTGGGCTCCATCACCGATTCGCCCAGGAAGTAATCCACGTTCTGGGCCTCCACCTTGGCCTGCAACAGACACAGCGGGCATTCGCAGTCCTCCCGGTAGCTCTCCCAGACCGGCGCGGTATCGATGTGCTGCTTCACGGTAAGTCACTCCCTCACGGATGGTTCTGTTATGCCTTCTGCTTGAAGGCGTGATGGCACTTGCCACAGGTCACCGTGACCTCGCCCACCTTCCTGGGCAGGCGCAGCCGCGAATGGCACTGGGGGCACTTGAAATACTTGTAGCTGCGCATGTTTTTGAGCCGGTTGAAGAACTGGCGCGCGCTGGAGGTATACTTCCGCCACGCGGTCACGAACTTCACGTTTTCGGCATAGCGCTTTTCGATGTTGCGCGAGAGAATGCGAAAGATCGACAGTATGTAGCATGCCATCCCCAACAGGTCCAGCAGGCCGAAGCGCAATATCGTGCCCACCATCGACAGCACCACGCCCAGCACCAGCAGCGCCAGCGACAGCTCGTCTGCGCCGCGCCGACCCGTCATGAATTTCCTGAGACCGTCCTTTATTTTTTGCATTGCGGACACTCCTTTGCCCTCCCAATGATGATATCGATCGATGTGCGATCAGCGCCAGCCGCCGTAGAAGCCGCCGCCTCCGCAACAGTTACACAGCAGGTTGCACAGCAGATTGATCGCGCAACAGCTGAGCAGCGGATTGCCGCACAGCACCGTAGGCATCGCGAAGCCCTGCCCCATGCCGCCGTTCCTGTAGAAGCGGGCCCCGCCCTCCAGGCGGCTCAGCAGCGCCCGGTATTCAAGGCTGTTGGGGTCCATGCTGACGGCCTGCCGGGCGTAATTCAGCGCCGCGACGCGGTTGCCCAGGCCCAGGCTGGCCTCGCCGCAGAGGTAATACCACTCGGCGTTGCGCTCCATGATGGTTTCAAGCAGGTGCATGGCCTCGGTGAAGCGGCCCGCGTGGATGTAATTGCGGGCGGCCTGCATGTGGGGATTGGCGCTGGAATAGCCCGCGTCCGCGCCGTAACCGCCGTAGCCCGCGCCATATCCGCCATATCCGCCGCCATACCCGCCAGCGCCATAGCTGCCCGCGCCGTAGCCGGCGGAGCCGCCCTCCCGGCGCAGCTTCATGACCGTGGAATAGGCCTCGTTGACCTCCTTCATCCGGGCCTCCGCCTCCGCGGAGCCGTTGTTGACGTCCGGATGGTATTTCTTTGCGAGCGCGCGGTAGGCCTTCTTGACCTCGTCGTCCGTGGCCTGCGGCGACACGCCCAACACCCGATAGGGATCCTGCATTATCTGGCTCCTTTTCCCTGTGCGTTCCGCTTCTTTTGCAGATACGCATACTTGCTCCAAATCCCGGAATACAGCACGTTGCGGAGGATGTCCGCGTCCCGCACGATGGGCAATTGCTCAAAGGCGTCCGTGGCGTCGGCGACCATCATCATCATCGCCGATTCGCAAAGCGCCTCATAATCCTCCCGGTCCCGCAGGGGCTTCAAGGGGTTGTAGCGGCCCTTGCGCGCGTCCTCCGGCAGGTCGTCATAGGCGTCCATGAAGTACACGAAGCGCCCCAGCCCATCCCCGACGGCCCGCAGCCCGTCCGCCCAGGTATCGTCGCCCGGATAGACGAACAGCTCGCCCAGCAGCCTGCCCGTGGCGTTCACGGGTGGATCGATCTCCTCGCAATTGGCCGCCTCCAGGGCGTGGATCTCATCCAGCCAGGCTTCGATGGCAGCGCAGCGATCCGGATAACTCCGCGCGACGCGGTCGTAGGCCCTGCGCAGCAGCGCGCCTTCCCCCGCGGCCAGCAGATCCCGGTCGTCGATCCAGTTGTCCCGGCACTTGTGATAGGCCAGCGCCACGTTCATGTCGGCCACGTATTCCATCACTTCGGAGGTGACGTAGTCGTGCTTCTTCGCGGGATGCGCCGCGCAGCGCTCGCGCCCCGAGATCTCCTCCGGCTCGTACAGCGCGTTCAGCAGCACCGCCAGGAAGGTCAGGTCATAGCTGAGCGTGGCGCTCCCGGCCAGGCCGTGCCGGGCGCGCAGCGTGCGGCAAAGCCCGCAGTACATCGCCCGAAAGCGCCTCTGCCGATCCTCGGGCAGCGCGGATGGGTTGGTGACGATATATCCGAACACAGCCGCACCTCCCTTCCCACGGAACGGTATCATTATAGCGCGGCTTTGTAAACATAGCATCAACTGGAGGACCGATGACAGTATTGTTTTTGCGAAAAGATTCGTCAGCGGTCCGAGCGGTGCAGCCCCAGCGCGACGATGGCCTCCGTCACCGTCTCCACGCCCAGCACCTGTATGCCCTCCGGTGCGCGCAGGTTCCTCAGGTTGTACTTCGGCAGGATCACGTGGTCAAAGCCCAGCCGCGCGCACTCCGCGATGCGGCGCTCCGCCTGGCCGATGGCGCGCACCTCGCCCGCAAGGCCCACCTCGCCCATCACGGACCAGCTGCCGCCGATGGCGCGGTTCCTGTGGGATGAGGCGATGGCCGCGCACAGCGCCAGGTCCGCCGCGGGCTCCGTCAGCGACATGCCGCCCGCGATGTTGATGTAGACGTCCTGGTCGTACATCCGAAGCCCCACGCGCTTCTCCAGCACGGCCAGCAGCAGCGCCAGCCTGCCCTGGTCCACGCCGCTGGCCATCCGGCGGGGATTTCCGAACACCGTGGTGGATACCAGCGCCTGCACGTCGGTCATAAGGGGCCTGGAGCCCTCCATGGCGCACATGACCACGGAGCCGCTGGCGTCGTGGGCGCGCTCGGAGAGCAGCGCCTCGCTGGCGTTCTCCACCTCGCGCATGCCCTTGTCGGTCATCTCGAACATGCCCAGCTCGTTGACCGAGCCGAAGCGGTTTTTCACGGCCCGCAGCAGCCTGTACTGGTGCTGGCGGTCGCCCTCGAAGTACAGCACCGCGTCCACCATGTGCTCCAGTATGCGCGGACCGGCGATGGAGCCCTCCTTGGTGACGTGCCCCACCAGGAACACGCTGCAGCCGCTCTGCTTGGCAAGGCGCATCAGCATCGACGCGCACTCCCGCACCTGGGACACGCTGCCCGGCGCGCTGGCCATCTCCGGCCGGTACATGGTCTGTATGGAATCGACGATCATCACGCCGGGCGACAGCTCCAGCATGCGCTTTTCCACGGTATTCATGTCGTTTTCGGAGAGCACGTAAAAGCCCGTGGACGACACGCCCAGCCGCCGCGCGCGCATCTTGATCTGCCGCGCGGATTCCTCGCCGGAGACGTACAGCACGCAGGCGCCGTCGGCGGACATGTTGGCGCACAGCTGGGTCAGCAGCGTGGATTTGCCGATGCCCGGATCGCCGCCCACCAGCACCAGGGAGCCGTCCACCACGCCGCCGCCCAGCACCCGGTCCAGCTCCGCGATGCCGCTGCTGCGGCGCTCCATGGCCTCGTCGGGGATCTCGTCCACGCGCACGGCCTGGGCGTCCCCGCCGGGGGCTCGCTTCAGCTTCTTCTCCTCCTGGCGCAGCACGGGCGCGGCCTCCTGCTCCACCAGCGTGTTCCAGCTGCCGCAGTCCGGGCACTTGCCCAGCCACTTGGGCGTCTCATAGCCGCATTCGCTGCAAACGTAGATCGTCTTCGACTTTGCCAAGGTGTCTCCCCTCCCATATCCTGTTTATTGTAACACAATTTTTGGCGTTTGGGTAGCCCGCCGCGCCGTTTTTTGTTTACTTGTTCTTATTATAATTCCCAAGGAACGCGACTTGCCAGATGGGAAAAAGCGTCCTATAATATATAATGAGGTTTATTGTGAGGAGCAGACAATGCCGGACACCGAGAACAAGCCCCGCACGGGGAAAAAATACGACATACCGATACCGAAGCCGGTTTCAAAGGCGTCGGGCGCCGCGCTGCGCGATGAATCCAGCCAGTACGGCGACGAGGCCGAGATAAACGTCCCCCGCAGGAAGCGCACGGACGCCCGGGTCCCCATCATCAAAAACCGCAAGAGCGCCGAGGCCGGGGCGGAGAAAAAGCCCGCGGCCGTCGTCATCCCCAAGGTCGCCCCGAAGAAAAAGAAGAAAAAGCCCCGCAAGAAGCGCCGGAGCTACCGTTCCCTGTTTGAGCTGATGAGCGCCACGGGCAGCGACGGCATCTTTAAGCCCATCCGCGTGTTTGGCCGGGAGATACGCTTCTGGCCGCTGATCGTGCTGGCCGCCGTGGCGTTTCTGGCCGTGGGCGTCATGCTGAACAACAGCAATCTGAACATCACCGAGCAGACCGTGACCGTCGTCGGCCTGCCGGACGACATGGAGGGCTATCGCATCGTGGTGCTCTCCGACATGAACGCACGCCGCTTCGGCGACAGTCAGAGCCTGCTGCTCAGGACGCTGAACAACGTCAAGTACGACGCCATATTCTGCCTGGGCGACATGGTGGGCAAGAGCGGCAACGCCCAGCCCTTCTGGGAATTCCTGGAGGGCCTGAAGAACCCGGAGAAGGTATACTTCATCTGCGGCGATTCCGATCCCGGCCCCTACATTTCAAGCGCCAGGGCCACCGAGGGCGTGCTCTCCCAGCTGATCCTGGAGGACTGGATACTCGGCGCGATGGAGCGCGGCGCGAATTTCGTGGACGCGCCCGTGTGCATCCAGGTGAAGAACGCCAACCTGTGGGTCTCCCCTGCCACGATGCTGAACCTGGAGACCAGCAGCACGCTCCAGGCCTGGCAGGACCAGACCGAGCAGGAGGAGGACGGCGTGCGCAGCGGCATCACCGAGGACTACAACCACCTGCCCATCACCACCTATCGGCGCAGGCTGGCCCAGCAACTCTACGACGCCCAGCGCAGCATGAGCGCGTCGGACATCCACATATCGTTGGCCCACGAGGTGCCCGCGGACGCCTACATCTACACCTCCGAGGACCACAACCCGGAGACGGAGCGCTTCCTGACCTCGCCGGAGCTGATCCTGGCGGGACATTACTGCGGCGGCGTGTGGCGCATCCCCGCCCTCGGCGCGTTCTACGTGCCGGACAATACGCTGGAGCGCGGCGGCTGGTTCCCCGATCAGACGCGGGTCTCAGGCCTGTCCACCGTGGGCGAGACCCAGGTCTACATCACCCGGGGCATGTCCACCAACGGCTCCGTGCCGCTGCTGCCCTTCAGGCTGTTCAATCCGCCGGAGATCTCCGTGCTGACGCTGACCTCCACACTGCCGGAGAACATGCTGGAGGCGGAATAGCATAATGTCATCCCTTTCATACCGCACAGACCGCGCGTCTGTGCGGTATTTGCATAATTCGCGCCGCGACCGCAGATGATAATCAGGCATGTTTTGCACACGGGAGGGAAATAGCATGGACGCGAGCTGGGACGCGCTGGCCCGGGCGGCGCTTTCGACGGTACTATCCGAAAACGTGGCACGCTTCAAGGCGCTGTTGAGCGACGGCGTCAATTCCGACGCCCGGTTTCGGGAGCTGGTCTGCGCGGGCACGCCGCTGTGCGCCGTCTACATGGAGGGCATGGCGGACGACAGGAAGCTGAGCGACTTCGCGCTGCGCCCCTGCGAGGCCCACGAGGCCCCCGCAGGCGCGACCGTGGATGCGGATTACCTGATCCACAGCGTGCTGGCCGTCTCCCAGTGCGACCTGGAGCAGCGCGTGGAGGCCATACTGAAGGCCGTGGCCACCGGCATGACGGCGATACTGATCGACGGCTGCGACGAGGCGGTGCTGCTGGAGACCCGGGGCTATCCCGCCCGACAGGTGGACCGCACCACCAATGAATCGGTGGTCATCGGCGCGCAGGAAGGCTTCGTGGAGAGCCTGCGCACCAACATGACGCTGATGCGGCGCTATGTGCCCTCCCCCCGCCTGATCACCGAAACCATTTCCGTCGGCACCGGCGTGCCCTGCCAGGCGGCGCTGGTCTATCTGGACGGCGTGGCGGACGCGGGCGTCGTCAGCGCCGTGCGGGACCGCCTGAGGCGCATCGGCGCGGCCTCCGTGCAGGGCCTGGGGGCCATACAGCAGCACATTGAGGACAGCCCCTGGGCGCTGCTGCCCCAGCTGCTGCAGACCGAGCGCCCGGACCGGGCCGCCTCCTGCGTGCTGGACGGGCAGGTGGTGATACTGGCGGACAACTCCCCCTACGCGCTGGCCGCGCCGGTGACGCTGTTCCACCAGCTGCACGCCTCGGACGACTCCTTTTCCCGCTGGCAGTACGGCACGTTCCTGCGGCTGATACGCATCATGGGCATGCTGATATCGGTGTTCCTGCCGGGGCTGTACATCGCGCTGACAGACTATCACATGCACCTGCTGCCCTTGAGCCTGCTGGGCTCGATCGCCGAGGCCCGGGCCAACGTGCCCTTTCCGATCCTGGCGGAGATACTGATCATGGAGTTCTCCTTCTACCTGATCAACGAGGCCGGCACGCGCATCCCCCAGCAGATCGGCTCGGCGCTGGGCATCGTCGGGGCGCTGATCCTCGGCCAGGCGGCGGTCTCGGCGTCCATCATCAGCCCGATACTGATCATCATCGTGGCGATCACGGGCCTGGGCAACTATGCCATACCGGACTACGGCTTCGGCATTGGGCTGGTGATCTGCCGGCTTTTCGTGATATTCTGCGGAGCGCTGCTGGGGCTCTACGGCGTGTGCGTCGCGGCCTTCTGCCTGCTGACGGGCCTTTGCGGCATGCGCTCGCTGGGCTGTCCCTATCTCGCGCCGATCGCGCCGAAGCGCCCCCACAACCCGGACCTGTTTTTGCGGTTGCCGGTGTGGATGCAGCGCAGGCCGATGTTCTTCGCGGCGAAGGACCACTGGCTGCGAAGCGGGAGGCGCGGGACATGAGGCTGCGCATATCGCTGTCCGCGGCCCGGGCGGCGGCCCTCGCCGCCGTGGTTGCCCGGGTATTCCTGGGTCTCAGCCTGCAAGCGCCGGACGCGCACAACGGCGCGTGGCTGGCGGCCCTCGTGGGCGGGCTGCTGGCGCTGCCGCTGGTGAACCTGATGGAGCTCATGCGCGGAAGGAGCCGCCCCATGCTGTGCGCAGCGCTGCTGTCGACGGCGGCGGACGCGGCGGGCGTGCTGTCCGACACCGTGCGCTCCGCGGGCTATCTCGCGCTGAACCGCGTCGCCGGCCCCTGGCTGCTGCTGCCCGTCTGCGCCGCCATGCTGTGGAGCATCGCCAAGAACGGCGACAGCGTGGGCTACGCTTCGATGGCCTTTGCCCGGCTCTTCCCGCTGCTGCTCATGCCGGTGGCGCTGTTGCAGCTCCCCCACTATCGCCCCGCCTGGCTGCTGCCGCTGCTGGGCGACGGCTGGCGCGGCATACTGGAGGACGGCGTGCGCGTCGCGGGCTGGATCGCCTCCGCCTGCGCCGTGCTGATGGTTTCCGGGGATGACGACGGCACGAAAAAGCCGCGCCGCACGCCCTCGGCCATGCTCGCCGCCGGCATTGCCGTGGCGGCGCTGCTGATCGTGCTCCGGCTGATGATGACGCCCACTCAGATGCAGCGGGACGGCTGGTCCAACCGCCTGGACGCGCTGCTGACCAACGGGCGCGCGCCGCTGTACCTTCAGCTGCCGATGATCGCGCTGTGGTACGCGGGCATGCTGCACCTGCTGGCCTGCGAGGGCTTCGCCTGTGCCGCGCTGCTGCAGGGGCTGTTCCCCCGGCTGAACGGCATGGCCTGCGCTGTCGTTGCAGTGGCTGCCGTGGCGCTGCTGTCCGGCGCGGGCGTTCAGGACTTCTTCGCCCCGTGGCGCTATATCGCACTCGCCATGATTGCGGCGGTTGCGGCGCTGCTGCCGGACCGCGGGAAGGGAGGCGCGACATCATGAGGCGCTTGACGTTGCTCCTGCTGGCAATGCTGATGTGCCCGCTGCTGGCGGGCTGTCAGGTCACCGGCGAGCTGGAGAACCAGGCCTACGTGCTTGCGCTGGGCATCGACCGGTCCGGGGACGGCAATATCGCGCTGACGGCGCGGGTCCCGAAGGTCGGCAAGGGCACGGACGCCAAGGAGAAGGGGGCGGATGGCGATAGCCCATATCTCACCTTTGCGGCGGAGGGGCGAAGCTGGCCCCAGGCGCTGGAGGCGCTGCAGCGCGCCACGCCCCGGGAGATGAACCTGAGCCACATCGAGCTGCTGGTGGTGTCGGAGGACCTGGCCCGAAGCGACGCCTTTCCGGCGCTGCTCCCCAGGATCGCGGAGACGCCGCACCTGTACGCCACGGCGCGCTTCGCGGTGTGCCGCGGGGACGCCCGGTCCTTCGTCGGCGCGGAACAGGCCGTCATCGGCACGCGGCTGTCCGCCGAGATCAAGGCCATGCTGAAGCACTACGCCACCCAGGGCTATATCCCCGACAGCAGCCTCGCCGAGGTCTACTACGCCACGAACTCCATCTATTCCGACCCCGTGGCGATATGCTGCCGGATGGAGCCGGAGGACGCATCGGACGGTGCGGCCGGGACCCCGACGAAACAGCGCTTTGAGGGGACGGCCGTGTTTGCCCGGGGCAGGCTGGCGCAGGTGCTGGACGTTGACGAGACGCGGCTTGTGACCCTGCTGTGGGGCAGCGCGAAGGTCATGCCCGTCGAGTGCGGCGGCGAGACCTACGAGCTGACGCCGATGGGCAGGCCCGCGCTGCGCGCCGCGATCGAAGGGGGCGCGGCCCATCTGGAGATCAACCTGCGCCTGGCTGCCCCGGACGACGCATGCGACGCGGACATCGCTGCGCTGGAGCGGGCGCTCACCCGGGGTATAGCCGCCCTGGTATCGGACTGCCAGCGCCGCGGGATTGATCCCTTTGGCTTCGCGGAGGCCGCCGCGGGGCGATTCATGACGGTGCCGGACTGGCTGGCCGCCGACTGGCGCGGACTGTACGGGAGTGCAAGCCTGGCCGTGGACGTGAAGATACGCGGCGCGGCCTGAGCGAACCGGCGGCGTGACGAAAATGTAATACGGGGATAACAGTGCCTTTGGGATGATAACCATCATATTGCATATAGGAACAGTTGATAGTTGTGCGCATTTTTGCTATAATATACGGAGTGGGTTTTTCACAGCAGATCACGGGAGGAGTGGCCGACATGCGCTCGATACGTTGGAGGATCACGGCCGTCACCATAGCGGCCATCCTTACCAGCATACTGGCCCTGGGCGGCATCGGCATATTGACCATCGGCGTCGAGAGCGACCGGAATGCCGCCGAGAAGATGAGGCTGATCAGCGAAAACATGCAGATGGGCCTGAACGCCTACCTGGACAGCCTCCGGCAATCCGTGAACATGGCCATACGCATCGCCCACGATTCAATGGACGACCCGGACATGGCCTACGTGGGAAAGTCCGGCACGCCGGAGCAGGTGCAGCGGCTGGACGCCGCCATGAAGGCCCACTGCGCCGAGGTCGAGCATGCCTTCGGCAGCATCGCCAACAACACCAGCGGCATCGTGACGTATTATTACTGCATCAACGCCGACTACGGCTCCACCGAGCACGGCTTCTTCTGGTCGAAGCAGGACGACGGGCAATTCGTGAAGAGGGAGCCGCTGGATTCCGGCGACCTGGACCCGAAGGATCTGGCGCACACCACCTGGTACTATTCGCCGCTGAAGGCCGGCAGCCCGGTTTGGGTCGGTCCCTACACGGCCTACTATCTGGGCGAGCGGCAGGTCGTCTCCTACGTCGCGCCGATCTATCGCCAGGGCTTTGTGGTCGGCGTGCTGGGCATGGACATACTGTTCGACACGATGATCGATCAGATCAATTCGCTGAAGGTCTACGACACCGGCTTCGCCTTCCTGATGGACCGTTCCGGCCACACGGTGTTCCATCCGGACATGGCAAACGGCGTGGAATCCCCCACCCTCGATCTGAGCGAGGACATATTGAAGCGCCGGAGCACCGGCGACATGCTGGTGCGCTACACCCGCGATGGCCGGCCGTGGCAACTCGCCTTCGCCACGCTCAGCGACGACCACAAGGTGGCCGTCACCGCGCCCGTGGCCGAGATCAACGCCTCACAGAGGCAGCTGACCCTCGTGATCCTGCTGGTGGCCGCGGTCATACTGGCGCTGTTCACCGTGTTGACGCTGCTGCTGATGACCGCGCTGACCAAGCCGCTTCTGCACCTGACGGCGGCCTCGCAGAAGCTGGTGGCAGGCGATTACGACGTGGAGCTGAACTACGACGGCAAGGACGAGGTGGGCATACTGACCGCCGCCTTCCGGCAGATGCGGGATTATTTGAAGCTGTATATCGGCGAACTGAGCAGCCGCGCCTACACAGACGCCATGACGGGCGTGAAGAACAAGGGCGCGTTCACCGCCGCGGTCGGCAAGCTGGACCACGCGATCCAGGAGGGCGCGCAGCACGAATTCGGCATCATCATATTCGATTGCAACGACCTCAAGCAGATCAACGACAGCTACGGCCACAACAGCGGCGATATCTACCTGAAGACCGCCTGCCGGATCATATGCCGCACCTTCGCCCACAGCCCCGTATTCCGCATGGGCGGCGACGAGTTCTCCGTGATCCTGCAAGGGGTGGATTATGAGAACCGGAACGCGCTGATGGACAGCTTCGACCGGGAGGTGGACGCGCACAACGCCGGCGTCCGGGAATGCTGGGAGCGGGTCAACATCGCCAAGGGCCTGGCCGTGTTCGACGGGGCGACGGATCACAGCGTCGGGGACGTGCTGAACCGCGCGGACGGGCTGATGTACAGGGACAAGGACGATTATCGCAACAACAGGGACAGCCAGGGGGAGCCGTAGAGCTCCCCCCTTTCCTCTGCCTATTTGCGGGAATAGCTGCCGCACATGCTCTCGTCCGCGGGCATGCCGCTGGCGCAGTCCGCGCAGGGCTCCACGCGGATCGCGCCCAGGGAGCAGTATTCCTCCTCACCGCAGTGGTATTCGCAGCTGGAAACGCGGCAGTGGATGCTGGTGTTGGGCCTCTTCTGGGACATGGTTCATTCCTCCCGATACATGATGAAATCGCGCCACGCGCGTTCATAGCCTTCCCGGCTCCGGGGCGGTTCATGCCGCAAGGATGATATTGCCATCCTTGCGCCCATGTGTTATAATCATGATAGGATTTTATGGTCCGGGCGCGGCGCGTCCGGCAGAAGGAGGATAATCCACATGCATTGCGTCAAGCGGATCACGAACGATATGTACTGGGTGGGCGGCAGCGACAGGCGGCTGGCCCTGTTCGAGAACGTCTATCCCATCCCCAACGGCGTCTCCTACAACGCCTATCTGGTGCTGGACGAGCAGACGGTGCTGTTCGACACCGTGGACAGGAGCGTCAGCGAGATCTTCTTCGAGAACCTGGAATACCTGCTGAACGGCAAGCCGCTGGACTACCTGGTGGTCAACCACATGGAGCCGGACCACTGCGCCACCATGAGCGAGCTGGTGCTGCGCTATCCGGGCGTGAAGATCGTCACCAACGCCAAGGCGCTGACCATGATCAAGAACTACTTCACCTTCGACATCGACAGCCGCGTGACCGTCGTCAAGGAGAAGGACACGCTGACCACCGGCAGGCACACCTTCACCTTTGTGATGGCCCCGATGGTCCATTGGCCCGAGGTCATGGTCTCCTATGACGTCACGGACAAGATACTCTACTCCGCCGACGCCTTCGGCACCTTCGGCGCGCTGAACGGCAATATCTTCGCCGACGAGGTGAACTTCGAGACCGAATACCTGGACGACGCCCGCCGCTATTACACCAACATCGTGGGAAAGTACGGCACCCAGGTCCAGGCGCTGCTGAAGAAGGCCGCGACCATCGACATCCAGATGATCTGCCCGCTGCACGGCCCCGTCTGGCGCAAGGACATCGGCTGGTTCGTCGACAAATACCAGAAGTGGAGCAGCTATACCCCCGAGGAGGACGCCGTGATGGTGGCCTACGCCTCCGTCTATGGCCACACTGAGAACGTGGCCAACATCATCGCCAGCAAGCTGGCCGACGCGGGCGTGCGCAATGTGAAGGTCTACGACGTGTCCGTCACCCATCCCTCCGTGATCGTCTCCGAGGCCTTCCGGGTGAGCCACATCGTGTTCTGCTCCACCACCTACAACGCCGGCATCTTCGTGAACATGGAGAACGCGCTGCACGACATCGTGGCCCACAACCTGCAGAACCGCACCATCGCCGTCGTCGAGAACGGCAGCTGGGCTCCCACCTCCGGCGGCCTGATGCGCGATTTGCTGGGCCGGCTGAAGAACTGCACGATCCTGGAGCACGGCCTGACCATCAAGTCCTCCCTGAAGGACGGCCAGATGGCGGAGCTGGACGAGCTGGTGGCGGACATCGTGGAGACGCTGCCCAAGAAGGACATCATCGAGCACAAGCCCAACGAGGCCGTCGAGCCCAACGCCATGTTCAAGCTGTCCTACGGCCTGTTCGTGCTGACGGCGAAGGACGGCGACAAGGACAACGGCTGCATCATCAACACCGCGGCCCAGCTGACCAGCAATCCCAACCGCATCAGCATCGCCGTGAACAAGAACAACTTCACCCACGACATGATCCTGAAGACGGGGCTGTTCAACGTGTCCATACTGACCACCGACGCGCCCTTTGACATCTTCAAGTACTACGGCTTCCAGACCGGGCGCGAGGTCAACAAGTTCCCCGGCAGCGGCTTCCCCCGCAGCAAGAACAGCCTGATCTTCATCACCGGCTGCACCAATGCCTTCATCTCCGGCAAGGTCGTCGAGGCCCACGACTACGGCACCCACACGCTGTTCGTCGCCGACGTGACCGAGGCCCAGGTGCTCTCCAACGCGCCCTCCGTCACCTACGCCTACTACTTCGATCACATCAAGCCCAAGCCCCAGAAGCCCGCCGAGCAGAAGGTCGGCTGGGTCTGCAAGATCTGCGGCTATGTGTATGAGGGCGAGGAGCTTCCCGCCGACTTCGTGTGCCCGCTGTGCAAGCACGGCGCCGCCGACTTCGAAAAGCTGAAATAAAGCGCAGGGAATGCAAAAGAGACCGAAGTCTTTTCAGACTTCGGTCTCTTTTGCTGCGCTCGCCCCGGCCAGAGCCCCGGTCGAAAACGCGATTTGCAGGTTGAAGGCGGCGGCTAAACAAGTTCGCTATGGATGCCCGGGAATGGGGTAACTCCCTCCGTCAGCCCTTCGGGCTGCCACCTCCCTCTGGGAGGGAGGCTTAAAAGCCCGTGTCGTCGCCTCCAAAAGGCACCCTCTGGGAGGGAGGCTTAAATATCCGTCGTCGCCCTCCCAAAGGCTCCCTCTCTGAGGGAGCTGGCACGCGAAGCGTGACTGAGGGAGTAACCGGCGATCTCCCAGAGATCCTTGAAGAACGAAATATTGTTCTCATCCCACACGCTTGCGCAAGATGAATCCTAATTAGGGTAATATTTAGGGTAGAGCAAAACTTTCATCCCACACGCTTGCGCAAGATGAATCGGATCTGCGTGTGCGGAAGCTCGACGGGGCAGCTTTCATCCCACACGCTTGCGCAAGATGAATCCCCGGACGTTGTCAATCGCCTGTATCGTGGCCGTCTTTCATCCCACACGCTTGCGCAAGATGAATCCCCGCCGTGGTATAATCCATGTATCCGCGCCTTCTTTCATCCCACACGCTTGCGCAAGATGAATCGGAAACTCAGCGTCTACGGGGACGTGGAAAAGTTCTTTCATCCCACACGCTTGCGCAAGATGAATCCACGGCCGCTTTGACGACAATGCCGGCATGCGCCTTTCATCCCACACGCTTGCGCAAGATGAATCGGCGCGCTGTACTACCTGCACAGCGACGCCTATCTTTCATCCCACACGCTTGCGCAAGATGAATCAGCAAAGCTGACATATACCGGGTTCGAATTCCTGCGCGCATTGTACAAGCGCTTGGGTTGCCGAGTGTATTGCCCTGTCGAACAGAGCCACTTTCTCGGCTTATGGACGTGAAATCGCCCAATTTCACGGCAATCAAATCCGCGAAATAATGTTATACACGGTGCGAACCTCCCGCAGCTGGGATGATCGTATGAGGTTCGCACGCTAATCCTCGATATCACCTCCCTGTTTTTTGATTTGCGCCTTGATCAGAGCTTCGATGTCCGCCTTGCTGATATTCATTGCTGCGTTGTGATCAGCGTTGCGCTTATAGCCGCAGCATACGCATCTGAATTCCGCCTGGCTTTTTCGGTTCTCTGCACTGATGAATCCGCACTTCGAGCACATCTGGCTTGTATATTTTGGATCTATCAGTTTGACTGTTATTCCGTTTTCCGAGGCCAACTGTTCGATCTTTTGTTGCAAGCTGTAGAACGTCCAGGTTCGGTCAAAGGTTTCACTCTTGTTGATGCCGCTGAGATCCTCCATCTGGATCGTA
>ONHI01000121.1 GCA_900317565.1 uncultured Eubacteriales bacterium
CATCCGCACCCTCGAAACCGCCACCGGCGTCGACCTGATCATCGACGACACGCCGGAGGCCGTGATCATCTCCGCCTTCGATCCGGTGCGCCGCGAGGTCGCCCGCATCGCCCTGGAGAAGCTGATCATGGACGGCCGCATCCATCCCGCCCGCATCGAGGAGATGGTGGAGAAGGCCAAGCGCGAGGTGGACAACCAGATCCGCGAGGCCGGCGAGCAGGCCATCTTCGAGACCAACCTGCACGGCATCCATCCGGAGCTGGTGAAGCTGCTGGGCCGGATGCGCTATCGCACCTCCTACGGCCAGAACGTGCTGCGCCATTCCATCGAGGTCAGCCACCTGGCGGGCGTCATGGCCGCCGAGCTGGGCGCGGACGTCACCCTGGCCAAGCGCGCGGGCCTGCTGCACGACATCGGCAAGGCCATCGACCACGAGGTCGAGGGCACCCACGTCACCATCGGCGCGGACCTGGCCAAGAAGTTCCGCGAGAACGACCTGGTGGTCAACGCCATCGCCGCCCACCACGGCGATGTGGAGCCCAAGAGCGTCGAGGCCGTGCTGGTGCAGGCCGCCGACGCCATCTCCGCCGCCCGCCCCGGCGCGCGGCGCGAGAGCCTGGAGAACTACATCAAGCGCCTGGAGAAGCTGGAATCCATCGCCTATTCCTTCGACGGCGTGGAGACCTGCTACGCGATCCAGTCCGGCCGCGAGGTCCGCATCATCGTCAAGCCCGAGGATGTGAACGACGCCGGCACCCTGATCCTTGCCCGCGAGATCGTCAAGCGGATCGAGAAGGAGATGGAGTACCCCGGACAGATCAAGGTCAACGTCATCCGCGAGACCCGCGCGGTGGAGTTCGCCAAGTAAACCGCTGTACGCAGACGACGCCGTTTCCCGGTTGGGAAACGGCGTCGTTATCTGTGGGCGTTCGATTGTATTCCATAACGCCCGCGCTGTCAACGGGAAATATGCGATAATTAACGCAATCGACGGTCCCGCGCGATTGACACGCCCGACGGGGGAATACTACAATATAGGTTGTGATTTTTTATGCGTGAGGAGAATGGCTATGTGCGGTCCGATTTGATACCCGGCCTCGGAACACGGAATTGAGAGAAATCAGGAGGAAATTCAGATGAATCATCCCGAGCTTCAGGCCGAGGTGGCGCGCAGGCGCACCTTTGCCATCATTTCCCACCCCGACGCCGGCAAGACCACGCTGACGGAAAAGCTGCTGCTGTACGGCGGCGCGATCCGCCTGGCGGGCAGCGTCAAGGCCCGCAAGACCGCCCGCCACGCCACCTCCGACTGGATGGAGATCGAGAAGCAGCGCGGCATTTCGGTCACGTCGTCGGCGATGCAGTTCGACTACAACGGCTATCGCATCAACATCCTCGACACCCCCGGCCATCAGGACTTCTCCGAGGACACCTACCGCACCCTCGTGGCGGCGGACAGCGCGGTCATGCTGATCGACAACGCCAAGGGCGTTGAGGAGCAGACCGTGAAGCTGTTCAAGGTCTGCCGGCTGCGCAGCATCCCCATATTCACGTTCATCAACAAGATGGACCGCACCGGCCGGGACCCCTTCGAGCTGATGGAGGACATCGAGCAGGTGCTGGGCATACGCTCCTGCCCGGTGAACTGGCCCATCGGCATCCATGGCGACTTCAAGGGCGTGTATCACCGGGATACCCGCATGATCGAGCTTTACTCCGGCGGCGACCACGGCCAGGGGCAGGTCAACGTGGAGATGGTGTCCATCGACGATCCCGGCTGCCCGGCGAAGATCGGCCAGACCTATTACGACAAGCTGGTGGAGGACATCGAGCTGCTGGACGTGGCGGGGGACGAGTTCGACCTCGAAAAGATACTGTCCGGCCAGTTGACGCCCATGTTCTTCGGCTCGGCCACCAACAACTTCGGCGTGGAGCCGTTCCTGAACCGCTTTTTGAGCTACACCAAGTCGCCCACGCCCCGCGTGGCGGAGGAGGTGGGGCCCATCGACCCCGCCGACGAGAAGTTCACCGGCTTCATATTCAAGATCCAGGCCAACATGAACCCGGCCCACCGGGACCGCCTGGCCTTCATGCGGGTGTGCAGCGGCGTGTTCGAGAAGGGCATGACCGTGTGGCACTCCTCGTCCAACAGCCGCGTGAAGCTGGCCCAGCCCCAGACCTTCATGGCCCAGGAGCACGAGACCGTGGAGGTGGCCTATCCCGGCGACATCATCGGCCTGTTCGACCCCGGCATATTCCGCCTGGGCGACACCATCTGCACCGGCAATCCCGTGCGCTACTCCGGGATACCGCTGTTCGCGCCGGAGTTCTTCTGCCGGGTCAGCCCCGAGGACTCCATGAAGCGCAAGCAGTTCCTGAAGGGCGTCAACCAGCTCTCCCAGGAGGGCGCGATCCAGACCTTCAAGCGGCCCAACATCGGCCGGGAGGAGATGATCGCCGGCGTCGTGGGCGTCTTGCAGATGGACGTTCTGGAATATCGCCTCAAGAGCGAATACGGCGTGAACATCACCCGGGAGAACCTGCCCTTCCGCTTCGTGCGCTGGGTCGTGGAGACGCCCAAGCCGCTGGATCGGCTGCGGCTGACCTCCACCACCGCCATCGCCGAGGACCGCGTGGGCCGTCCCGTGCTGATGTTTGAAAATGAATGGTCCATCCGCCTGGCCGGCGAAAACAACGAGGGCCTCGTGCTGGCCGAGACCGCGGACAGGATGAATGCGGATGAGATGGAATAACGAGGGAGTAGGGAATAGGGAGTAGGAAAAGCTACAGATTGTATCGCGGTGATTCCTGCTTTGGACCTTACAAAGCTGGGCTTTGCACAGCCACTATTCCTATTCCCTACTCCCTACTGCCTACTCCCTGAATTGAAAAGAGGAAAATACATTGAATATCGTACGAAACGACCTTCGTAACATCGCCATCATCGCCCACGTCGACCACGGCAAGACCACGCTGGTGGACGAGATGCTGAAGCAGGGCGGCGTGTTCCGCCAGAACCAGCAGGTGGCGGACCGCGTGATGGACTCCAACGACCTGGAGCGCGAGCGCGGCATCACGATCCTGTCCAAGAACACCGCCGTGCATTACGAGGGCGTCAAGATCAACATCGTGGACACCCCCGGCCACGCGGACTTCTCCGGCGAGGTGGAGCGCGTGCTGAAGATGGTCAGCGGCGTGCTGCTGCTGGTGGACAGCTTCGAGGGCCCTATGCCCCAGACCCGCTTCGTGCTGAAGAAGGCGCTGGAGCTGAACCTGAAGGTCATCATCGTCATCAACAAGATGGACCGCCCGGACGCCCGCTGCGAGGAGGTCGTGGACGAGACGCTGGAGCTGCTGCTGGAGCTGAACGCCAACGACGAGCAGCTGGACAGCCCCATCATCTATGCCTCCGGCCGCACCGGCACGGCGACCACCGATCCGGCCGTGCCCGGCAAGGACCTGCGGCCGCTGTTCGACTGCATACTGAACCACATCCCCGCCCCCGAGGGCGACCCGGAGGGCCCGTTGCAGCTGCTGGTGTCCACCATCGACTACAACGACTACGTGGGCCGCATCGGCGTGGGCCGCATCGAGCGCGGCACCATCGACGCGGGCCAGATGGCCATACGCTGCGTCTACGATTCCGCGTTCGTATCGCCCCCGGCGCGTCTGGCGGGCCTCTTCGAGTTCGACGGCCTGAAGCGCGTGAACGCCGAGCGGGCCGAGGTGGGGGACATCGTGGCGGTGTCCGGCTTCCCGGACCTGCTGATCGGCGACACCATCTGTCCGCCCGCCATGGCGGAGCCGCTGCCCTTCGTGAAGATCGACGAGCCCACCATCTCCATGACCTTCTGCGTCAACGACAGCCCCTTCGCGGGCACCGAGGGCACCTACGTCACCTCCCGCCACCTGCGCGCGCGCCTGGAGAGGGAGGCGCTGACGGACGTCAGCCTGCGGGTGGAGGAGACCGAGAGCACCGACGCCTTCCGGGTGTACGGCCGCGGCGAGCTGCACCTGTCCATACTGATCGAGACCATGCGCCGCCAGGGCTATGAATTCGCGGTGACCAAGCCCGTGGTGCTGTACAAGGACATCGACGGCCAGCGCTGCGAGCCCATGGAGCGCCTGGTGTGCGACGTGCCCACCGAATACTCCGGCGCGGTGATCGACAAGATCGGGCGCCGCAGGGGCACGCTGCTGTCCATGAACGGCGAGGACCGCATGCGCCTGGAATTCCTGGTGCCGTCCCGGGGCCTGTTCGGCTATCGCAGCGAGTTTTTGACCGACACCCGCGGCGAGGGCGTCATGAGCGCCGTGTTCGAGGACTACGAGCCCGTCAAGGGCGACATCCCCACCCGCAACAGCGGCGCGCTGGTGGCCTGGGAGGACGGCGTGTCCACCTCCTACGCCCTGTTCAACATACAGGACCGCGGCGAGCTGTTCATTGAGCCGGGCGTGAAGGTCTACAACGGCATGATCATCGGCAGGAACTCCCGCCCCGGCGACATCGACGTGAACGTGTGCAAGAAGAAGCACATGACCAACAGCCGCAACTCCGCCGCCGCCGAGGAGGCCCTCAAGATCACCGGCGTCCACGTGCCCACCCTGGAGGAGGCCATGGAGTTCATCGACGACGACGAGCTGGTGGAGATCACCCCCAAGTCCATCCGCATGCGCAAGCGCATCCTCGGCACCGAGGCCAGGAAGAAGCTCGAGGCGCGGAAGAAGAACGCATAAAAAACAATTCATACAACGGAAAAGAATCGTCCGCCCTGCCGGTATGACGCAACGATGTCATACCGGTGGGGCGGACGATTACTTCAATCTGAACAGAATACCTTATAATCTCTCCAACCATTCTCCCGGCGTCAGTGCGATGACCTTGCTCTGCCTGAAATCCCGGACGTTGCGGGTGATGATGGCGTCGGCGCGGAGGCGCTCGGCGGTGACGCTCTGGATCGCGTCCTCAAAGTCGCTCCAGCGACAGGCGGCGGCGCGGGCGAGGTCGGCGGCGGACAGGTCGGCCACGTGGAAGATCAGCGCAAGCCTGCCCAGGACCGAATCGATCTGTTCCGGGGCGAGCTCCCCGCGCATGACATAGACCAGGTTGGCGAGGCTCAGCGCGGAGACCCAGCCCTCGGCCTGCTCCGTCTCGCACAGCTTCCAGACCAGCGCGGAGTCACGATAGTGGGGGTTGCGGCGCTGCAGCACGTCCAACAGTATGTTGGCGTCAATCAGCAATCTCATATTTTTCCTTCAGCCGGGCCTCGCGGGCGGCGTCGAGGTCCTCCGCGCCCTTCAATATGCCGGTCAGTGAATCTGTCAGATAGGAGACGGCGGCGCCCTTGGGGACGAAGCGGCCGACCTCCTTGCCGTTCTTGGTGACGATGACTTCCTCGCCGCCCATGACGATATTCAGGTATCGGCCAAAGTTGTTCTGCATCTCGGTGGCCGTAGCGGTCGCGCCTACCATAGCGTGCACCTCCTCAAATTAGCTAATAATATTATATTGTATTATAGCTAAAATGTCAATATGCCTATCGCTCCGGTTTCCAGCCCGCCAGCGCGGCCCGGCCCTCGGGGGTGACGGGCTTGATCCACTTGCCATTGAAGAGGTGGCGCTGCATCAGCACATAGCGAATGGGCTCGTCCACGTAGCAGCAGGCGAACACCAGCAGCGTGGGCAGGTGCAGCACCATGCCGGTCACCCACACGCAGGGCAGCACCATCGCCCACATGAACACGATTTCCAGCACCGTGCCGTAGGTGGCGTCCCCGGCGGCGCGGAAGGTGTCGTTCTGGGTCCAGTTGCCCATGCGGATCAGCGAGGCCGCGGCGTAGATGCAGATCAGCCCGAAGGCGATGGAGAAGCTGGCGCCCCGCATGCCCATCAGCGTCAGTATCGGCGTGTGCAGCGCGATCAGCAGCACGCCGATCAGCCCGATGAAGCCCTGGCACAGGTACACCAGCCGCCACGCCCGCTTGTAGGCGGTGTCGAGCTCGCCCGCGCCGACCTTCGTGCCCACCAGCACCGACGCGGCGTTGGAGAAGCCCGCGAAGAAGCCGATCACCAGGCCCTCCAGCGTGCGGAACACGGCGATGGCCGCGATGGCCTCGGTGCTCTGGCGGCCCAGCACGATGTTGATCACCATGTTGCCCACGCCGATCAGCACCTCATTGCAGAGGATCGGGAAGCACTTGCGGAAGTAGGCGCGTATCAGCGCGCCGTCCCAGCGGAAGTGGCGGCTGACGGCCAGCAGGTAGGGATGCCCCTTCGCCCGGGCCAGCGCCACCACAACGATCAGATTGACGCACTGGGCGATCAGCGTGGCCAGCGCCGCGCCGCGCACGCCCATGGCCGGCAGCCCGAAGTGGCCGAAGATCAGCACCCAGTTCAGAAATATGTTGGTCGCCACGGCGGTGATGGAGCCGTACAGCGGCAGCCGCACCTGCTCCGTACAGCGCAGCAGCGATGCCATGGCCATGGACAGCACCATCAGCGGATAGGAGAAGCCCACGATGCGCAGGTATTCCACGCCGATGGCCTGTATCTCCTGCTTGTCGGTGTAGAGCCGCATCACCGCGCCGGGGCAGAGCGTCGCCAGCGCGCAGAACAGGAAGCCCACCGCCATCATGCAGGTCAGCGTCAGGCCGTAGGACCGGTTGATGCCATCGTCGTCCTTCGCGCCCCAGTACTGGGAGAAGAACAGCATGCCGCCGCCCACGAAGCCCCAGTAGCCGGAGAACATCAGCGAGGAGAACTGGGCGCAGAGGCCCACCGCGCCGACCTCGGTGTTGCCCAGGGAGGCGATCATCATCGTGTCGATCATCGATCCCGTGGTGGTCAGCAGGTTTTGCAGCGCCACCGGCACCGCGATCACGGCGACCTTCTTCAGAAAGTCCGCCCAGGGAAAGGAACGGTTGTTCATGGCTCGGGCGCATCCTTTCTCATGCGATCCTCCCGGGAGGATCGGACATCATTGGCGCTGTGGCACGAGGCGTTCGATCAGCGGCGCGAGGCGGCGTCCGACCCGGTCCATCACCCGGCCTACGCCCAGCATGGACAGCGCCGTGCCGATGCCGACGCCGATCAGGCGGCCGCGGGCGATCAGCCCGATGGCGCAGGCGACGGCCACGCTCAACAGGTCGAAGGCGTTCTTGACCAGGCCCAGCTTTCGGCCAGTGAAGTCGGATATGGCCAGCACCACGCCGTCCCCGGGATTGGGGATCAGCCGCATCCTCACCGACAGGCACGCGCCAAGGCCGATCAGGACGATCCCCACCAGCAGCACGAGCACGCGCATCCACACCGTTCCCCAAAGCGAACCGGCGCAACCGATGGCCAGGTTGGGCAGCAGCCGGTCAAACAGCCCCATGAAGCGGGTGAAGGCCAGCGCGAAGGGCAGCTGCAGCAGGTCGTTGACCATTCGCCTGCCGTCGCGGCGGGCGAGGTGCAGCGCGAGCTCGATCAGCACGAACACGCCGTACACGGCAAATGTGACGTTTGCGAAGGCGTGGCCCGTCAGCTGGCTAATGACAAAGGCGGTGGAGACCAGCGGCGCGGTGCCCAGCCCGGTCTTGGTGTTCAGCACCAGACCGAACGCCAGGATGATGAGGCCGAGGCCGTAGACCAGGCCCCGAAGCAGCTTGTCCTTCATGAGAAGGCCTCCCTTGCAGGGGGTGATGGGTCCATACAAGATTTGAAGCGCCTACTTCTTCCACGCGCTGGGGGAGAAGAGCATCAGCATCGGGAAGATCTCCAGCCTGCCGATCAGCATGCACAGGCTGAGCACCAGCTTGCTGAGGTTGCTGAAGGCGGCGAAATTGCCGGTGGGGCCGACCATGCCCAGGCCGGGGCCGATGTTGGACAGCGTGGCGATGACGGCGGTGAAGTTGGTCTCGAAGGAGAAGCCGTCCAGCGACACGATCACCGTCGCGATGATCAGCACCAGGAAGTAGGCGAAGAAGAAGCCCTGCACGCCGCTGAGGATGCCCTCGTCCACGGTGTGGCCGTCCAGCTTGACGGTGTTGACGGAACGGGGGTGCACCGTGCGGCGGATGTCGCGCACCATGCTCTTGAGCAGCAGCTGCACGCGCACCACCTTGATGCCGCCGCCGGTGGAGCCCGCCGACGCGCCGATGAACATCAGCATCACCAGCAGCACCCGGCTCAGCTGGGGCCACAGGTCGAAGTCCGCCGTGGCGTAGCCGGTGGTGGTCATCACGGAGGAGGCCTGGAAGAAGCTGTAGCGCAGCGCGGTGAAGAAGTTGC
>ONHI01000031.1 GCA_900317565.1 uncultured Eubacteriales bacterium
GAGAAGCTGTACATCAACGCCCACGGCACCGGCACGCCGATGAACGACAAGGTGGAGACCCTGGCCATCAAGAAGGCCCTGGGCGAGGACGCGGCCCGCGCCGCGCTGATCAGCTCCACCAAATCCATGACCGGCCACATGCTGGGCGCTGCCGGCGCGGTGGAGGCCATCGCCTGCGCCATGGCGCTGAAGAGCGGCGTCGTGCCGCCCACCATCCACCTGGAGCAGCCTGACCCCGAGTGCGACCTGAACTACGTGCCGAACGAGGCTGTGAAGGCGGACGTCGAAATGGCGATCTCCTCCTCGCTGGGCTTCGGCGGGCACAACGCCGTGGTCGCGATGCGGAGAATCTAGCAGGCAACAGGGGAACAGGAACCGGGAGAAAAGACGCCTAGGGGCGGCATAGCCTTCCCCTTCAGGGGAAGGTGGATTGCGCGGAGCGCAAGACGGATGAGGTCGCCGCCCACCTGCCCGAGCTGCAACAGTCGCATGTCTGGGGGAACGGATTGCCACGTCGGCGCTGCGCGCCTCCTCGCAATGACACCGTTCGATTTCTATACCTTGCGTGTCATTGCGAGGAGCGAAGCGACGTGGCAATCCGGTCTCCTCACGTATGATTCGCCCGCCCCGAACGCGGGAAACGACGTTGCCTGTGCATGAATGACAACGATACGACAGTGGAGGATTTTATGCCTATCGAACGTTTGGATCGCGAACAGATCAAGGCCGTGCTGCCCCACCGGGACGACATGGCGCTGCTGGACGAGGCCGCGCTGCTGGAGGACGGCACCGCCGAGGGCAAGTACACCGTGCGGGGCGACGAGTTCTTCCTGCGGGGGCATTTTCCCGGCAATCCCGTGGTGCCCGGGGTCATACAGTGCGAAATCATCGCCCAGGCCTCCTGCATGCTGATGAAGGACGCCATCCCCGGCGCGACGCCCTACTACGCGGGCATCAACAGCGTGCGCTTCCGCCGCCCGGTCCGCCCCGGCGACACCATCACGGTGCATTCCGAGCTGGTGCGCAGCAAGGGCGCGCTGTACGTCGTCAAGGGCGAGGCCAGGGTCGAGGACCAGGTCTGCGCCTCCGGCGAATTCATGTTCATGATCGCGAAATAAGATATCTGATACACGGCGGGGACGTCATGCGGCGCCTCCGCTGTGTCTGTGTTCAGGGGGAGACATGAAGCAGAACGACAGGATTCCCGGCGCGGTCATCCGCAGGGAGCGATTGGCCCGGGGCATCGAGCAGAAGGCGCTGTGCCGGGGCATCTGCGTGCCCTCGTATCTTTCAAAGATCGAGCGGGGCGGGGCGATTCCCAATGAAGAGCTCCTTGCCGCGCTGTACGGGCGGCTGGGCCTCCCCGTATTGGACGCCGCCGCCCGGGAGCGCGCCGGGGCGCTGATCGACGAGGGCTATCGCCAGGTGCTGTACGGGTTGGAGCTCTCTCAAACGCTGGAGGAGCTCGCCGCCCTGGGCGAAGGGCTGGCCTATGCCGACTGTTCGGCGGACTGGCTGATATTGAAGGGCTGGCGGGGCGAGGACACCCTGGAGGGCCTTATGGCGATGGAGGACTGCCTGGACGAGGAACGGCGGAATTGGCTGGAGCTGCTGCGCTGGCGGTTCGGCCGGGGCAGCGACATGGCGCGGCTGCGCTCGGCCTGCCTCGCGCTGGGGAACAGCCTCGCGCTGAACGCCTGGGTATTCGCCTGTTACCGGGCAAGCGATTACGCCGCCGTGCTTCGTATGGAGGACAGGCTGACCGCCCAGGCCCTGGAGGAGGGCAACACCTTCCAGTTGGCGGAGTACTTCATCCTCAAGGGCAGCGCCTATTCCTGCCTGTTTCTGGAGGATATGATGATGCTCTACTATCATCGGGCCATAAACCTGCTGCAAAACACCGGCTGGCAGGAATCGCTGGACGATCTGTATTACAACATCGGCGCGACGCAGTTGAACTTTGGCCGCTTTGACGAGGCAGAGCGCTGGCTGGACAGGGCTTTGAGCATGGCGGAGGATCCGCTGCTGCTGCACAAGCGAGCGCTCATCAACATCCGCCGGGGTGACGTCGAAAGGGGACGGGAGTACCTCGCGGCCATGCGGGCGCGACTGGGCGAGGACGGCGGCGGGAAGGAATCGGACTGGCTGCGGGCCGAGGAGGCGCAAGCGCCAACGCCAGTATCGCAAGGCGCTGGAATTCCAGCGCAGGATTTCCGAACGGTCGGTAAGAATCATCGGTTGAGCGCGGTTTAAAGAGGCCTGATTTCCCATTTTCAGAATGTGAAGCAGGCCTCTCTTTTTGTGCTATAATCCTTCCGGAATGCGGACGCTCGGAAGGAGGATTTGGCACATGAAGGGGAAGGGGCTCTGGACGCGGGACTATACCCGCATCACTCTGGCTTCCATACTGTCGATCATCGGCGGCGAGGCGATCAACCTGCCCGTCAGCCTGTTGGTGTTCGACGAAACGAAATCCACGCTGCTTTCGGCGCTGGTGATGATGTGCGGCTTCCTGCCGGATCTGCTGCTGGGCGTGCTGGTCGCGCCGGTGATCGACCGAAGTCGAAAGAAGCGCTGGATCGTGGGCATGGACGCGCTGCTGATGGGCGTCTATCTTGCGATGGCGGCATTCACGCACATCGGTCCCTTTCACTACGGGCTGTACGTGGCGTTCACGCTGGTCACCGCGACGGTCTCGGTGTTCTACAGGCTGGCCTACAGCGCCTGGTTCCCCGATCTGATCCCCTCGGGCTGCGAGCAGCAGGGCTATGCCGTCAGTGGCACGCTGTACCCGCTGATCAGCATCGTCATGTCGCCCGTCGCTGCGTTCCTGTACACGCGAATCTCCGTGCCGACAATGTTCCTGGGGGTGGCGGCGCTGCTGGCGCTGTCCATCGCCGTGGAGGTGGGCATTCGCGGGGACGGCGCCCAATCGACGGGGGAGCGCTACACCCTGCGGAAGTGGCGCTCGGACCTCGCCGCGGGCTTCCAATTTATCAGAAGGGAGAAGGGCATTCGCAACATCTATACCTACATGAGCTTCGCTTCGGCCAGCGGCGAAAGCACTGCCATACTCATTCGCGCGTACTTCCAGACCGCGCCGGGACTGTCGGTGACGATGCTGGGATTGATGAGCAGCGCCGAGATGATCGGCAGGCTGATCAGCGGCGCGGCGCAATACCGCTTCACCGTACCGCCGAAAAGGCGCTACGGCGTCACTCGGTTCGTGTACGTGTTCTACCAGCTGATGGACATGCTGCTGCTGTTCATGCCCTACGGTGCGATGCTGGCGAACCGCTTCGCCTGTGGCGCGCTGGGCACGCTGTCCGCCACGCTGCGCAGCACGGCGGTGAATTCTTATCTGCCTGCGGACCTGCGGGCGCGGATGAACGCGCTGTTCGACACGATGGGAGCGTGCGCCATGCTGCTGTTCGAGCTGTTGGCCGGGGTGCTGGGGCAGGCGCTGGCGTACCGGACGGGCGTGGCGCTGATCAGCGGTCTCACGCTGCTGGCGGCGGTGGCGCTGATCCTGCTCCCCGCGAAGGTCAACCGCCCAGTGTATGAGGCCACGCGCGGCTGAAATCGGAAGATAGTGCACGCAAATCGTAGGATTGCGGACGCGCGGGGGAGGGGAAATCCACTATAATCTAGGTAGCCGCTGATTAATGCCCGCACCGATTCTGCGGCGTCTTTTCCGGCATCTGGCTCTTGCAAATTTCTCGATTTACCTCCAGTAAACCTTCGAAATCTGCAAGGCCACCTGCCAAAAAATCCACTCGCAGCCTCGATACTTGCATTAATCATCGTCTACCTAGCTGTACCATCGCATCATCTCCCGCCCGGGGCGGCAACCCCGGCGCGGGTGAACAGGGGGAAGCATATGATTATCATCGGTGAAAAGCTGAACGGTTCCATACCCGCCGTGGCGAAGGCCATCGCGGCGAAGGACGAGGCGTTCATCCGGGAGCGGGCGAAGCTCCAGGCGGACGCCGGGGCCACCTTCCTGGACGTGTGCGCGTCGGTGGAGGAGGCCGTGGAGGCGGAGACGCTGGTGTGGATGATCTGCCAGATCCAGTCCGTCACGGACGTGCCCATCTGCGTGGACAGCCCCAGCGCCCAGACCTGCCTGCGGGCCATGCCCTTTTGCAAGCGGCCCGGGCTGATCAACTCCGTATCGATGGAGGGGGACAAGATCGACACCATCTTCCCCGTCATCGCCGATACCGACTGGCAGTGCGTGGCGCTGCTGTGCGACAACGACGGCATCCCCGATTCCGTGGAAAAGCGCATGGACGTGTTCCACGCCATCATGGCCAAGGCGAAGCAGTACGGCATCGCGCCCAGCAGGTTGCACATCGACCCGCTGGTGGTCACGCTGTCCACGGACCAGACCGCGCTGCTGGTGTTCGCGGAGTGCTGCCGCCGCATCAAGGCGGAGTATCCCGACATCCACATCACCAGCGGCCTGAGCAACATCTCCTATGGCCTGCCGGCCTGCCGGTGCGCAAAAACATCAACTACGCCTTCATGACCCTGGCCCTGGAGGCCGGCATGGACAGCGCCATCGTCGATCCCACCAACCAGCAGATGCTGGGCATCATCTACGCCACCAACGCGCTGCTGGGCCGGGACGAATACTGCCTGGAGTACATCGACAGCGTGAAGGGCCAGGTCGCCGCGCCTGCGCAGAGCGCTCCGGCGAAGCAGCCGGAGGCCGCCGCGCCCGCCGGAAAGCCCGAAAGCGCGCCCGCCGACGACGACAAGAGGGCCGCGGCGCTGCGGGCCGTGGCCGAGGCGGTGGAAAACGGCAAAAACAAGGCCGTCAAGGGCTGCGTGCAGGCCGCGCTGGACGCGGGCGTCGCGCCTCAGGACATACTGAACGTGGGCATGATCGACGCCATGGACGTGGTGGGCGACAACTTCCAGAAGCAGGTCATATTCGTGCCCCAGATGCTGGCCGCGGCCCGCGCCATGAAGAGCGGCGTGGAGGTGCTCAAGCCCCACCTGAAGGGCGGCGACGGCGGCAGCGTCGGCAAGATGATACTGGGCACCGTGGCCGGGGACTTCCACGACATCGGCAAGAACCTGGTGGGCATGATGATCGAGAGCGCCGGGGTCGATGTGATCGACCTGGGCGTGGACGTGCCCATCTCCACCTTCATCCGCGAGATCGAGAACCATCCCGAGGTCACCATCGTGGGCCTGTCGGCGCTGCTGACCACCACGATGCCGTCCCTGCGGGACACCGTGGCGGCGCTGAAGCAGCAGCCCTTCGCCAGCCGCATCAAGATCATGGTGGGCGGCGCGCCCATCAGCCAGGCGTTCGCCGACGAGATCGGCGCGGACGCCTACACCCCCGACGCGGCCTCCGCGGCCAAGAAGGCCAAGGAGCTGGCGCTGGAGATGCGCGGCCTGGCCGGACAGGCCGCCGAATCGCCGCAGCAGCGTGCCGAAGCGCCCGCCGAGCCGGAAAAGCCCGCGGCGAAGCCGGAGAGCGCGCCCGCAGCCCCCGAGAAGCACTTCGATTCCTCGAAGCTGGACGCCATCATGGCCCAGAGCTTCCCGGCCCAGGACCTCTCCAACAGCAAATACTACGATCACTGGCAGGCCACCCGCCAGAAGTGGATCAACTATTGGAAGCATCAGAACACCGGGCGGCCCGTGATGACGGTCATCGCCCGCAAGCCGGAGGTGGAGGGCCTCTCCGAGGGCAAGCCCGAGGACGGCGGCTATCTGGGCCAGATCTGCCAGGGCAACTACTACGGCCTGCCCGAGGAACTCAAGTGGAAGGACATGGAGGACAAGTATCAGGACCCGGAGCGCATCGTGGCCCGCTACCGCCAGTTCTGCGAGACCCATGAATTCCTGGCCGAGAGCTTCCCGAACCTGAACATCGACTTCGGCCCGGGCTCGCTGGCCGCCTACCTGGGCTCGGACATCGGCTTCAAGGAGGACACCGTCTGGTTCCTGCCCAGCCCGGACTATCAGGACGGCTGGGAGGGCGCGCCGGAGCTGGTGTTCAACCCGGAGAACCCCTGGATACTCAAGCACCTGGCGCTGGCCGCCCGCTGCCGCCAGCTGGCGGGAGACGATTTCTTCGTGGACATGCCCGATCTGATGGAGAACATCGACACGCTGGCCTCGCTGCGCGGCGCGCAGGACACGCTGTACGACCTGCTGGATGAGCCGGAGGCCGTGGAGGCGCGCATCAAGCAGATCGACAAGATATACTACGAGTATTACGACCGCTTCTACGACATCATCAAGGACCACGAGGGCGGCAACGCCTACACCGTGTTCCAGATCTGGGGCCCGGGCAGGACCGTGAAGCTGCAATGCGACTTCTCCGCCATGATGTCCCCGGACGACTTCCGCGCCTACATACAGCCCTCCCTGCGCCAGCAGGCGGAGAAGGCGGACTGCGTGCTGTACCACCTGGACGGCCCCGACGCCATCAAGCACATGGACGCGCTGATGGAGATCCCCGGCATCGACGCGCTGCAGTGGACCAGCGGCGACGCCGGCCCGGACGGCACGCTGCCGGACTGGGACGTGATCTACGACAAGGCGATCCTGGCGGGCAAGTCCATCTGGGTGAAGGTGTATTCCGGCGATTTCGAGGATTGGCTGAAGAACGTGGACCGCGTGGTGCAGAAGTACGGCTCCCACAGCCTGTATTTGATGTTCCCGGAGATGAGCATGGAGCAGGCCAATCGGCTCATACAGTACGCCGACGAGCACTGGAGCGACGTGAAGGGCAGCTTCTGCGTGGAGCACGGCCTGAGATGAGGAAAAGGCAATAGTGGTGCTAAGTCAAGGGGAATCAACGCCGAAATGGAGGATCAGATGCCGAAAATGCATCTTTCCGAATATAGAAACAGACTCTAGGCGATGGTCGAGGACCGGATTGCCACGTCGGCCTGACGGCCTCCTCGCAATGACATGCAACGAAAACGCATCGTACGATGTCATTGCGAGGAGCGAAGCGACGTGGCAATCCGGTCCTCTAAATGGTGCTTTACCGGCTCTGGCGCGGGCTTTCGCCGGTGTGCTTCTTGTACAGGCGATAGAAATTGCTGCTGTTGGGAAAGCCGCACTCTATGGCGATCTCATAGATGCTGCGCCCCGAGGTCTCCAGCAGCTGGCGGGCCTTGCGCACCCGGCGCAGGCTGACGTAGTCGCTGAAGCTGATGCCGGTGGCGCTGTGGAAGTAGTGGGAGAAGTAGTTGGGGCTCATGTACACCCGGTCCGCCGCCTCCCGCAGCGTCACCTTGCCGCAATAGCTGGCGTCGATGTATTCAAAGGCCTTCTGCAGCCGCAGCAGGGCCTTGTTCTTTTCCTGGACGGGCCCGGCGGCGCGGGTGTCGTCGTTGTAATGGCGCACCAGCATCGTCAGTATCCGCAGCACGTCGGCCTTGATCATCAGCCGGTAGCCTGCGTGCTTGCCGGTCCATTCGCCCTCGATCTCCCGCATGATGTCGGCGATCTGGGGGGCGAAGCGCTCCTGGCGGCCCACCTTGTTGCGGAAATTGCTGGTCCGGGAGATGAACGGGCGCAGATACTCCATGTCGGCGAAATCGCCGTAGCCCGCCACCAGCTCCGAGGCGAACACCAGCACCAGCACGCGCATCTCCTGCTGGAACACCTGACAGCCGTGCAGCTCGGCGTTGTTGAATATGATGATGTCCCCCGGCTCCACCAGGAAGGACTGGCCGTTGACGTAGTAACAGCCGCTGCCCTCCAGCACGCAGGTGATCTCGAAGTATTCGTGCCAGTGAAAGGGCTCGTCGGCGTTGTAATCCGCGCTGAGGGGCACCTCCTCGATCTGGAAGGGAAAGGCGCTGTCCAGCGCAAGGTCGTCCTGATAGCCCTTCACGGCGTCTCACCTCCACCTGTACAATGCTGCGATATATTCTAAAGAAAGTGTACAATTAAAGTAAGATAGTGTATAGTATTTATCGGTTAAGTTTGATAAAATTTTTATAACCTTTGGTGGAAGTGCCCAGCATTTGCACTGAAGAAAATGACAGGAGGAACGAAAACATGAAAAAGCTATTGTGTGTCGTGCTGTGCCTGATGCTTGCGCTGAGCCTGGTGGCCGCGAGCGCAGAGAACGTCGTGGTCGAAGCCGTGCCCAACGAGGGTCAGTTTGAGGGCCAGGAGCTGAGCATCCTGGTTTCCGCCGGCTGGATGGACAACCGCTATGACGATACCATCGCCCGCTTTGAGGAGACCTACGGCGTGACCGTGGACCTGCAGTCCCTGCCGGCCGACCAGTACTTCGACAAGCTGACCAGCGCCTTGGACACCGGCACCTGCGCGGACGTGTTCTGGACCCAGTCCAACCCCGCCGGCATGCTGGTCTCCATGATCGGCGATCCCGAGGGCCGCTGCATCGATTTCACCGGCGCTGAGTGGCAGAACGTGATGCCCGAGGCGCGCCAGGCGGCCTGCATCGCCGACGGCAAGCTGTACGGCCTGCAGATCTGGCACAACAGCCCCGAGTACGTCATGGTCTACAACAAGACCCTGTTCGACGAGCTGGGCATCGAGAAAGTGCCCACCACCTATGAAGAGCTGAAGGCCGATTGCGCCATCATCGCCGAAGCGGGCATCACCCCCTGGTTCATGCCCGGCGCGGACGGCTGGCAGCACCAGCTGGCCTTCTTCCAGATCGGCGGCGTCTATGAGGAGGCGCAGCCCGGCCTGTACGAGGCGCTGAACAACAACACCGCCACCTTCGCCGGCAACGAGAAGATGCTGGAGGTCCTGGGCCAGTTCAAGGAGCTGTCCGACCTGGGCTACTTCGGCGAGGACTGGATCGGTACCGATTCCACCAACATGGCCAACGAGTACGGCGACCGCGAGATCGCGATGGCCATGAACAACGCCAGCTACATCAAGCAGCTGCAGACCGACCTGGACACCGAGGACGAGTGGGGCATGTTCCTGATCCCCCTGGGCGACAACACCTGGTTCCCCACCAGCCCCGCCGGCCCCACCATGTTCGGCTACAAGGGCACCGAGCATGAGGACCTGGTCCGCGCCTGGTTCCAGTTCGTCTGCACGCCGGAAAGCCTGCAGGAGATCCTGGACAACAGCCCGAACTACACCAACCTGCATGTGAACGTGGACATCGACCAGCACTGGCTGCCCGAGGAGGAGGCCTTTATTGAGAGCATCGATCCCGCCAAGATGAACTGCTGCGTGCTGCAGAACGGCACCAAGTTCACCAACGATTATTGGATGCAGTTCGGCCAGGATATGATCGAGTATGTGCAGGGCGGCATCGAGGCCAACGAGGTGCTGGAGCGCATGGACGGCTATCGCGCCGAGGGCGCCAAGAGCGTCGGCGACGAGGCCTGGAGCTGATCACATCGGATCTTCCCATAGGGGCGGCTTCGCCGCCCCTATCTTTCGGTAAAAGGACGGCGATCACATGAACAAAAAGAAGGTCTATCCCCAGTGGTTCCTGCTGCTGCCGATATTGCTGTATGTGGTTTTCTTCCTGTTCCCAAGCCTGCTGGGCGTGTTCTATTCCTTCACGGACTGGGGCCGCAACACCCCCAAGATGGGGCTGCACTTCGTGGGCCTGGAAAATTACAGGGAGATCTTCACCTCCAACAAGGATTATGTGTTCGGCATCGTGAACACGCTGAAATTCACCGTCATCTCCAACATCGTAAAGATCATCCCCGCGCTGTTCCTGGCCATCATACTGTATGAGGGCCTGAAGGGCATGGGCGCGTACCGCACGATATTCTATCTGCCCTCGATCATACCGTTCGTGATCATCGGCATCGTGTTCACCTCGGTGCTGAACTTCAAAAACGGCATGCTCAACGGCGCGCTGGAGGCCCTGGGGCTGGGCGCGCTGAAGCAGAAGTGGCTGTCGGATCTGAATGTGGTGTGGAAATCCATCTACATGGTGGACGCCTGGCGCGGCATGGGCTACGTCATGACCATATTCATGACCGGCCTTTCCACCATCGACAAGACCTATTACGAGGCGGCCAAGGTGGACGGCGCGAATTTCTGGCAGCGGCTGTGGAACGTCACCCTGCCGATGATGCGCGGCGCGATCATGATCAACCTGGTGTTCGGCGTTACCTACGGCCTGAAGGTGTTCGACATCGTGTACGTGCTGACCAACGGCGGTCCCGGACACGCCACCGAGGTCATGACCACCTATTCCTACCAGCTGTACGGCGCGGGGCAGTACGGCCTTTCCACGGCCTTCAACGCCATACTGCTGCTGATCACCGCCGTCATCGGCATCGTGATCGTGCGCGTGATGAGCCGAAAGGGGGAGATGTGAGCCATGAGGACGCCGAAAGAATTGCGGGTGCCCAAACAGCGCAAGCCCCTGACGCTTCAAACGGTGCTGAAGGAGGCGCTCTGCCTGTTCCTGTCGCTGATCGTGCTGGCCCCGTTCTACCTGGTGGTGGTCAACTCCTTCAAGACCAAGAACGAGTCCGCCCGCATGAACCTGAGCCTGCCCAAGGAGTGGCTGTTCACCAACTACGCGGTGGTCTTTGAAAAGGGCAAGCTGATGACCGGCTTTCTGAACAGCATCGTCTACGCGCTGGTATCCACCACGGCGGGCGTGCTGCTGTGCGCCATGGCGGCCTATGTGCTCAGCCGCAAGCGCACGAAGCTGAACAACTTCATCTACTATTTCTTCATCTGCGGCCTGTTCTTCCCGGTGAACTACGTCACCCTGGTGCGCGTGTTCCAGTGGATGAACCTGACCAACACCCGGCTGGGCATCATACTGGTGTTCACCGGCGCGATGATCCCCTTCTGCGTGTTCACGATCTACAGCTTCGTGGAGACCATCCCCAAGGAGCTGGACGAGGCGGCGGTGATCGACGGCGCGAAGCCCACGGGGCTGTTCTTCCGGGTGGTGCTGCCGCTGTTGAAGCCCACGATCATGACCTGCTTCATATTGCAGTTCATGGGCGTGTGGAACGACTTCCTGACCCCGCTGTACCTGTCCAGCAAGAGCAAGCTGTTCCCGATGACCATGTCGGTGTACCAGTTCTTCGGCAAGGAGAGCAGCTATTGGAACTATGTGTTCGCCGACATCGTGCTGACCATCATCCCCGTGGTGGTGGTGTATGCCATCGGCCAGCGCTATATCATCGGCGGCGTCACCGCCGGCGCGGTCAAAGGGTGATCCTGTAGCGGCAGGAAATCGCAGGGGCGCCGTCGCGGCGTCCCTGCGATTTCTGTGAGGAGAAGAAAATGAATAATAATTATATAATGGGCCTCCACAATACCTTCACCGAACCGCCGCGGAACGTGCCCGCGGGCGGGGTGGACGTGTCCGGCGGCGGGCGCTGGCGGATATGGGAATTCGCCGGCACGGCCATCGACGCGCCGATGCTGGGCAACGGCGACATGCTGTGCGCGCTGGCGGGGCAGCCCAGATGGCCCCAGTTCTGGCTGACCACCAACGACTTCTGGCAGATGCAGTCCAACCCGAACTACGTGTTCTTCCACGACAACGCCGTGGCGCGCCGGGACCCGCCGGTGTCGCTGGGCAGCCCGCGGCCCCTGGGCCGGATCGTGTTCGACATTCCCCAGCTGGCCGGGGCGGAATGGCATGTGGAGCAGCGCTTCGAGGACGCCACCACCCATGCCCGCTTCGCGCTGCCCGACGGGCGGGCGCTGTGCATGGAGAGCTGGGTCGCCGCCGGGGAGAACGAGCTGATCGTGCGCTTCTCGGGGGACGTGGAATGCGACATAGGCCTTGAATTCCGCTTTCCCAACGAGCCGGGCAAGGGCTGCGACGTGGGCGTGGACTGCATGGGCGATTGCGAGGACGACGCGGTGCTCTCGGGCACCTATGCCGGGCTGGTGGGGGACAGGCCCCTCCAGGTGCGCCACGAAAAGGGCGGGCTGCTGTGGGGCTGGCGGGAGTTCTCCGACGGCGTGGACGTGCCCACCCGGCTGGCCTTCGCCGCGCGGTTCCTGGGCGTTGATGGCACCCATGCGCGGCTGGTCCCCGGCGGTGAGCTGACCTTCGTCTGCGCGCTGCGCAGCTGGGCCAAGACCGCCCGCCCGGTGGAATACGCCCGCTCCCGGGCCCGCTGGATGCGCGAAGCGGACATCGCCGCGCTGCGGGAGGACCACCTGCTGTGGTGGCGGGACTACTGGGCCGTCTCCGGCATACGGGTGGACGACGAACAGCTGATGCGGGCCTACTACACCAGCCAGTACATGCTGGGCTCCCTGTCCCGGGACCCGGGCTATCCGCCCAACATACTGGGCATATCCACCTTCGACCGCATGGCCTGGAACGGCAATTACAAGATCAACTACAACCACCAGACGCCCTACCTGGGGCTGCTGGCCGCGGGCCGCTTCGCCCAGTCCGATCCCCACGACGCGCCCTACCTGGACATGCTGGACGTGGGCCGGGAGATGTCCCGGCGGCTGCTGGACCACCCCGGGGTCTACCTGCCCCTGGGCCTGGGGCCGAAGGGCATGGTCAGCGAGGCGCTGCTGCTGCACATGAAATCCCCGGCGCTCCACGGCGCGCTGAACATGCTGCTGCGCTGGCGGCTTTCCATGGACCGGGAATACCTGCGCCGGGTCTGGCCCTTCCTGCGGGCGGTGGCCGACTTCTGGGAGCATGACCTGGTGGAGCGGGACGGCGCGCTGCACGTGGTGGGGGACGGCATGCACGAGCGCACCACCCGGGACATCGAGCTGAACGGCGTGCCCGAGGACCCGACGAACACGCTGGGCTATCTGCGCTCGTTCTTTGCCGACATGGCCGACGCCGCCGGCTGGCTGGGCGCCAGCGTCGACAGGGCCGATGCCTGGCGGGCGATCCCGAAGCGGCTCGCGCCCTATCCGGTGGACCGTATATGCGATATCGGGGCCAATCCCACGCTGTGGAAGGAGGGGGAGCACACCATCCATGAGCTGTTGCCGGAGGAGATGCAGCGCGTGCCCGTGTTCTTCAACGAGGGCGTGGGCGGCAAGTGGTCGCTGAGCTTCCCGGGGAACATCATGCACATCTATCCCGGCGGGGCCATCGGGCTGGATTCCCCGGCGGCGGAGCTGGAGGTCGCCCGGAACACCGTGGCGGCGCTCTCGGAGATGGAGCACGCGCTGGCGAAGCAGCAGACCTCCGGGGGCGAGGTGCGCGCCGCGGGCGCGTGGAACGCCACGAACCTGGGCTGCCTGTTCTTCCCGGCGGCGGTGCGGGTGGGCTTCGATCCGGACGTGATACTGGACGAGCTGAAGCGCAAGCTGAGCGCCACCGGAAGGCCCAACGGCTTCGTGGCGGGCAATCCCCACGGCATCGAGAACCTCTCCACCGTGCCCAACACCCTCCAGGAGATGATGCTGCTCTCCCACCAGGGCACGTTGCGGCTGTTCCCGGTGTGGCCCCGGGCGCGCCTGCGGGACGCGGCCTTCTTCGGGCTGCGGGCCCGGGGCGGCTTCGTCGTGGCCGCGGCGCTGAAGGACGGCGAGGTCGCCCGGGCAACGATCGACTGCCCCGCGGGCGGCAGGCTGCGGCTGGCCAACCCCTGGCCGGGAGAGGCGATGCGCGTGAACGGGGAGCCGTTTGAAGGGGAGTATTATGAGACCGATACCCGGCCCGGACAGCGGCTGGAGATCGGGAAAGAGGATTAAACGCAGCGCGGGGGCGTCCGTCGGACGCCCCCGCGCTGTATGATAATCGTTTGTTACAGGTGCTCCCGTATCGCCGCGATGTAATCCCCGTCGATCACGTCGTACCGGTCCTCCGGCGGATACAGCGCGCCGCCGTAGAAGATGTCACGGTTGTTGGCGGTGGAGGGATCGGTGTACTGGCGGAAGCGGGCCACGTGGATCTGGTCGCAGCCGGTGAACTCTATGATCTTATCCACGTTCTTCAGGTTGACGCCCGCGCCGGGCAGGATCTGGATCGCGCCCTGGGCGAAGTCCATCATCTCGCGGATGACGTCGATGCCGTAGTACACGTCCGGGGCCAGGCCGCTGGTCAGCACGCGGTCCACGCCGATCTCGATCAGCTGGCCCAGCATCCTCTTCCAGTCGTCGGCCACGTCGATGGCCCGGTGGAACACCTTCGTCCTGTCCCCGGCCATGCGCACAAGTTCTTTTGTGCGCTCGGCGTCCAGCGAGCCGTCCGCCTTCAAGAAGCCGAACACCAGGCCGTCCGCGCCGTTGGCCAGCAGCGCCTCGGCGTCCGCCAGCGCGGTCTGGTACTCGGCGTTGGTATAGCAAAAGCCGCCCTGGCGGGGCCGCACCATGGTCATGATCGGCAGCTTCGACAGCTTCTTCGCCGTGATCAGCTCGCCGATGGAGGGGGTCAGGCCGCCGTGGAACAGGCAGGAGTTCAGCTCGACGCGGTCCGCGCCGCCCTTTTCGGCCTGCAGCACGTCCTCGACGCTGCCGCAGCACACTTCAAGCAGGTATTTCTTCATGGGGATTGCTCCTCTCGGGGGTTTTATCTGTGATTCACAGCAGCCATGCCGTGATGATGAGCAACAGCATCGCGCCGGCGGTGAGCAGCTTGATCAGCGCCATGTGCCGGGCGAAGAAGCCCGCCGCCCGCAGGTGGGAATGCCCGGCCAGCACCAGGCCGAACACCGCGGCGGAGGGGGTGAGGAAGGCCAGGCAGTAGACCGCCAGGGTCAGCCCCTGTCCCGGCGCGCCGGACTGCGCCGCGTTCATCAGCTGCATCAGGTACAGCTGCCCGGCGCACATGAATTCGCCGCCCGCCACGATGAAGCCCAGCGCCGCGGAGGCGGGCACCAGGGCCCGGGAGCGGGTCAGCCTTCGGATCAGCCCCATCAGGCCGCCCCGGACGCCGCCGGGAAGCTGGTTGCGCACGCCGCCCAGGTCGCCCCGCTTCGCGTGCAGCGCGTCGGACAGGTTCAGCGCGATCAGCGCCGCGCCGATGCCGGTCAGCAGCCAGCGGGCCAGCGGATGCAGCCACGTGGGGTTGAAGCGCTGGAACACCCGCAGCAGCGCGAAGCCGATCAGCAGGTAGCAGGCCAGCTTGGCCAGCAGGTAGGCGATCACCGGCGGCGCGGCGCGGCGGCCGGATTCCAGCACCAGCGACATGAACAGCAGCAGCATCGACAGCGCGCAGGTGTTCAGCCCCGCCGTCAGCCCGGTCAGCGCGGCCTGGGCCAGCGAGACGGGGGAGGGGGCTTCGGGGGCGGCGGCCACCTCCGGCACGCCGCCGGAGGCCCGGCCCAGCGCGACCTCCTGGGCTAGCCGCCCGGAGATGGCCTCCGCGCCCGCGAGATAGCGGTCCGCGAAGAAGGCGATGGGGGTGACGCGCCTGTCGTCCGGCACGCCGTAGGCCTCAAACAGCGCCTGCGCAAAGCCCGGGTCGGCGCTCACATCCACCCGGCGCACGCGCACGCGGCTCTCGATCTGCTTGTCGCCCCGGCGCAGCGTCACCGATTCCGGCAGCGCGTCCAGCGCGGCCTCGGCCTCGTCGCAGCGCTCGCAGGCGGGCACGTACAGGAACAGTATCTCGCTGTCCAGCGTCTCGTGCCAGCTGAGGGCGGTCTCGACCAGCGCGCCGCGCATCTGGGACGCCCCCTGGTAGGGGATGCCGTCCACCACGGCCATGGGCAGCGCCGGATCGTCGATGCCCAGGCGCTCCGCGGCCTCCGCCAGCGCGGCCTGTCCGTCGGCGCGGGCCGCGTTCCAGGCGGTAAAATCGCACTGTGAAAGGTCCAGCCCGGTCAGCTCCCGGAACTGGGCGGCGAAATCTGCCTCCGGGGTGCAGCTTTCGCAGTAGTTACTGTAGTAGTATTCCACGCTGTGGCGGGCCCCGGCGTCCTCGGCCAGGGCATGGGCGCACAGCGCCAGCAGCGCCAGCAGCAGGGCGAGCGCGCGCCTCACGGGGTCTCCTCCGCGATGCGCACGGTCCGCGTGCCCTCGGGGAACAGCCTGCGCAGCGATTCCTCCAGCGATTCCAGCGCCACGTCGGCGTTTGCGGGGCAGCCGTCCTTCAGCTGCTGCAGCGCCCGCCAGCGCACGGCGGCGCGGTGGATCTCGCAGGGCTGGGGATCGTTGAAGAATTCAACGCTCAGGCGGATGGTCACGTCCTCGGGCAGCGCGAATTCCCCCTCGGCCACGTCCATCAGGACGGCGCCGGAGGCGTCCCGGGCGACGACGCGGCATTCGGCCTTGCGCTTCTTCTTTCCGAACATGGATCGGACCCTTCCTGCGGTCGATAACACACATCTTTACCTAACCATTATATCATGTGATCCATATGAATGCAATAATTATTTTATTCATGAAAGAATGAAGCCCCCAGGTAGCGCCGTTTCACCCTTGCTTAAGGCCGGATTTTCTGAATCTGAAAGAAAAAATCAACCGAATTCGATTTTCCTATTGCACTAAATATTATAATTGTGTATAATATTTTCAAGAAGGAAATCAAACGGGGAGGTGGACGCCATGCGCAAGTCGGACGCGGGAATGATCGCAAGGCCCAGCGTGGGCAAGCGGATCCGGAAGAGCCTTCCCTATTACGCGCTGATCGCGCTGCCGCTTGTCTATCTGCTGGTATTCCGCTATTATCCAATGCTGGGCGTGCAGATCGCGTTCAAGAACTACAAGGCCAAGCTGGGCATCTGGGGAAGCCCCTGGGTGGGACTGAAGTACTTCAGGGATTTCTTCGGCTCGGCCACGGCGGGCAGCATCATACTCAACACCTTCCTGCTCAGCCTGTACTATCTGGTGGCCAGCTTTCCGTTCCCGATCATACTGGCCATCGCGCTGAACGAATGCCGGTCCCAGAAGTTCAAGAAGGTCACCCAGATGGTGACCTACATGCCCTATTTCATCTCCACCGTGGTGCTGGTGTCCATGATATTGCAGTTCACGGACATCTCCTCGGGCTTCGTCAACCAGATCATCGTGAAGCTGGGCGGCAAGCCGGTGAACTTCATGGGCACGATGAGCTACTTCCGCTCGCTGTACGTGTGGACGGGCGTCTGGCAGAGCATGGGCTATTCCGCCATCGTCTACCTGGCCGCGCTGACCGGCGTGCCCCAGGAGCTGTACGAGGCGGCCAGGGTGGACGGCGCCAGCAAGCTGCGGCGCATATTCTCCATCGACATCCCCTATATCGCGCCGACGATACTGACGCTGTTCATACTGAACACCGGCTCGATACTGTCCATAGGCTTCGAAAAGATCTACCTGATGCAGAACAGCATCAACACCCCGGTGTCCGAGGTCATCTCCACCTACGTCTACAAGATGGGCGTGCAGAACGGCAATTTCTCGTTCTCCACGGCCGTGGGCCTGTTCAATTCGCTGGTGAACCTGTTCATGCTGCTGGTGGTCAATTCCATCTCCAAGAAGCTGAGCAACGTCAGCGTGCTGTAAGGGGGTGGAAGCATGGCTGAATTGAAGCAAAAGCGCCTTCAGCGCCGGGAGGGCCACGTCTACGAGACCCGGGAGGACCGGGTGTTCAACGTCATCGTCGTGGCGATACTGGCCTTTTCGATACTGATCGTCGCCTATCCGCTGATCTACGTCGTCAGCGCGTCCTTCTCCTCCACCGAGGCCGTGATGGCGGGCCGCGTGTGGCTTTTGCCGGTGGACCTGTCGCTGAAGGCCTACGAGACGGTGTTCAAGTACGATGAGATCATGACCGGCTACAAGAACGCCCTGATCTACACCGTCACGGGCACGGCGGTCAGCCTGGTGATCACCACGCTGTGCGCCTTCTGCCTGTCCCGCAAGGATTTCTTCGGCCGCAAGGTCGTGGGCTTCATGGTGCTGTTCACGATGATCTTCAACGCGGGCCTGGTGCCCAATTACCTGCTGGTGAACAACACGCTGAAGTGGTCGAACACCATCTGGGCGCTGATCATCCCCAACTGCATGAACGCCTGGTACGTCATACTGATGCGCTCCTATTTCGAGAATTCGATCCCCGGGGAGCTGTTCGAGGCCAGCGACATCGACGGCTGCTCGGTGTACCGCCAGCTGACCAGCATCGCGCTGCCGCTGTCCGGGCCGATCATCGCGGTCATCGCGCTGTACAGCGCCGTGGGCATCTGGAACAGCTACTACGACGCGCTGGTGTACATCCGCAAGAAGGAGCTGTACCCCCTGCAGCTGGTGCTGCGCAACATACTGATCCTGAATTCCATGGACATGTCCGTCACCGCCGACCTGCGGGACATGGCGTCCCGCCAGGGCATGAGCCACCTGCTGAAATACGCGGTGATCGTGGTGTCCAGCCTGCCGCTGCTGATCATGTATCCCTTCGTGCAGAAATACTTCGTCAAGGGCATCATGGTCGGATCGGTGAAGGGCTGATGGTGTATCTAATCGCCTCGTGCGTTGGATAAGAAAAGAAGGAGGAGAGTAACCTATGAAGAAACTGTTGGTTCTGCTGCTGGCGGTTGCCATGCTGCTGAGCTGCGCCACCGCGTTTGCCGAGTGGCAGCCCGAGGCCAAGCTGGACGAGGACCTGTCCGCGTACAAGCTGTGCGAAAACTTCGGCGACATCAAGCTGAATTTCGCGGTCACCGACCATGCCTCCATCGCTTCCTGGGAGGACAATGCCTTTGTGAAGTGGGTCGAGGACGTCACCAACGTGGACCTCGAGTTCACCCTGATCCCCTATGAGAGCCGCGCCGAGCAGCTGGGCCTGATCCTGGCCTCCGGCGACTACCCGGACGTGTTCCTGGTGTGCGGCATGAACGACAACATGATCAGCAAGTACGGCGTGGGCGAAGGCGCCTTCCTGCCCCTGAACGACCTGATCGAGACCAAGGGCAATTTCATCAACAAGATCTTTGAGGAGTACCCGGGCTCCAAGGGCCTGATCACCCAGCTGGACGGCAACATCTACAGCCTGCCCGTGGTCAACGAGTGCTATCACTGCACCGTCCCCACCAAGTTCTGGATGAACCAGACCTGGCTGGACAACCTGGGCCTGGAGCAGCCCAAGACCCTGGAGGAGCTGCGCACCGTGCTGGAGAAGTTCCGCGATGAGGACGCCAACGGCAACGGCGACGCCACCGACGAGATCCCGCTGGCCGGCGATTATCAGGACGGCTGGTACACCAACGTGGAGCTGCCCATCATGAGCGCCTTCACCTTCTACAACCTGGATCTGGACACCACCGTGCTGACCAGCCCCGAAGCCTTCGGCATGTATCTGGAGGACGGCACCGTCGTCACCCCCTTCGCCAAGGATGAGTTCAAGGCGGGCGTGCAGTACGTGGCCGACATGGTCAAGGACGGCCTGATCTATGAGGGCTCCTTCACCCAGGACCTGGCCGGTCTGACCCAGATCGCCGAGGACGGCCGACTGGGCGCTTCCTCCGGCGGCTACATCCTGTTCGCCAACCTGGGCGGCGATATCTACAAGCAGTATCGCGCCGTGATGCCGGTTGAGGGCCCCGACGGCTTCTCCAGCATCCAGTCCTTCCCCCATGATTCCGTGGGTGGCCATGGCTTCGTGATCTCCGCCGACTGCGAGAACCCCGAGGCGGCCTTCATGATCGGCGACCTGATGTATTCCTACGCGGCCACCATGCGCGGCTATTACGGCGTGTACGGCGAGCAGTGGACCGACGCCCAGGAGGGCGAGGTCGGCATTAACGGCGAGCCCGCCAAGTACCACCTGCTTGTGCCGTGGCAGGAGTCCGAGCCCCAGAGCTACTGCGTGCTGCAGATGGTCACCTCCTTCCGCGACGCGGCCTATCGCCTGGGCGAGCCCAGCGATCCCAACGTCGACCTGTACAGCGGCGAGGGCCTGGAGACCCTGCTGTATCAGGTGACCCACGAGTACAAGCCCTACACCACCGATGAGAAGATCATCCCCCCGATCAAGTTCACCGAGGAGGAGAACGAGGAGATGTCCATCATCAAGCAGAACGTCGCCACCACCATCAAGCAGAACATGATCGCCTTCTTCAACGGCACCAAGACCGTCGAGGCCGATTATGACGCCTTCCTGGCCGACCTGGACAACCAGGGCCTGGGCAAGCTGGTGGAGTTCTATCAGAACGCCTACGACGCTCAGTACAAGTAATCCCCATGGGACATTCGAGGCGCTGACCGCGGTCAGCGCCTCTTTTCGACAGAAAGGAAGGATCGATATGGACAATCGCCAATGGTTCAGGGAGGCGGGCTTCGGCATGATGGCCCACTGGGGGCTGTATTCGGTGCTGGCGGGCGAGCACCGGGGCAGGATCGCCCGGCCCTACGCCGAGTGGATACAATCCCAGTTCGCCATACCCATCGCCGAATATGGCCAGCTGGCGGGCGCGTTCAACCCCATCTACTTTGACGCCGACGCCTGGATCCGGCTGGCGAAGGAATGCGGCATGAAGTACTTCGTCATCACCAGCAAGCACCACGACGGCTTCGCCATGTACCATTCGAAGGTGGACAAATACAACGTGGTGGACGCCACGCCCTTTGGCCGGGACGTGATCGCGGAGCTGGGCGAGGCCTGCTACAAGCACGGGCTGAAGCTGGGCCTCTACTATTCCCAGGACCTGGACTGGCACGAGCCCCACGGCGGCGGCTATAAGTCCAACCACATCCCCTGCTGCGGCGTCACCTGGGACAACAGCTGGGATTTTCCGGACGCGGAGAAGAAGGACTATTCCATCTGCTTTGAGAACAAGATCATGCCCCAGGTGGAGGAGATCCTCACCGGCTACGGCGAGCTGTGCCTGATCTGGTTCGACGTGCCCATGACCCTCACCGAGGCCCAGAGCCGCCGCATCTTCGAGGCGGTGAAGAAATACCAGCCCAACTGCCTGATCAATTCCCGGCTGGGCAACGGCGCTTACGACTACGTGTCCCTGGGGGACAACGAGATCCCCGACGCCATGCCGGAGAACATCGAGAACGACGACCCCAATGCCATCGACGGCTTCAAGCGCAGCCCCTACGGGCTGTACGAGACCGCCGCCACGCTGAACGACACCTGGGGCTTCTCTGCCTACGACCAGAACTGGAAGACCCCGGAGCGGATCGCGGAGATCCACCGCAAGCTCAACGGCATGGGCATCAATTACCTGCTGAACGTCGGCCCGGACCCGCTGGGCCGCATCCCCGCGCCCAGCGTGGAGCTGCTGAGGCAGGCGACGCGGCTGTTCGAGGACGGAAAGTAATACTGTAAATATTTGGTATCCATCATAAAAATCCCTCCCGTCTGCGTCTCATAGATGAGACCACAAACGGGAGGGATTTTTATGAAACGCATCATTCTGCTCGTTCTCGCGCTCGCTCTGCTGGCGCTGCCCGCGCTGTCGGAGGGCAACCGTCTGCTGGAGGCGGACGGCGGGCAATACCTGCGCGCGCTGATCGCCTGCGGGGACCAGCTGGTGCTGGCGGGCGACGACAGCCTGTTCACCTGGCGGGAGGGGGAGGCGGGCTTCACGGCCTGGACGCCCGACCTGCGCCTGGAGAACCCCTATCGGCAGGACGAGGCGGCGGGGCTCTACGACCTCGCGCTCTTCGACGACGCCGGGACCCTGCGTGGGCTGCGGCTGCTGCGGGACGGCGACTACGCCTTCCGGGCGATGCAGCTGTTCGGCCTCGCCTTCACCGACGCGGGCGCCGTCACCGCCCAAAACCCCGTGGAGCTGCCGTTGCCCGGGGAGATCGAGGCCATGGATTGGTTCGACCTGCGCAAGGTGGTGTGCCGGGAGGGCGTGCTGTACGCGCTGGGCGAGGGGGAGGACGTGCTGCTGTGCGTGATCGACCCCGCGAGGCCCAACGCCGCCGCCGTGACGCCGCTGCGGAGCTGGGACAACGCGCTGACCGTCGGCCCGGACGGCGTGCTGCTGGCGACGGGCACGAACGACGGGGACGGGCGGCTCAGCCTCTGCCGCGTGGGCGCGGACGGCTCCCTGGAGGCGATCTGCAGGCTGGAAGCCGAGGCCAGCACCGTCGCGGCCGACCCGGAGACCGGCGCGGTGTACGCGGCCATGAACGGGCAGGCGTGCCCCGTGGACCTGAGCACCGGCGAACTGGGCGAGCCCTTCGCCGCGCTGACCCTGGGCGGCGAGTGCGCCGCGGTGCTGCCCGGCGGGCGCTGGTACGCCGTGGCCATGGCCGGCGGCGTGGCAGTGCTGGACACCCGGGGGCATCTGGACGGGGATTCGGTGCTGCGCATCAGCACCACCCAGGGCGACGAATGGCTGAACCGGGCCGTCATGCGCTTTGCGGTGGAGCACCCCGAGGTCACGCCGGTGCTGGGCTACGACGCCGGGGATCCGCTGGAGGGCATGATGACCCAGAGCGGCGATACGGACGTCTACATCATGGGCCTGGGCTACGACGGCAGCTATCAGGCGCTGCTGGAGCGGGGCTTCATGCTGCCGCTGGACGGCAGCGCGGCCATCCGCGGGCTGGTCGAGCGCGTCTATCCCGGCATACGGCCCTGCATCAGCCGGGACGGCGCGCCGGTGGCGCTGCCCGTGTCGGTCTGGGGCGATTGCATGGGCATCAGCGCCGAGCTGCTGGAGAAGCTGGGCCTTTCGATGGCGGACGTGCCGGACAGCTGGCCGGACTTCCTGGACTTCATGGAGGCGCAGCTGCTGCCCCGGCTGGATCAGCTGGGCGAGCGCGACAGCTTTGCCTATGACGACATGACCGCCGGCGGCTTCCGCTATTTCTTGTTCCAGTCGATCCTGCGGGACTGGGCCCAGGCCAACCGGGCCGCCGGGAGGGTGGCGGACTGGGAGGACCCGCGGCTGGTGGATACGCTGGAAAAGCTGGACGGGATGGACTTCGCCGCCTACGGCCTGCGGGAGGACGGGGACGAGGACGGCTACGGCTACGGCTGGAGCGACGACATGCGGTACCTGATACAGGTCAACAACGGCTTCACGCCCGACGGCGAAGCCGGGACCGACGGCGTGCCCATCGCGCTGGGCTTCGGCGATGACCTGCCGGGCGTCTACGCGCTGAATCTGGCCTGCGCCTTCGTCAATCCCTACAGCGCGCGGGTCGACACCGCCGTGGCCTTCCTGGAGGCGTTGGCGGACGCGCTGCCCGCTCAAGTTGAGTATGCCCTCTGCCCGGACCTGAACGAGCCCTTGAAGCGGGACGACTGGCAGAAGGTCGAGGCCGAGTTCCAGCAGGCCGTCGCCCTCTGGGAGGCGAAGCTGGAGGCCGCCGGTCCCGCCGAAAAGCAGGAGCTGGCGGAGTCGCTGGAGCGCATGAAGCAGGACTACGACCGGAACCTGGAGCGGATGATCTGGCTGATCCCCCGGGACAGGCTGGAGCGCTATCGCGCCATCGGCGACCGGCTCACCGTGGCGCTGCCCACCTGGTTTGACAGCGACGGCGAGGCCTGGGAGCTGATGGAGCAGTACCGCTCCCGGCTCCTCTCCGCCCGGGAGTTCCTCGGCGAGGTCAACCGGAAGGCCCGCATGATGGAGCTGGAGCAGGGGTAAGAGCGCAAAAAGCCTCCCGCCGCACATGCGGCGGGAGGCTTTTGCATGGAAGATTACTTCCTCCACAGCTCGTCCCAGTATTCCCCGATCGTCCGGTCGCTGGAGAACTTGCCCGCGCCGGCGATGTTGTGAAGGCACATCTTCGCGAAGGCCGTCCTGTCCCTGGTGGCGCGGATGGCCTTCAGCTTCGCGTCCATGTAGGACCGGTAGTCCAGCAGCAGGAAGTAGTGGTCCGGCTGGTGCCAGCTCGCGCCCTCCAGCAGCGCCTTTTTCAGCTCCGCCAGGTCGCCCTCGCGCAGCGGCTTGCCCGCCTCGGGGGCGGGCTCGAAGGTGCCGTCGGCCAGCGCGTCGATCACCTTTTTCAGCCGCGGGTCGGCCTCGTACAGCTTCACCGGGTCGTAATCGGCCTTGATGGCGTTGATCTCGTCCACCGTCGCGCCGAAGACGAAGTTGTTTTCGACGGCGCGGCGTTCAAATCTTTGATTTGACCGTCCGCGGTCCTGGCCTTCAGCCAGGACTTGCTGATCCTCCGGATCAGCAACCTTGCCTGCTTGCTCGAAGATCTCCACGTTCGCGCCGTCGTAGGTGCCCAGCGTCACCGCGCCGTTCAGCATCAGCTTCATGTTGCCGGTGCCGCTGGCCTCGGTGCCCGCCGGGGAGATCTGCTCGCTGATGTCCGCCGCCGGGATGATGTGCTCGGCGTAGGAGCAGTTGTAGTTCTGCACGAACACCACGCGCAGCCGGTCGTTGGTCTCCTCGTCGGCGTTGACCAGCTCGGCGATGTGGTTGATGAAGCGTATGACCGCCTTGGCCCGGGCGTAGCCGGGGGCGGACTTCGCGCCGAATATGAACGCCGTGGCGGGGAAGTCCGTCAGCGTGCCGTCCTTCAGGCCGTAGTAGATATCCAGTATGGACAGCGCGTTCAGCAGCTGCCGCTTGTATTCATGCAGCCGCTTCACCTGCACGTCGAACACGAAGTGCTCGGGCAGCTCGATGCCCTCCCGCTCCAGGATCAGCTCGGCCAGCTGGCGCTTCTTCTCGGCCTTGACCTCGATGAATTTCTCCGCCAGCGCGTCGTCGATCAGCGGCTTCAGGCCGTCCAGCGCGTATAGGTCGGTCAGGAAGCCGTCGCCGCCCAGCGCGTCCTTCAAGAGCGCCGTCAGCTCCGGGTTGCACAGGCCCAGCCAGCGCCGCTGGGTGATGCCGTTGGTCTTGTTGTTGAAGCGCTCCGGATACAGCGCGTACCACTCCCGGAACACGTCGTCCTTCAGGATCTGGCTGTGGATGGCGGCCACGCCGTTGGTGTAGCTGCTGCCGTAGACGGCCAGGTTCGCCATGTGGACCCGCTTGTCGGCGTCGATGATGTACATCGATTCGGGGGCCTCCACCTTCGCCTTCTTCAGGTCCCGGACCAGCTTCGACTGGATGCGGCGGATGACCTGCACCAGCTCGGGGCTCAGCTCGTTCATCAGCTTCAGGTCCCAGCACTCCAGCGCTTCGCGCATGACGGTGTGGTTGGTGTAGCGGAAGGTCCTGCGGGCGATGTCGAAGGCCTCGCCGAAGCCCATGCCCTCGTTCATCAGCAGCCGAACCAGCTCCGGTATGGCCATCGTGGGATGGGTGTCGTTCAGCTGCACCGCGTGCAGCTCGGCGAATTTGGCCAGGTCGTCGCCGTGGCGCTCCCGGAAGGCGCGCAGCATGTCCTGCAGCGACGCGCTCACCAGCACGTACTGCTGGCGCAGGCGCAGCAGCTTGCCCGCCTTCATGCTGTCGTTGGGGTACAGCACCTTGGTGATGTCCTCGGCCAGGTTCTTGTCCCGGCAGGCGGCGGCGTAGTCCTGGGCGTTGAACAGGTCGAAGTCGAATTCGTTCAGGCTCTCGCACTGCCACAGCCGCAGCGTGCCGATGCTCCTGCGCTTGTAGCCGATCACGGGCATGTCGTAGGGCACCGCCCACACGTCCAGGCCCTTCATCCGCACCAGCTGGGCCAGGTCGTCCCGGCGCACGCTCCAGGGATCGCCGAACATCGTCCAGTCGTCCGGGTCCTCGCACTGCGCGCCGTCGGCGTCGAAGCTCTGCTTGAACAGGCCGTACTTGTAGCGCAGGCCGTAGCCGTCCAGCGGTATGTCGTGGGTGGCGGCGCTGTCCAGGAAGCAGGCGGCCAGGCGGCCCAGACCGCCGTTGCCCAGCGCGGCGTCCTCGATGTCCTCCAGGTCGGCCAGGTCGATGCCCTTCAGCGCCAGGCGCTCGCGCACGTCCTTCAGCACGTCCATGGCGTACAGGTTGTTGTACACCAGGCGGCCCATCAGGTATTCCGCGGACAGGTACGCGGCGCGGCGGCCGTCCAGGTGCGCCTCGTAATCGTCGGTCCACTGGGGCGCGATGTCCAGCATGGCGGCCTTGGCGATGGCGTCGTGCAGCTGCACGGTGCTGGCCTGGGCCAGCGGGGCGTGGGCGTCGCACATCGCGATCTCCTCCGCCCGGGCGATCAGCTCCGCGCCGGTGGCGGTGGTCAGCGTGCCGCGGTGGCCCAGACGGTTCAGGCGACGTATCCTGCGGGCGACGGCGGCGTAATCGACGGGCTGCATGCGCCACTGCCAGTTGCCGCCCACCGTGCCGGGGTAGTTCATGCGGGCCTCGCCGCCCAGCCCCAGCCAATCCTGCATGGGCACGATCACCGTGTCGGCCACGGACTCAAAGCTCGCTTTCAGGATGTAGGGCAGTATGTCCTCGCTGTCCTCCGGCATGCCCAGCTTTGCCTGGGCGCGGGCCTTGGTGGCTTCGCTGGCGTCCCTCCACCAGCCCAGCGTGGTGTTGTTGTCGTGGGTGCCGGTGTAGACGATGCAGTTGGGGATGTGGTGCTCCGGCAGGTCGGGGTTCTCGTCGCTGTCATAGGCGAACTGCATGACCTTCATGCCCGGATAGCCGCAGTAGGCCAGCAGCTTGCGCACCCGGGCGCTGACCACGCCCAGGTCTTCGGCCACGATGTTCAGCTCCGGCAGCGCCTTTTTGATGCGGGTGAACAGCCTGCGCCCGGGCCCCAGCTCGTATTTGCCGTTGCGGGCGGTCAGCTCCTCCGAGGGGATGGCGTAGTAGTTGGCAAAGCCTATGAAGTGGTCGATGCGCAGCAGGTCGAACATCTCGCCCAGCGCCTTCAGCCGCCCGATCCACCAGGCATAGCCGGTCTCGGCGTGCTTCTTCCAGGCGTACAGCGGGTTGCCCCAGCGCTGTCCGTCGGCCTGGAAGTAATCCGGCGGCACGCCCGCGATGCGGATGGGCTTGCAATCCTCGTCCAGCTCGAACATGTCGGGGTTCATCCACACGTCGCAGGAGTCCTCCGCCACGTAGATGGGCATGTCGCCCATCAGCTGGATGCCGTTCATCCGGGCATAGTCGTGCAGCCGCTCCCACTGGTCGAAGAACAGGTACTGCTCAAAGATGTTAAATTCGATCTCGTCCGCCAGCGCCTTGGTGTACTTCTCCATGGCCTCCGGCGTGCGCAGCCGGATGTCCCGGTCCGGCCACTCCATCCAGGAGATGTAGCCGAAGTGGGCCTTGATGGCGTAGAAGGTGGCGTAGTCCCGGACCCAGGCGTGGGCCTGCTCGAACGCGGCCAGCTCCTCGGCCAAGTCGGCGCGGGAGGCCTCGAAGGCCTTGCGCAGCAGCGCGGTCTTCTGGGCCTTGACCGCCTCGAAGTCCACGTCGGGCAAGATCTCCAGGGGCTCATAGCTGCCCGCGGGCAGTATGCCCTCCGCCTCCAGCATGTCGAAATCGATCATCAGCGGGTTGCCGGCGAAGGTGGACGCGCTCTGGTAGGGGGACTCCGCGTAGCCGGTGGGGCCGATGGGCAGCATCTGCCAGATGGTCATGCCCGAGGCCTTGACGAAGTCGATGAAGTCGTAGGCCGCCTGTCCCAGCGTGCCGATGCCGCCGCGGGAGGGCAGGGAGGTGATGTGCAGCAGTACGCCGCTTGTTCTCATGATGAATCACTCCTCAGTCGTGATAACCTTCCACAATTATATAGGTAAAAGCGTAAATTCACAAGTGTTTTTTGAATTGCGCCGCAAAAAAGGGTGAAAAACCGGGAAAGATGTTAAGAATTGTGGAAAGGGGTTGACATTTTAAGATGACATTGATATAATTCAATATCGTTGTCACCGCGACGGAAACGGAGCCCTGACAGCGCGCGAACCTTGAAAACGATACAGAGAAGAGAGAGAAAAGCCACCGAGTGGAGCTGCGAAGAGAGCCGAGAGGCAGGAGCGGCGAAGCGAGGTGGGGAACAGTCAGAATTCATTGAGTGAAACGCCGTTTCAACAGCGAACCGCGAGGCTTTGGCGAGCCGAGCGGGGAGTTGGAGAGATGGTAAGGATTAAACATCAGAGTTTGATCCTGGCTCAGGACGAACGCTGGCGGCGTGCTTAACACATGCAAGTCGAACGGGG
>ONHI01000012.1 GCA_900317565.1 uncultured Eubacteriales bacterium
CGCAGAGAGATGGCCGAATACCAGCGGCGTCAGCAGCGTCACCAGCGCGCCCATCAGCGTCATGAACAGCCCGAACACCACGGCGGCGGACAGCATCCATCGGCTCTGCTTCCGCGCCTCGTCCAGCTGTCCCTTCCCCAGCGTCTTGCCGATGATGACCGATGTGGCCGTGTTGATGCCGCCGAAGGACACGAACAGCAAATTCACGATGGCCCAGCCCGCCGACATGCCCGAGACCACGTCCGCGCCGCCCCGTCCGTTGTACACGGCGGTGGTGACGGTCTCGGAGACCACCCACAGCACCTCGGAGAACAGCATCAGCCAGCCCCGCTGCAGGATGCTGCCAAACAGCTTCCAGTCTGTGCGCAGCTTCTCCCCGTGCCCGTCGAGGAAGGGCTGAGGGTTCCGCAGAACATAGATCACGTACAGCGCCATTTCGATGAACCGGGCGATCAGGGTCGCGCAGGCCGCGCCGCGCACCTCAAGCCTCGGCGCGCCCAGGTTGCCGTAGATCAGTACCCAGTTCAGGCCCGTGTTGATGAGCGTGCCGATGACGGAGATCACCAGCGGCACGCGCACCTGACCGATCTCCCGCATGGAGGTGGCCAGCACCACGGAGACGCAGAAGGGCACGCCCATGAAGCCCATGAGCCGCATGTATTCTACGCCCGCGTCCAGGATGGGGCGATAAAGGCCCCGATCAGATAGAACTTGAATCGAAGCGCCTGGCGCATGCCCGCCCGGTCCTTCGCCCCGGAAAACTGCGTCATGTAGATGCCGCCCGCCGCGCAGATGGCGTTGGACAGCACCATGAACACAAACAGGATCTGCCCCGCGATGCTCACGCCGGACATCTTCACGTCCCCAAGCCCCGCTACCATGAAGTTGTCCACCAGCGAGACCAGGGACTGAATCAGCGATTGCAGCATCACGGGAACGCCAATCATCAACGCCTGCCTGTAAAAGGACAGGCTGCCAAAGTATCTTTTCATTGCCTTTTCCAGTTTAATCCTTTTCTGCTTTTCCGTATACCTTCACGAAGTGGCGACTGAACGCTTCCACCTGCGCGATGGCATCCGCCGTCTTCTCCGGCTCCCGGTCGCACAGATGGATCAGCGCGGAGATCGGCGTGGTGTAGGCAAAGGCGAGCATCGCTGGATCGTCCCTTCGCAACAGACCTTTGTCCATCATACCGGCGAAGATATGCGTGAACATTTCTGTGAGACCGGTGAGGAAGTGCTTTGTCGCCAGCCCCCGCGCACGTTCATCCCTGAACTGTTCAAGCGTAAGTACCTTGCGTGTCTTGATGATTCTTTCATCATGGACAGTGAAGTTCACCATCTGCATCGTCATTTGAATCAGCTCATCCAGCGAATTCGGTACAGGCTGCAAGTGCTCAGGGGAGCCAAAGTGTTCCGCATAATAGGCGATCATCTCATCCAACAGAGCATTCCAGATGGCTTCCTTGCTCTCATAGTGCTTATAGACCCCCGACTTCACAAGCCCGAGCGATGCGCTCAGTTCGCGGATGTTTGTCCCTGCATAGCCGTTTTGTGAAAACATCTCCAGCGCAGCTTCCAGTATTCTCTCTTTTGTGTCGTTCGCCATAATAACCTCCATACATAGCAGAGTGACCTTTCGTTCACCTATTATAGTGAACGAAAGGTCACTTGTCAAGGCCTTTCTTTATTGTTAACATTCCATTCTTAATTGAAAGAGGGAGAGCAATAGCACCTGCCCCTTCCATTTCATTATACATACTGGTCAGGTTTACTTTGACCCATGGCTATAACTTCGACGCTCTGAACAACACCCTGACCATCTCCGCGTCCTTCGCCAAGAAAGCCTCCAAGGTTGGCTCCCTGGAGTACAACATCATCCTGAAGCTGCGCAAGGATTTCCCGGATCTGACCATCCAGCAGGAAGCCAAGAAGGAAGGCAAGAAGGGTCTGACCTTCGGTCAGATGGAGGACTTCATCGCCCTGCATCGCAACGCCGAGGAACTGACCGCCCTGTTCAACAAGGTCCGCAAGCTCTCCCGCGTCCAGCCCATGCCCTACAAGTACGTGAAGACCTGGTTCGAGGACCGCTTCCCCTACTACTCCGACCAGCCCACCTTCGACGCTGATGGCTTTGTGATCAACCCCGTGACCCTGAACAACCTGAAGGACATGGTTCAGGAAGTGACTGCGGCGAACCAGATGGCGGTCATCGACGCCGAGCCGATTGTGGCTGAAGTGGCGTAAGCCGTCCACTCAATGCCTGCGCGAAGGGGGTGAGAGCCAGTATGAAACAACTGAATAAACTGAAAAGATGGGAGCGATGATGTTTGCTTCCATCTTTTGTATTATCTGGTTGAAATGATCGTTGATTGGAAAATTATAAAAAATTATTATATAATATATATAGAAGATGAGGGAAGACAATAGTCTTAAAGCTTATCTTCAAATAAAATTATTATGAAGGAGCCCGCGCCGAAATAAAGCGTGGGGCAAAAAAATGAATTATTATTCTGTTACCCCTGTTGCAATCTGGTTGCGATTTAGCAGTTATGAAGAAGAGGACAATACTTGCACCTACGAATATTGCAGAGATTTCTATGTGTCCCTTCGTCCTGAAGATATGCTGAGTGACATTGATCGTATCGTAAATGTATTAAGTTTGGATGAGAAAAACAGATTTGACCTGTTGAGGATGATTAATAACTATCAAAAAAATGAATCAGGAGAACAAGGAGAACTGTGGGGATCAAATGGCCATTACTATGTTATCGAGATGAATTTCGTCTATTTCTTGGCTAAGCGAGAGAATGAGACAATCAGCTTTTCCGAAGCACTGGCTCTAGAAAAATCATAAAGCTCTCATAGATAAATCAAACAACGGAAGCGGGTCACGGCGCTTCCGCTGTTTGCTGTCTGTATTAATGATAATCTATTTGAACTGTCCCCTGTTCTTGCGAAACCATCTTGAAGTGTAAAGGAAAGTATGGTATAATACTTTCATTACAATCAGGAGGTTTTCTGATGGCTGTTCAGTACAACAAACTATGGAAGCTCTTGGTTGACAAGAAGATAAGCAAAGCAGATTTGCGCAGACAAGCTGATATTTCATCCAATACAATGACAAAGCTGCGCAGGGATGAAATGGTTGCGTTGCCGATCCTTGACAGGATTTGCGAAACTTTGGATGTTGATTATGGAGAAATTATAGAGCATGTGAAGGAAGAACAAGTTACGACACATTGACATATCTGTCCGATAGGAAACGTTAATCATGGCAAGAATATACGGAAACAATCGCAAAAGTGACCAATGGAAAAAGCAATAATGCCGACTAGCAAGGGGAAGAATAGAAATGGCAAAAAAACAGTCTGTTGAGCCGAATATAGCTGATAAGGCAAATGGCTGGCTTCACTATGTAGATAAAAAGATCACTGTAGTAAAAACAAATAGATCTGAATAGAGATTAGACTAGCATGCAACCATTTTTTCATGAAGGTTCTCTGATTCACACACAAAATCACTAGAATTGATAATACCATAATGTACTATTAGCAACTGAACTACATCAGAAAGTAGGTCATGTCGGATGGCAAAAGCTCAGATTAATAAAATAATATACTTTGATAAAGAAACAATTCGAAATATTCTCCAACAACGGGAAAAGGGACAAGTGGAACACAAAACTGGTTTTGCCTCGACATTACAGAATCAAGGTAGCCTTGGCATGGAAATGTCGTCTAAAATTAAGCTAGAAGTACCCTTTTTAGCAAGGCTGTCATTCCTGGTTTCAGGAAAACTAGAAACTTCTTTCATAACTAAAATGGATAATGTAACTACCATATCATCGACTGAAATATCCGAATTTGAGAAAATAAAACCTGCACTGAAATGTTTGACGGATGTAATTCTCTTTGATATCGAGAACTCTTCAACATGTATTAGAGCTGCTGGTGGTTATCTTCGCATTTTGAAAGGCGGGATTGACGGCGTTGATACACGAGAATTCAAAACAGTAATGGAAAACTATGATGGATATGATACATACAAGATTGATGAATCGAATTATGTCCGATTTAATAATTCTGCCTTTGTCAGTAATTATAAACGAAATGATCTACTGACAACTAGAATGACCCTCTATTGTATTCCGGTTGGTTTGTTTACAAGAGATAGATTTGACTTTCTGAAGGAGATAGCAAAAATGCAAGAAGTACTATCTTCAGCAGATGGGAATCGGTCTCTGGCTGACATCTATCCTCCATCCACTAATACTACGGACCCTACAAAAGAAGAACAACACAAAGGCAAGAATGGTGAACAAGTTACGCTTTATGACGTGGTGTATGCTTGTATATCGACAGGAGAAAAGGACAAATGAGAAACTATCATATAATAATCGGTTCAAAAACATACTTTGAAAAAAAGATAGCAAATCTTCATATGAATGATGACGTAGGTTATTTCTTGGATCTAGTAAAGGAAGCAGATGCTGATAAACAAAGGGGACATTTGTTCTCAAATTATGCAGAAGTACTTATCCTAAAGAACGACAATTATCACGGTATTGTTGAAACAGCACATGATCGATTAGGTGCGCTAATAGAGGAATTAACGACTGATGATGCCGAGATATATATACAGAATCCACCTCGTGTATTGCGAGATTACTTAAGTGAGATGTTTCAGCGCAACGAAATCGGCTTAGACGAGATCAGCGAGCATTATATTATGCAACGAAATGCGGCTGAATTCGTATCAAATATCAAAGTTATTTCAACACATATTGTTGGTCAAGAGTCAGCCATTGAGGATATAAGTAAAACCATGTGGTATTTGACTTCTGTTGAAAGAAAGAAGCCATACGTTGTTATGCTTTATGGGAATAGTAGCCTTGGAAAAACTGAGTTAGTGAGAGAGATTGCCCGTTGCTTTTTTGGTGGTAAGTTTCTTGAGAAGCATCTTTCTATGTTCAAGAATAGCAATTATGCAGAATACTTCTTTGGCAATCAACCCAATAGACGCAGTATAGGATTTGATTTACTGGAGCGAGAATCTAATCTGGTTTTCTTTGATGAACTGGATAAATGCCCTGAGCATTTCTATTCAGCTTTCTATACTCTTTTTGATAATACAACATTCAAAGATTCGACGTATGATGTAGATATATCAGGCATTATGATTGTTCTAACATCAAATTATAAATCCTTAGATGAAATGAAGAAGAGTCTTGGTCTCCCGATCTTCTATCGGATTGACAAGATGATTCACTTTAAGGATTTTTCTATTGATGTTATTCACCAAATCGTACTCAATGAGATCGAATCAAGGAAAGATGAATATAAGGATTTTCTTACACCAGAAAGAGTATATGCAGCAGTAAGCCCGCACATTAAAGCTAAAGGGGAAAATGCAAGAACAATCAAGTATAAAGTACAGAAAATCATTGAGGATTTGTTGTTTCAAGAAGTTGAAGACAAGCTATAATATGAGGCTGCTATTCCATAAGCTTCAGATATTTATAAATGCTCGGCCTGCTTAATCCACACAGCCTCCCAAACTCCGTAATATTGAGGTTACCCCCCATAAAGGACGAATAGTGCTTGATGAATGCGGCGGGAAGGTCTGCCTTGGTGACGGGTTTGCGCCCGATCTGCTTGCCCTTTGCCCTGGCATTCGCCATCCCTGACCGCACCTTTGCGCGGATCATGGAGAGTTCAAGCTCACTGAACACGCCCGCCATTTGCAGGAAAGCCATGCTCATGGCGACGATTTCACCGTTGCGGCAATCGATGGTCACGCTGTTGAGGATCACCAGCCGCAAGCGCTTTTCCTTGATGGTGTTCAGGATTGCGCAAAGCTGCTGGGTCGAACGGGAAAGCCTGCTGACTTCGGTGACGTACAAGCTGCTGTTCGGTTCGATATGCTCCAAGAGGAAGTCAAGCTGGGGTTTTACCTTCGCGTCGCCGTGGACGCGCTCTGTGATGATTTCTTCAGCGCCTGCTGCCTTCAGTTCGCGGACCTGCCGGTTCAGGTCCTGCCCCTTCTCTTCACCAAGAGAGCAGCGGGCAAAGCCATAGTTTTTGCTCATGTTATCACCTGTTGTAAATTCAAGGGTCGATGTGGCGTTTTACACTTTTTGCCTGCGCGAAGCCCTGAATTTGCGCGGGTTTTAAGGCTTCGCGCATATTTTCCGTGAAGAACCAAAAACCGCCCCAAAGCGGCCTGTCCGGTCGCTTTGGGGCGGTCCCTCATTGAAGGTTCCCGGCAAATTCAGCGGTCGTCGTCTGTCATGCTCACAGGCTGCCGCCCATGTTCTCCAGCGTGTCGATCACCACGACGCAATCCTCGGTGACGCTCTGCATGACCAGCCTCATGATGTTCTCGGGGATGGCGACGCAGCCGCCGGTGTAGGGCTTGACCGGGCCCAGGCAATGCAGGAAGATCGCGGAGCCGCGGCCGGGCGTGCCGTCCTCATTGAAGCTGATGTTCAGGCAGTACTGGTACTGGTACTCATAATCCACGATGTGCTCGCTGTCATCCATCGCCAGCTCGGGATAGTCTTTGATGTCCACCATCTCGTTGTAGTGGTAGTCGGGATCGCCGGACCAGTAGGTATCCTCGTCCACCTGGATGTACGGTATGGCGCAGCCGGGATCGGGCGCGATGCCGAAGGCCTTGTTGAAGTGGTACACGCCCACCGGGGTCTGGCCGCAGCCCTCGGCGTGGTCCGCGTCCAGGCACAGGCCGTTCCTGCCCACGAAGCCCGGGGTGGAAAGGATCTGCTGCCAGGAGCCGTCCTCCGCCCGCTGGTGCATCGAGACCGTCGCGGTGGTCCGGTCCATGCCCATGCCCGCGACCACAAACAGCTGCCGCGTGCCCTCGTCCTGGGCCGCGGGCAGGTTGGCCACCCACTCCGGGGATTCGGTTACGTATTGCATCGAGGCGTGCAGGAGATCGGGAGATTCGCCGTCCTGCGCCTCGGCGAAGGCGCAGGGGATCGCGGCGGCCAGCAGCGCCAGCGCCAGCGTCAGGCTCAATAACTTCTTGATGTTCAACATATTTACCCTCCTCATGATGTCCAAATCGGTCGCATCGGCCCGTGGGGATCGTCGAAGCCCCGCTGCCAGGGGCCTGCCCGTCAATACCAGACCGGGTCGGTGCCCTTGCGGGATACCCAGCCCTTCGAGGTGGTGTTCTGGTCGAAGCTGACGACGACCTGGGACCACCAGGTGCCGCTGCTGTCCCGCTTGAAGCTGCCGGTGGCCCGGACCTCGTCCGCGCGGCTCAGCTTCGCGATGACGCCGTACTGCTCGCCCGCGCCGGTGTGCACCTGCACGCCCTCGGACCTGGCCTTCAGGAACAGGTCCTTGGTCTTCATGCGCTTCTGGAGCCGCTTCACGATCATCTTGTCCACCTTGCTGCGCTTCAGCCGCCCGCTGGTCCACTCGCCGTAGACCTTCTTGCCGCGCGCCAGCTTGTAGGCGCGCACGCGGATGTCGACGGTGCCGTAATCCTTCAGGCGGATCGTCGCGCCGGTTTCCGTGGTGCTCTTGACGGTGTAATCGGACTTCTTGCAACCCTTCTTCCAGAACAGGTTGTAGGCGTATTCATAGCCGGCGGCGCCGGAGACCTTGTCCCACTTGATGTTCATCACGATGCCATCGCCGGTGATGGCGATGCTCGCGCTGTTGCCCTTCACCTTGCCGCTCTTGCTCGACGCCGCCAGGCCCGAGACCGGCAGCGCCGCCATCAGCAGCGCCATTGCGAGCAGGATTGCAAAAAATCGGTTCTTCATTGTTCTTCCCCCAAAATAACGATCACTTTCTCAGATCCGCCATGTTGATCCATTCGTCGTTCTCCCAGGCGTCGCCCTGGGGGAAGGTCATGGTCTCGCCGTCCCACTGGATCTCGATCCGGTCCAGCACCGACTTGCGCATGTACATGTCGGTGACCTCGTATTCCAGGTAATAGGTACCTGCGGGCAGCGGTACCTCCTCCACCATCAGAGAGCGATACATGGTCTGCGGTTCGCCGTACTTATAGTACGTGCCCTTGCCCGCGCCCGCATCGTCGATGGGATACATCAGCTGGTACTCCTGGCCCACGAACATGGCCAGGGGCGTGACGCTGCGGTTGTACAGGGTGCTGTACGCATCATACCCTTCCCACAGACCGTAGATCTCGTACTCATTGATCCGTTCCGCCGGGTCCTCGGCATAATTGGCAAAGCGACCACAGCGCAGTATGCAGGTCCGGCCGTTGATCATCACCGGCACGTTGTACAGCTTGCTGTAATAATCGGTCTGGATGAGCTGCATACAGATCGGATTGCCGTTGATGGCCGGCCAGTGCATGGGATCGGCGGCGCGGTACAGCGCGCTGAAATCCTCGTCTTCCAGGGCTTCAGCGAAGCAGTCCGTGCTCCCCAGCCACAAAAGCTCTCCCGTCTCGTCGTCCAGCCGGTACAGGCGATACCACGTCTGCAGCATGTTTCTCACAGAATCACCGAATACCACCCCGGGCATACCATCTGCGCCTCGCTTCTTTTTCACCAGGAGCCGCAATTCATCGATGCTGTCGATCTCCGGCGTGCGTTCGACGTATTCGTATACCCAGTCCGGCGCGGTCCAGGAGGAAACGCCGTCGATGAAGGCCAGATATCTGGGCATGGGGCAGTTCTTCGCGTAGATATCCATCTGCTCGTCGTCAAAGTCCAGCGGATAACAGAAGGACAGCCCGCGGGTATCGCTGCGGCCCGAGCCGCGCACGCAGTAGTCCACCGCGTCGGTGAGCGCCTGTATCAGCGCGCCGCGCACAGCGGTATCCGAGTAAAAGACCAGCTCGGAATTATAGATCAGGCTGCCAAAATCTTTCATGTTCTGCGAACCGTCGCCGAATTCCGGAAGCCTGACGGGCAGGCTCATGTAGAGGTTGGCCACCAGGGGATAGCTCTTCAGCGCATCGCTTATCTGTATGAAATACTCCCCGACCCCTTCCACCAGGGCATCCACCTTGGAAAGGTCGATCACCGACCAGGTGAGCGTGTTCTTCGCTTCCTCCGACGGCAGATTGGCATACTTCATGGCGGTCGTGTCGCACACGCAGCGCCCCAGCCATTTGCCGTCGCCCCAGGGATTGTCCAGCAGCTGCTGCATCCATTGATCGATGGCTGTGCCGTTTCCGGGCACGACCTCCTCCGAAGCCACCATCCAGCTGGCCGAATCCTTGACAGCCCAGGCGGTCTCTATGTTCGCCATCAGGCAGGCGTCGATGATCACGGCCTCCAGGTGCGTCTGTGCGTCCGCCAGCGCCTGCTTGAGCTCGTAGAGGCACATGATGTCCCCGTCGAACAGCTCGTCGATGAACAGGCCCGACCGCGCGCCGTCGCCGTGGCCCCAGAGCACCAGCGCGTATTTCTTCGCCGGGCAGGTCTCCCGGCCCCAGCGGATGAAGTCCGTCAGCGTCTCCGGATCGGCCATGCTCTGAAGCGGCAGCGTCTCCAACAGCTCATAGCCGTCGTAGGGGCCGTCCGTGTCCTGGCCGCCCCAGGGCACCACGTTATAGCGCCAGCGCTGCAACGCCTCGGTGGAGATGTCCATGCCCAGCTCCTGAGCATGCCACTGGCTGCTGCCGCCAGTCTCGATCAGTATGTTCACCTTGCCCATCTCGGTCGTCTCATGCGGCTCCAGGCCGTAGTAACGCATCATCGCATCCAGGTAGCTGTCCGGATAGCGAATCTCGGAGATCTCCTGCAGGTTGCCGGTGGCATAGGCGTGTTTCGATTCCAGGTCGGAGCCGCAGAAGTAAAACATCACGGTCCATTCGTCCATATGCCCGTCGGCGGTATCCTCGGCCAGCGCGCCCGCGCAGGCCAGGGACAGCAGGAGCAGCAGTATCGATATGATCAGTGTCGGTCTTTTCATCCATTTCTCCCATCTGATTGATCGACCGCGAGGGCCCGACGCCCTCCGGTCGTCACTTCTCCCCGCCGTCCCTGTCGTTCACCACGACGTTGACGTAATTATAGGGGATCTCGATGCCGTTGGCCTCCAACGCCTGCTTGACGCGGGTGTTGATGTCGCTCTTGACGCTCTCCGTGGGCGAGGCCGGGGTGTAATAAACCGTCGTCGCCATCACCAGGCTGCTGTCGGCATATTGTATGAAGTACACCGGGCCGTATTCCCCACCGTTGGGGCCGGGCTTGCCGGGCACGGAAAGGGGGCTCTCCTCCACGACGTGGCGTATGGTCTCCATCGCCTGCTTGACGTCGGTGTCATAGGCGACGTTGAAGCGCATGTGCACCGAGCGCATCCCGGGCGCTGGGCTCATGTTGACCAGCTTCATGCCGTTCAGCTTGCTGTTGGGGATCACCCGCACCAGCGTGTCGATGTCCTGGAGGGTGACGTGGCGCAGCGTGATGTCCTTTACGATGCCCGCCGTGCCGTCCTCCAGCTCGATCCGATCGCCGATGTCAAAGGGCTTGGCGGCGCTGAGCATCATGCCGCAGATCAGGTCCGCGATCACGGGCTGCGCGGCGAAGCCGGCCACCGCGGCGATGACCGTCGTCCCCTGGAACAGCACCTTGCCGAAGGACTGGGTGATGGTCGAGCTCATGACCACCCACTCCACCGCCAGGAAGATGACCACGAAGCGGCCGATGTTTTCCACGAAGCGCAGGTTGATGTTCTTGCGCTTCTGGATCCACCGCAGCGAGGCCTTCTTCTCCAGGCGCAGTACCAGCGTCACGACGATGATCGCCAGCACCGCGGTGCCCGCCAGCTTCAGGGATTCCGCCAGCACCCGGTTGTCCTGCAGAAATTCGACAATTGTCGTCATTTGTGCCTCTCCGCCTTGTCAGATATCCCTCAGCACGAGCGTCAGGTTGTTCAGGTTCATGGAATAGGTGTAGCGCGCCTCGTCGGCCATGCGCATGGCCAGGCGGATGCCCAGGCTCTCGCCCTCGTTCTGCTGCACGTGGCTGACCGGGTCAAAGGCCATGCAATCGTCCCGGAAGCGCAGCGTCCAGCGCCCGTCCTTCACCTGGAGCCGTATGGACAGGCTGTTCTTGCCGCCCGCGGCAAAGCCGTGGGAGACGATGTTGGTGCCCATCTCCTCCACGCACAGCGCCAGGTGGGCGGCCAGCCGCTCCCCGCCGCCATGGGCCCGGCAGAAGTCCGCCGCCGACCGGGAGAACGACATCACGCCGTCCATATCCCGCAGGGGAGCCTCCAGGCGGTCCTTCTCCGGCACGCCGAAGTCATCCCGCAGCAGCAGTATGTCCTCCGGCTTCCAGGTGACGCCGCCCTTCTTGAGCCACACAAAGCCCATCACGCACACCAGCGTCAGCACCTCGCCGGCGACGAAATACAGCCACACGGCGTTCACGCCCGCGGCCCTGCCCAGCGCCAGCGCCGCCAGCGTCGGCAGCACCGCGTTGGCCAGCACGGAGATCGCCTCCATCATGACCACGCGCCCGGTGCCCTGATAGCAGTTGCGCAGCGCGTTGCTGAAGCAGCAGGGGATCAGGCCGATCGCGAACATCCGCAGGCCCAGTATCGCCATGGACTGGCTCTCCCCCGCCGTGGGCACGAACAGCGTCACCAGCGGCCGGGCAAAGGCGATCAGCAGCGCCATGCCCACCGCGCCCAGCAGCACCGCCCGCTTGGAGAGCAGCTTCAGCAGCTCGCCGATCCCGGCGCGGTCCTCCTCGTTGTAGAACACGCCGGAGAGCGTCAGCGCCACGCCGCCCATGCCCGTGCTGATGCAGTTGGCCGCGTTGGTGATGGTGGTGATCACCGCGTAGGCCGCCACGGCCGCCTGGCCGTTCAGGTCCAGCAGCAGCGAGTTCACCGCGAACACCAGCGCCACGGTGGAGGCCATGCCGAAGATCGTGGGCAGGCCGCCCGCCAGCAGCTCCCGGATCTTGCGCCCCAGGACGCGCTTGAGCGAGAACGAATACACGCACTTCTTCGACAGGAAGTAGCCGCCACCGATCAGCATCGCCACGTAGTAGCTCAGCGAGGAGGCCAGGCCCATGCCGAACATGCCGCCGTGGAACACCAGCACGTTGAGCAGATCGAAGCCCACGTCCGCCACGGTCATGCCCAGCACCGCCGCGATCAGCAGGTTGCCCTGCCCCGCCATCTGCAAAAACGGCACCAGGATCAGCGCGCCCATCGACGCCGGCGCGCCGATGACGAAGCCCGCCATGTAGCCGCTGGTGTCCGCCAGCAGCACCGATTCCTTCGCGCCCAGCAGCCGGGCCAGCGGCACCCGCAGCAGCGCCACCAGCAGCGTGAACGCCACCGAGAACACCGCCGCGATGGCGATGGAGGAGGAATAGCCGATGTCCGTCTCCTCCTTGTCACCCCTGCCCAGGGATTTTCCGCAGGCCACCTGCGCCCCGGCGCAGAGCATGCTGCCCACCGCGCCGATGACCAGCAGCACCGGGCCGGCGAGCCCGTAGGCGGTCAGCGCGCCTTCGCCCAGATAGCGCCCGATCATCAGGTTGTCGATGAGCAGACACAGCGATACGGTCAGCGCCGAGAGGATCTGCGCGGCCAGCATCTGGCCAACCAGCTTTTTGGTCATAGCCTCATAATCTCCGTTGTAGCTTCGTGATAGGTCTGTCGTGCATTGCTGCGGTTATCCATTATCATTGATTGTCGGCGTGCTACCCTTCGGGGCCCGCCGACCCGGAAAACGTTCCGTTTTCCTAATCAGTATACCATGATTGTCGGCGTGCGGCCCTTCGGGGCCCGCCGACCCGGAAAACGTTCCGTTTTCCTAATCAGTATACCATAAATAACCCACAATTGAAATACCGGGAAGCGCTAATTCGGCGCTTCCCGGTATAGTTTTTTCATTCACTCCCGGAGGTCATCTCCGGATCGGGCCCATCTCAGCCCCTGGTGAACGCGATGCTCCCCTCGGGATTCTCGTCGTCGTCGTGCCACTCCAGGGTCGGGTTCTCCTCGTCGCCCGTGAAGGCGAAGGAGCCGGTGGTGCCGGCGGTGCGGGCCTCGCCCAGCTCGGCGTTCTCGTCGTATTCGCCGTCGATGTCCCAGAACTTGCCCTTGTCATAGACGAAGGCGTTCAGCTCGCAGTCGTACTGCACGGTGGTCTTGAACACATACGCGCCGTGGCTCACGGGAGAGACGGCTACGACGTCCCAGCCGCGCTCGGGGTTCTTTTCGACGGTCAGCGTGGTGAACTGGGTCTCGGCCTCCAGCCACTCGCCCACCAGATAGGGATCGATCTCCTCCTCGGGACCCGCGACGGTATAGGCGCCGTCGGTGACCTCGGTCACCGCGCCGCCCTCGACGTGCACGTCCCAGGTCATGGCCTCGTCGCAGGCGATGCCCATGTAGTGCCGGACGCCCACGGTGACGTCGCCGTCGCCCACGGGGGCGTAGCGCGCCACGAAGGTGCCCTCGACGGTATCCATGTAGGCCAGCTCCAGCACGGAGTCGTCCTGGGACATGTCGTCGGCGATCCAGGCCAGGTCGCCGTTCGCGTTATCCACCTGGATGATGAACTCGCCGTCCTCGATCAGCGTGTTGAACTTGTTGTTCTCGGTCTCCTGGGCCTCCTCGGCCATCGCAAAGCCGGTCAGGCACAGCGCCAGGGCCAGCAGAATCGCAAACAGCTTCTTCATGTTCGTTGCTTTCCTTTCTCAAGACTGCGGCGGACGCCGTCAGGCGGTCCGCCGCAGCAAACGATGGGTTTAACGATCGGGATTACGGCACGTAATCGCGCTTGATCTCGACGACCTTGCCGCCCTCGACGCGCACGGTGGTGTTATAGGGCACGAAGTAGTCGTTCTCGGTGGTCTGCATGGCATTGACGATGCCGTCATAGCCCACGGTCACAGGCTCCTTCTCGATGTCCCAGGCGTCCGTGAAGGTCGCGGAGGGATCCAGCGCCAGCGTGGTCACGCCCTGCTCGGTGTAGGTGGTCATGTCGTCCAGACCCCGCACGGCAAAGCCGTTGCCGTCCTCCTCGCTCACCAGCAGGAAGGACTGCCCGTCCTGGTCCTCGTTGACGGCGATGCCGTACTCGGTCTGCGCCACGCTCAGCACCGGCACCTCTTCACCCTCGACGACGATGGTGTCGCCCACATTCAGGGTGTTGACGTCCACGATGTCATACCAATCCCGGGTGTAGACGTGCACCGCGTTCATGTAGATGCCGGAAGCGCCGCTCAGCACGTCGCCCTTGTCGAAGGACACCGGATAGATGCCGTCTTCCAGGGCGTTCACGTCCACGACGACATCCAGCGGCGCGACGGTCTTCTGGGTGGGATGCTGCACGTTTTCGCAGGTCACGGTGTTGCTCAGCCACACCGCGCCGTCGGCCTCGGTCATGGCCATCGCCGCAAAGTTCAGGTCGCCCTCGTCCCAGTTGACGTCCGCGTTGAAGCTGCCGTTGGCGCTGTTGCCCGCGCCGGGCTTCAGCTCGATGCCGTCCAGCACCATGACCATGCTGTCTTCCTTGAAGTTGGGCTCGCCGAAGGTCAGCAGCAGCGCGGCGAAGGTCGCCTTCTCGCTGCCCAGGTTCGTCACGGACCAGTTATAGGCGGTGATGCCGCTCTCGTCGGGCTCGCCCGCGGGCTCCACCGTCAGGGCCAGGTTCACCGGCGCGTCCACGCCGCCTTCGCCCTTCCAGTTCTCCTCGGGGACCTGCTGCACCCAGGCGTTCACCACGGCGTCCACGTCCGCGGGACGGATCTTGCCGGTCTCCACGATCATGCCGTTCGCCGCCGCGAAGTTCGCCAGCGCGTTGTCCAGCTTGCCGCCATAGATGCCGTCGAAGCTGCCCGCGTCGTAGCCGATCTGCTTGAAGAACTGCTGCAGCGCGCGCACATTCTCGCCGCGAGCGCCCTTCTCCAGGACGGTGCCCGCGTCGATATTTTCATGCTGCTCGAAGCCGCAGCCACGGCACACGCGCACGCGCTCGCCGGACTCGGTGCGGGTCATGGGCTTCACGATCTCCCACGGGCCGTAGTCATGCTGCAGATCCTTGATGGTCTGGGGCCAGGCCACGCCGTCGGGGTTCAGGTTGCGGTCCTGCTGATACTTCATCAGGGCCTTCTCGGTGCCGCCGCCGAAGATGCCGTCCGCGCCGCCGGCGTTCAGATAGCCCTGCTCCACCAGCAGCTGCTGGATCGCGTAGACGCCCTCGCCGCGGTCGCCGCGGCGGAGGGTGCCCTCGGGATCGAAGCTCTCCTCGGCGGTGGTCTTGCCGCAGTTCACGCAGACCTTCGCGCGCACGCCCGCGGAGTGGTCGGTGGCCTCGGTCACGACCTTGTACTCATACTCGTGGGGCAGCATATCCAGCGCCTGGGTCTTGGTGGTGTTGCAGTTCTTGCAGGTGTGCTGACGCTCGCCCTGCTCGGTGCAGGTCGGCTCCTTGGTTATTTCCCAGGCGCCGAACTCGTGGTCCTCGTAATACTCTTCCTTTTCCTTGGTGCCGCAGATCTTGCAGCTGCGCTCGCGGGAGCCCTTGGTGGAGCAGGTGGCCTGCTTGGTCACCTTCCACTTGCTCCAATCGTGCTCGACCTTCTTGGTGGTCTCGGATTCCTTCTTGCCGCAGATGGAGCACTTGCGGGTGCGCAGGCCGGTCTCGGTGCAGCTCGCCTCGGACTTGACCTTCCACTTGCCCCAATCGTGCTTGCAGTAATCCTGGGGCATCTCCTCCACCAGGTACTTATACTTGACCCAGCCGATCTTCTGGCCGCCGTTCTTGGTGTCCTCCACCAGGACGCCGGCCCAGACCTTGTCCTCGGTCACCTTTTCGACGACCACGGAGTCGCCGCCCTTCAGCTTCTTGAGAACCTTGGTCTCGTTGTCGGGGTGCTTGTAGGCATTCAGGGTGTCGCGGTTCACATACAGCGGTATCGGGCCCTTGTAGGTCTTCGCCGTCTCCTCCGCCAGCGCCGTAAAGGCGGGAACCGCCAGCGCCAGCGCCAGCATCGCCAGAATGGCAATCCTGAGCAATCGTTTCATGTCCTTCATTCCTCCTTGTTCCTGTGCGTGGATAAGATAAGTATATCTATCGCCAGCGGACATGATGCCGCGGGTTCAAGCCGTGTTCAGCGCCCCTGCGGGCGCGCGCCAGGACGATTACTTTTTCTTGGCGTACTTGGACGAGATCCAGCCGCTCTTGCCGTCGTAGCTGACATGGCGCCACACCACGCCGCGCTCGTCCTTGCGGGTCTCGTCATAGGTCAGGGTCGTGCCCTTGGGTACGGTCAGGATATCGTTGTAATCCCTGCCCGCGCCGGTGCGCAGGTGCACGTTGCCGGTGGTCTTCAGCTTCTTGCCGGAGCTGCTGCTGCCCGAGGAGCTGCTGCTGCCCGAGGAGCTGCCGCTGCCGCTCTTGGCGTAGGCCGAGGACACCCAGCCGGTGCGCTTCTTGTAGGTCACGCGATACCAGGTCACGCCCCGGTCGTCCTTCGCGGTCTTGTCATAGCTCAGGCTCACGCCCTCGGGGACCGTGCGGATCACGCTGTAGTCCGTGCCCGCGCCCTTGCGCAGGTTCACGCTGGCGGTGGTCGTCACCTTGCCGCTGGCGGAGGAGCCGCTGCTGCCGGAGCTGGAGCTGCCGGAGGGCTTCTTCGTCGAGGCGTACTTGGAGGACACCCAGCCGGTGCGGCCCTTGTAATCGACACGATACCACTTCACGCCGCGGTCGTCCGTCGAGGTCTTGTCGTACTCCAGCTTGACGCCAGAGCCGATGCTGCGGATGGAGCTGTAATCCAGGCCGGGGCCCTTGCGCAGGTTCAGGTTGCCGGTGGTCCACACCGTGCCGTCCTCCGCCAGCGCGGCAAACGCAGACAGGCAGATCACCGCAATCAGCAGCGCCGCCATGAATTTTTGGATCATTTTCATATATTTGACACCTCCATGAATTTTTGGATCATTTTCATATATTTGACGCCTCCATGCTCGTTTTAGTTCCTGGATTTCAGGCCAAATTGTATGTTTTCCCGATCATTCATCCATCGACTCATCGATCAGATTGTGGATAATGAAGTCGGCCTCGGCCTTCGCCGTGGGGCCGTCCAGCCAGAACACGACCTCCAGGTACTGGTCGCCGCCGTCGATGACGTAGGTGATGGTATTGTATTCACCCTCGTCGCACTCATCCACGGCCTGATACCAGGCCACGGGCACCATGTTGATCTCGGCGTCGGTCACCAGCTCGCTGACGGCGGGATAGGTGGAGGCCTCCTGCTCGGTGTAGGCGGCCAGGGTGTCGGCCTCGCCCTCCTTGCTGAACACGTATACGTCGAAATCCATCAGGCTCTCGTCGCTGTACCAATAAGCCACCTGGTCGTCAGCGATGTCCTCGTCGCTGATCTCGCCCTCCATGTAGTCGCCGGGCACGAGCAGCGTGAAGGCGGTGTCGCCAAGCTGTATCGTCTTCAGGGTCATGTAGTCGATGGTGTCCATGATGGTCCAGATCTCAGCGCCGGCCTCGTCATTCTGCGCGTGGAAGACCAGCTTGAGCCAGCTGTCGCCACTATCCAGAACGTAGGTCACGATCGGGCGCTTCTCATCGTCCACAGTCTCCGACGCCCAGTACCAGCCCATGTCGATGTCGTTGTTCTTGTCCGCGGGCCAAACGACCTCGACCGTCTCTTCCCTGTCGGCCAGCCGGAGTGTGTAGTGGCCCAGATCCACCGCGTCGTCCGCCTTGGGCAGCTGGTAGAAGTCGACGTCCATGCCGGTCTCCTCGTTCCGCCAGCATCCGATCTGGCCCGCGGCGATCGCATCGTCGGTCAACTCCCCGGGCATGTAATCGGTGCCGATCATCACGGTGTACACAGAGCTGCCCAGCCTTATCCGGCGCATGCTCTGTTCCTCTTCCATTTCCACTTCCGCTTCCTCGCCCAGCGCACAGGCGAATGTCGCCATCACCAGTGCGAGCATCAGCGCAAATAACCGTTTTGCATTCATGTGCTTCTCCTCCTGTAGGCTAAATTTTCTCGTCTATTATAGCACGGTCGCTCCAGCCAATATCCTGCAAAGCAGGAACAATATGGTGACTTTCATAGCGCGAATATAGAGAAAAATATGACATTTCCGGTTCAACCGCCCAGCGCCATGGAGAGCGCGCCGAAGAACGCGATCATCGCCGCCAGCAGCAGCAGCTCCTGGGGGATGCGGTTGAGCATCAGGCCCGCGCACTCCCGCATGAAGGCGTTCGGCCAGTACCACCACTTCGTCCGGCTGCCGACGCCCTCGGCGGGCAGCCCCGCCAGATTGGCCCATACGCCGCTTCGGAACACGTGGTAGTTGGTGGTGGCGTAGACCACCTTCGCCCCGGGCGAGCGCTTCTCGATCAGGGCCCTTGAGAATTCCATGTTCTGGTAGGTGTTGCGGGAGCGATCCTCCACGGCGATGCAGCCCTCCGGGATGCCCTGCTGCACCAGATAGCGCCGCATGGCCTCGGCCTCGGCGATGGGCTCGTCCGGGCCCTGCCCGCCGGAGGGCATCAGCACGGCCTCCCGGCCCGTGGCCTCCCGCTGGCGCTTCCAGAACTCGATGGCCTTGTCCACCCGGCCCCGCAGCAGCGGCGTCAGCGTGCCGTCCCGGCGGAATTTGCAGCCGAGGATCAGTATGTAGTCGGCCTCCGGCGCGGGCACGTGCCGCGCGGCCTTCAGGCCGCAGACGATGGCCCCCGCGAGCACGCACTCAAAGCAGGCGAAGGCCGTGGCGTACACATTGCACAGCGTGTCCCACAGCCGCACCTCCCACTCGGAGCCGGAGATGTCGCGGCTGTACAGGAAAAACGCCAGCACCTCCCCCGCCACCAGGGCCAGGCCGACGCCGACGCCCAGCACGTTCTTCGGGCTGAAGCCCTCGTGCCGCACCAGCGCGATGTTGCTCACCGCCATCGCCACGGCAAACGCCACCACCGGCAGCGCCGTCGTCATCATAAATTGCCAGCTTGCCCCGGCAATGGCCCTGTAGGCGGAGAACATGCTGAATTCATGGGGCTGCAACGCGTGGCGCAGCGTGACCGCCAGCATCGTCAGCCCGGTCAGCAGCGCGAACAGCGAAAACCCCGCCGCGTGGATCGTGCCGTAGCTGTAGAACGCCGGGCCCTTCGCCCCGCGCCAGGCGCGGAACATGATCGCCGCCACCGCCAGGCAGAACGCTGTGAACGCCGCCAGCGCCACGGTGTCCCCGGTGAAGCCGCCGGTCGTGCCGTCGTAGACGGTGCCGAAGCGGCTCACGCGAAAGTGCAGCAGCCCCAGCGCGTTGCCGGCGCTGTCCGCCAGGTCGATGAAGGTCTCGCCTCGATGCTCGGGACGGATGGGTACGCGGAGCCATCCATCCTCGATCCGGGGCGTCCCGTGCTGCACGATGCCGGGGGTTTCCGCGCTGAAGCGGAGGTCCTCCGGGGACAGCCCCTCGGCATGGATCGGAAAGCTCGCCGTGTAGGTGTTGCGCATCGCCAGCCTGCAAACCGTGCAAACGGCCAGCAGCAGCACGGCCAGCACGGCGATCTGTATCGTCGTCTTCTTCATTCGTAAACTGCGCGGGCATATGCCTCAGCGCTTGTGCTGCTTGCCGCCGACCAGCTTCAGGATCAGCGGGAACAGCGTGATGTAATAGCAGGCATAGAGGATGGAGAAGCAGAGCTTGCCCCAGTGGGAGCCCAGCCACTGCACGATCATCGGGCTGACGAACTTCTTCAGCAGCACCATCGGCGCCAGGCCCACCAGGCAGATCACCGCGCTCTTCCAATCCCGCTTCATGGGCTGGAAGCGCACCCACTTCTTTTCGATGTAGCGGGCGATGATGAAGCCCATCATCTTGCCCAGGTCGCCGTAGCCGTCGTTCATCATCTTCTGGGGATCCACGATCAGCTTGCCCTCGGCGTTCATGTCCATGGGATAGGGCTTGAGGGTGATGTAGGCGATCGCCGCCCAGCAGAACAGGAAGCCGCCCAGCAACAGCCGGTCCTCCTTCTCCGGATGGGCGTCCAGATACTCAAACAGCTTCGCAACCAGGATCAGACACAGCACCGATTCCGCAATGCCCACGAACACGTCCTGAGGCGTGTGCACGCCCAGATAGTTGCGGGAAAAGCCGGTCAGCAGCGCCCAGAGCACCAGGATCGGCGCGAGCCAGCGGGTCTTCTTCTCCCGCCAGGAGGTCACCGCCATGCCCCCGACCAGCGGGGCGCAGGTGCTGGTATGGCCGCTGGGGAAGGAATAGCCCGTGGCCGTGGTGATGGCGTCGCCCGCGGGCAGTATGCGGCTGTCCCGGATCCACGGGCGATAGGCGCACACCGTCAGCTTCAGCAGGGGCGTGAGCACCATGCAGAAGTAATAGGAAACCAGCGTGTACAGCGCCTTCCGCTTGTCCCAGAACCAGTAGAGGAACACGGGGATGAGGATCAGGTAGTCCACGGCGAACATGGAAACCCATTCCATGAAGGGCGTCCAGGCGTCGTTGATGCTGTTGCGGAAGCTCTGCAGCCAGAGCAGATAGTTGATATCCATCACTGTCACCTCGTGCACTATTTCCTGATGTTGTCGATGGACTGGGTCGTGCCGCCGCCGTCGTCGGGCGCTCGGAATGCCCGCGGTCCGAAACAGGGATTGCCCTGATTTGCCATTCGCGCCGTTTCCCTTCCTGGTATATTTCGAACATTGTACCAGCCCTTATCATATAAATATCCTACATCTAAATGACAAACATATTAAGAATTCATCGTTTCACAAAGATTTAACTTCATCCGGTCCATAAGCGTCCACCGCCGGATGTAGATTAATAGGGCATAGCGCGGCAGATGCCCAAGCCGCACCGAATGGAACCCGGCTGCCATCCGCCGCGTCAAAGCTGCGCACAATTCAAAAACGGAGGAAGAATGAAATGAAAAGGGCAATTGCTTGGATGATGAGCCTGGCGCTGCTGCTGGCCGCCGTCGCCTGCGCGGAGGGCGAAGCGCCGACCTTCGAGGCGCTGGAGGACCTGGAGTGGAGCTTCTCCAGCGGCGCCGGCGCATGGTCCACGGACCTGCGCATCGCCGCGGACGGCAGCTTCAGCGGCCAGTTCCACGACAGCGAGATGGGCGACGCCGGGGATGAATATCCCTACGGCACCGTCTACTACGCGAACTTCACCGGCCGGATGACGCTGGGCGAGCAGCTGGACGAGCACAGCTGGAGCGTCCACATCGACGCGCTGGCGCAGGACGAGGAGCCCGGCAGCGAGGAGATCGCCGACGAGCTGCGCTATGTCGCCGCCGAGCCCTACGGCATCACCAAGGGCGACGACATGGTGCTCTACGCCCCCGGGACGCCCGTGGACGCGCTCACCGAGGAGATGCGGATGTGGGCGCACCTGTTCGACATGGAGGAGGCGCCCGCGGAGCTTTCGGACTGGTTCCTGTACAGCGAAAACAACGACAGCGGCTTTCTGAGCTATCAGGGCCTGGCGGAGGATGAGCTTGGCCTGGCGAATCCCTGGCAGGACATGACCCGGGAGGAGCTGCTGGAGGCCTCCGGGCTGACCTTCGGCGTGCCGGACGGCGCGGAGAACGTGATCTACCGCTGGCTGGCGGACGAGAACCTGGCGGAGATGCAGTTCACGCTGGACGGCGACGAGTACTGCGCCCGCATACAGCCCGCCGCGCTGGAGGAGGGCGAGCTGCTGAACATCTCCGGGATGTACCTCCCCTGGGACAACGAGGAGGAGGTCACCATCGGCCACTGCCCGGGCACCCTCGGCCTGTCCCAGACCGGCAGCGAGGACTGGACGGAGCTGTGCCTGTGGTACGACGTGCTGCCGGGGCTGATGTACTCCCTGTCGGTGTACACCGTCGATCCGGACGGGCTGGACCTGACCGCCGTGGCGGCGATGGTGCAGATGGCCGAATAAGCGCGTTAATACAATCAGGGGGCTGTCCCAAACGGGACGGCCCCCTGATTGTCTATGGACTCACAGCCTTCTTTGCAGCAGCACGCACCGGCCCAGCACCTTCACGTCCACGACGGTGCCCACGGTGGCGCTGAATTCATGGTCGAAGGCCTGCATCTGTATGCGGCCGCCGTCCAGCTTGAGCAGCTTGCGCACCATGCGCTCCCCCTGGTATTCCACCAGCATCAGCTGGCCGTCCTCGGCCTTCCCGGCGGGCACCACCAGCAGCAGGTCGCCCGCGTACACGCGGAAGCCCCGCAGCATGTCGTCCGGGCAGCGGTAGTACAGCACCTTGTCCGGCGCGCCGCCCTCGATCTTACCGTTGACGATGGGCGTCAGCACGTGGTCGATCACCAGGCCGTCCGGCGACATCACCGGCACCCGCTTCACCACGCCGCCCAGCGCGTCCAGCCAGGCGTCCGAGGATTCCTCGGCGGCCTTGCGGGCGTTCTCCTCCTGCTCCTGCACGGGCAGCACGTAGGCCCGGGGCCGGGGGCGCAGCTTCACCTCCGGCTCGGCGGCCACGTCCAGCTCGGTGGACACCGGGTTGGCCACGCCCAGCACCTTCAATATTCTCTGGGCCTGGTCGTCGGAGACGATCTTGCGCCCCGACTCCACGTCCTTGATGTAGCTCTCCGCCAGGCCGCACTTCTTGCCCAGCGCCTTTTCCGTCAGCTTCGCCTTCAAGCGCGCGCTGCGTATGGTATCGCCCAAACGGCTCATATTCCAATCCTCCGGATCATTCCTCTGAAATCATGTCCCCCGCCGGCTCAGTCTCCAGCGCCAGGCCCGTCGCGCCGTCCACGTCCGGCTCCGGCGTGGGCTCGGGCGTCGCCTCGGTCCCGGCCTCCAGCGCTTCGCCCGCCAGGTCCCCGGCCAACTCGGGCACCGGCGTGCCGTCGGGCTCGGCGATCGCTTCGATGTCCTCAGTTTCCTGCGCCTCCGGCGCGGCCACGACGAAATCCCAGGGGACGGGCGTGGCCGACGGCTCCGGCGTCGGGGTGGGGATGAAGATCTCAGGCGTGGGCGTCGGTATGAACACCTCGGGCGTCGGCTCGACGGTGGGCTCGGGCGTCGCCTCCGGCTCGGCCTCGTAGCTGACGGTCTCCCGGCTGCCGGTGAAGTACGTCAGGTGCTTGTTGGGCAGATAGCCCGTCAGGCGGTTGTACTCCACCTTCGTCCAGGTCTTGCCCTTGGACAGCACCAGCACCTCGGCGCCCTTCTTGAGCTTCGCCACGGACTTGCCCTTGCTGCTGGCCTTGGCCCGCAGCGTGAGGGCGACCTTGGCCTTCGCCATGTCGGCCTCCTCGACGGCGGTCACCACGCGATAGGCGGCGTCGCCGAACTCGTCCAGCACCGATTCCGCCCGGGCGAGCACGTCCTTCTGCACGGCCTGGTTGGCGCTGCCGGTCACGGCATAGCCGAACCCGCCCTGATAGCGCATCACGGCCTGGGCAAAGGCCTTGGAGAAGCTGCCGTCCGCCGCGCCGTCGTACAGCTTCAGCGTGATCAGCGCCTTCTGCAGCGCCGCCACCGCCGGGCCGGACATGCCCTGGCTCAGCGTCACGAAGGTGCCCGTGGGGGCGTCGTCCCGGAACAGCTTCTTCCACAGCGCGTCGTCCACCTTGCCGCTGGCCTTCAGGCCGTCGGCCTTCTGGAAGCGCTTCACGGCGGTCTCGGTGTTTGCGCCGAACTTGCCGTCCACCACGTCTGTCAAAAAGCCCAGCGCCTTCAGCCGGGTCTGCAGCTCGGTCACCTTGCTGCCCTTGCTGCCCCGGGACAGCTTGACGCTCTCCTCGGCGTCGCCGTCCCGGCCCATGAAGTGGTCGTAGGTCTCGCTGGCCCGGGAGAAGCACTTCTTCAGCAGCTTCTTGCGCAGCGCGGTGTTCTTCTTGCCGCTGCTGTAGATCTTGCAGGTCGTGCCCGCGGGGCAGTTCTGGGCGATCCACTTGGCGTCGGCCACGCGCAGCCGCACACAGCCGTGGGAGGCCCTGGAGCCCAGGGCGTTCACCGACGACTTGGTCGGGCCCTTCTTCGCGCCGGTGTACAGCACCGAGTGGAACAGTATGCCCCCGACGATGCGGGTGGCCCACTTGGCGTAACAGCTGTACTCCGGGAAATAGTACCACTCGGTGCGCTCGGCCTTCTTCCACTTCGAGGGCAGCGTGTAGGTGCCCGTGGGCGTGGCGTGGCCGGACTTGCCGGTGGAGCAGATCATCTGCCGGACGATGCCGGCCTCGGTGGTATTGCCGTTGTCGTAGACGGTGACGATCTGGTTGGTCAGGTCCACCTGTATGTAATATTTCGCCGCCGCCTGGGCCCTGTCCCCCGCCATCGGGAAGCAGGTCGCCAGCAGGCACAGCAGCGTCAACGCGCATATGAAGCGCTTCAATCGCATGATAAAACCCTCCTGTGTTGAAATGCAATGTCAATAAATGTAGATTCTTCGACTCCGGCTACGCCTCCGCTCAGAATGACGGCATAACGTCGTTCGTCATCCTGAGCGAAGCGATTGCCGAAGGCCTGGCGGAGCGAAGGATCTGCTAACTTAATGGCATTGGTACTTTTACGGTACACCCATTCTAGCACAGCGAGGGTTCGATTTCAAGTCGAATTGTAATAATCTGGAAATAAATCGGAATACTTTTGCAATTATTTCAGCCGGTCCAGCGTCTCGTCCAGCTTGTCCTGGGCGGTGTCCACCAGGCGGCGGACGGCGCGGCGGCGCCTTTTACGGCGCAGGCTGTGCTCGCCCTCCTGGAGCACGTGGGAGAAGCTGTCCTGCACGATGCCGCCCTTCACGAACAGGTGCACGCCCGCGGCGATCATCGCCAGCAGCAGGCCCACGCCCATCCCCAGCATGGCGTCGCCCATGTCCATGATGGCCACGAAGGTCAGCGGGACCCAGCACGTGCTGCACAGCACGGTGCCGGTCACGATGTCCTGCTTGAACTCCTGCTGGAATTCCCGCTTCTGGTCCACCACCGATTCGCGCAGTTCATCGCTCAGCGCGAAGGGCTCCTTGTCCAGCGCGTTGTACTGGGACATGCGCATCCCGGCGGACACGAACATCCACACCGCCGCGCCGATCATGCCGAACAGCGCGGTCACGCCCAGCGCGACGGCCAGGTTCTCGGAGAACCAGAAATCCTCCGCCAGGCTGAACAGCACCACCAGCGGCGCGGCGCAGGCCACGCACAGCGCGGCGCCAAGGCCGATGGTCGGGGCACACTGGCGGCGGTTCTCCAGGAAGCGGTTGGCCTCGCCCTCGCTGAGCAGCCGCAGCCCGTCGGTCCGGGTCACGGAATCCGGCTCCAGCACCACGTCCCGCAGCTGGCGCAGCCGGTAGGCCAGCGCGTCCGTCACGGTCTCGGCGGCGTCCGGGACGGGCGCGACCCGCGGCTGCGGCTCGGGCTCCGGCTCGGGCTCCGGCTCCGGGGCGTACTGCACCGCCGCACCGCCCGCGCTCTCCCAGAAGGGCTTCGTGAAGTCGTCCGGGTCCGGGCGGCGGGGCTCCCGGCCCAGCTCGTCCAGCCCGTCCTTCAACAGATAGTCGGTGCTGACCTGGAACAGGGTGCTGATCTGCAATATGCGCTCCACGTCCGGCTGGCTCGCGCCGCTCTCCCACTTGGAGACCGACTGCCGGGAAACGCCCAGCTTCTCCGCCAGCTCCTCCTGGGACCAGCCGAAGCGACGACGCAATTGGTATATCTTATCGGACAGCATCTCGTGTACCTCCTCAGTACCCCTGATTATACCGCAAAACCGGCGGTTGCGCCACCAACTTTGGTTTACATTCTGCGCATCGGTTGCTGTCAACCGGTGGTTGCAAAGCAAATTGCAGATTCTTCGACTCCGGCTGCGTCTCCGCTCAGAATGACAGATCCGCCGCGGCGGCGTCACTCCGGCAGGAGCCGTATCCCAGCGCTGTCATTCTGAGCAAAGCCCTGCCGCAGGCACGGCGCAGCGAAGAATCCACTATTGTATCCTCAGCTTCTCCAGCCAGTACGTGAAGCGGGGCTCGGGGTCGGCCTCGAAGATCAGCTCCTCGCCGGTGCGGGGATGCACGAAGCCGATGCGATAGGCGTGCAGCAGCTGACCGCCGTCCACCGGGTAGGGGGACTTCTTCGGCCCGTACACCGGGTCGCCCAGCACCGGATGGCCGATGGAGGCCATGTGCACGCGGATCTGATGGGTGCGCCCGGTGGTCAGCCGCGCCTCGATCAGCGTCGCGCCCCGCAGCGGCTCCAGCGCGCTCCAGTGGGTGACGGCCTCCCGCCCGTCGGGCACGATGGCCATGCGCTTGCGGTCGGTGGGATGCCTGCCGATGGGCCCCTCCACCGTGCCGGAGGGCTGCTTCATGCCGCCGATGACGATGGCGCGGTAGGCGCGGTGCACCGTGTGGGCCTTGATCTGCTCCGACAGGGACACGTGGGCCATGTCGTTCTTCGCCACCAGCAGCAGCCCGGAGGTGTCCTTGTCGATGCGGTGCACGATGCCGGGGCGGATCTCCCCGCCGATGCCGGACAGGTTGTCCAGCCGCGCCAGCAGTGCGTTCACCAGCGTGCCGGTCTCGTTGCCCGCCGCGGGATGCACCACCATGCCCGAGGGCTTGAACACCACGGCCACGTCCGCGTCCTGATAGACGATATCCAGGTCGATGTCCTCGGGCTGGGCCGCCGTCGGGGCCGCCGCGGGCACCTCCACGCGCACGGCCATGCCCGGCTTCAATTTGAAGCCGGCCTTGGACTGCGCCGCGCCGTCCACCCGGACCCGCCCCTCGCGGATCAGCGTCCCCGCCCGGGAGCGGGTGACGTCCGCCAGCGCCGCGGCGAACACGTCCAGCCGCTCGCCGTCCGCCCGGGCCACGCCCTCAAATACCGTACCGTCGATCATGCCGCAAATCCTGCTCCCTACTCGCTATTCCTATTCCCTACTCCCTATTCCCTACTCCCTACTCCCTAATTCCCCGACAATCGCCATCGCCGCCCCGACGCATATGCACACGTCGGCCACGTTGAACACGGCGAAGCGGACGAAGGCCAGCTCGATGAAATCGGCGACACCGCCCGCGGTGAGCCGGTCGTAGAGGTTCCCCAGACCGCCGCCGACGATCAGCCAGAGCCCGGCGCGGGTAAGCCGCGGCTCATCGGGCCTTGCCACGAGCCATGCCGCGAGCCCGGCGATCAGCAGCGCCGTGAACACCGTCAGCAGCAGGCTCTGGCCGGAGAGCAGCGAAAAGGCCATGCCCCGGTTCTCCACCGGGCGCAGGTTCAATATCCCCGGCAGCAGCGCCGTGGCCCGGGGCACCAGCCGCGCCACCGCCACCTTGCTCAGCCGGTCGGCCAGCGCCGCCAGCAGCGCGATCCACCAGCCCCTACATCCTCGCCTCAATCGCATGAATGACCTCCGCCAAAAAGCCGCCGATCAGCGGTATGTTGTCCACCACCAGCCCCCGCAGCAGCACCGCCAGCAGCGCGCCCAGCACCGAAAAGCCCAGCGTAAAGCCCAGCCCCCGGCACGCGCCGTAGAGTATGTTCTCCGCGATCATGCGCCGCCGGTTGGACACGTGGTCCAGGTATTCCTCCAGCCGCATGCGCTCCAGCGCGCCCATCAGCCGGTCGATGCGCTCCCGATCCCGTCCGGTCACGTCCATCCCCCCTCGATTGGAGAGATTTCCCAACGGGCGGGCGATGTATGCGCAAAGCAGGGGCGGCGCAATGCCGCCCCCGCCCTATGACCGTTGCCTGTTGACCGTCGCCTTAAAACAGCCCGTTGCTCTCCCGCAGCGCGGTGGCCTGCTGGTCCAGCACGCGGCTGAACTCGGCCTTGTAGGCGGCGGCGGAGGCCTTCAGCGCCTCATAACGGGCCTCGAGGGTCTCCACGCGGCTCTTGGCGTCGGCGGTCAGCTCGTCCGCGTCCTTCTGGGCCTTGCCCAGCAGCGCGTCGGCCTTCTCCCGGGCGGACAGCGTGATCTGGTCGGCCTGGGCCTGGGCGTCGCCCACGGTCTTCTGGGCCTTGCGGTTGGCGTCCTCCAGGGTCTCGTCCGCGATGCGCTGGGCCCCGATCAGGGATTCGCGCATGGCGTTCTGCAGGTTCTGGAAGTAGCTCTTCTCGTTGTAATCCGGCGTCTTGGCCTCGGCGGCCTCGGTGGCGACGCGGGCAGCCTGAACCTCGGCCTCCAGCGTCTTGATCTGCCGGTTCAGCTCCAGGTTCTCGCGCACCAGCGCGGCCATCTGCTCGGAAATCTCGTCCAGAAAGTCGTCAACCTGCTCGATATTGTAGCCGCCGGTGGCCTGCGTGCCAAATTCCTTCTCCTGAATGTCCCTTACGCTGATCGCCATGTCGATAACCGTCCTTTCCATTGTATGTCTATCGTCAAAATCGCGTTGTGCGCTATCTGATGATTGTTCGACAAACGGAGGCGCTTTTCCTGCCTGCTCCCGTTATGTTTCCATTATTTGCCGTATTTGAACACCTGCACCACCTGCCGCCCCCGGCGGGATTCCCCCTGGAAGGCCACCACGCGCACCCGCCCGTAGCCCCGGGCGGAGATCAGGTCCCCCTCGGCAAGATGGGCGTCCGCGTGGGTGTTGGGCACGTGGTTCAGCTTCACCAGGCCCGCGCCGATCAGCCGCTGGGCCTCGCTGCGGGACAGCCGGCAGGCCGCGGCCAGCACGGCGTCCAGGCGCTCCTGCTGCACCGTCAGCCGCAGGGTCGTCCCCTCCGGCGGCGTCAGCGCCGGCGTCTCCTCCGCCACGCAGGCCTTCAGCGCCGCGCGGCCCGCGCTGTCCAGGTTGGCGGCGATGTAATCCGCCATGTCCTCCAGCGCAAAAAGGTAGGCGCAGGGGCCGCCGCGGTATTCCCCCATGGCGATGTCGCCGGTGGTCTCCCGCTCGATGCCCAGGCCCATCACCGCGCCCAGCAGGTCCCGGTGGCCGGGGCTGGCGAACTTCGCGTTCCAGCTCAGCCGCAGCGCGACGATCGGCCACTCCCAGGGCTCCGGCTCCATGTCGCAGAACGCGGCCACGCAGCGCTCCGCGCCATCATAGCCGCCCCAGAAGCAGGCCTTCACCCCCGCCCGGGCCGCCGCGGCGCGCACCGCGTCCGCCTGGGAGGGCTCGAGAAACCGGGTGTAGCAGGCCGTGCCCGTATGGGCCGCCCGCAGGGCCAGCTCGTTCAGGCGCTTCTCCAGCGCGTCCGCCATCATAGCACCCGGGCCAGCAGCAGGTACAGCCGCCACCAGAGCCGCTCCACCAGCTGATAGCCGATCAGCGCGAACAGGCAGGTGAAGTCCAGCGGCGCGCGGAAGTACTGCATCACCTTCAGGGACAGCTTCTGGAAGGGCGATATGAAGGGCTGTATGAACGCGCGCAGCATGTAGAACGCCCGGAAGGTGGGCCGGAACCAACTGAGCACGCAGTAGATGAGGATCGCCGCCGTGATCAGCCGCAGGAACAGATAGCCCGCGTAAAACACCTCGTACAGTCCCAGCATGCCGTCATCCCCTTCCTGTGCGAACGTTTCCCTGATGCCTTTTCTGTGGGCGGGCGGCGCATCGCCGCCCCTACATACCGTTCCCCTGATGCCTATTCAGTGGGCGGGGGGCGACCTCTTCCGTCAGCCCTGCGGGCTGCCACCTCCCATGGGCCTAGCCGGCCCGTCCTCACTGGAAAATGTCCACTGGACATTTTCCCGGGCGTTCGGACCCCCTGAAGGGGAAGGCTTTTGCCCACCATTCCTATTGCCTATTGCCTGATGCCTATTGCCTATTGCCTAGAATCTCCTGTCGATATCATACGCCTCGTTGACCTCCACGGACATCGGGGCGACGAGATAGGTCTTGTCGGAGGCCTTGCGGATGCTGGCGTGCAGCGCGAACACGGCCCCGGAGAGGGTGTCCACGGCCCGCTGCAGCAGCCTGCCGTCCAGCTCGTCCATGGTCAGCACCACGGTGTTGTTGGCGATCAGCTGGTCGATGACCTCGCAGCAGTCCTCCAGCGAGTGCAGCGAATACATCACCGTGCGGGAGCGCTGGCTGACGCGCATCTGGCGCTGGGGCGCGACCCGGGCCGGCGGCGCGCTCTCATAGCGGGATTCGCTGGGCTGGGCATAGCGGGGGGTCGTCCGCGGCGCGGTCCGGGCGGTATAGCCCGAATCGTCGAAGCGGGAATCCGCGCGGCGCTCGGCGGCGCGATAGTCGTCATAGCCCCGCGGGGTGCGGTTCTCATAGCGGCTGCTCTCGTAGCGGCTGCGGGGCGCGGGCTCGGGCGCCAGCCTGCGCGTGGGCGCGGCCTGCCGGGCGGTCGTCTGCCGGCTGCTGGCGCTGCTGCGCGGCCGCGCGGGCGTATAGGCCGCCTTCCGGCCGTAGCTGTCGCTGGAGTATTCCTCCCCATAGGTATCCCGCGTTTCCTCATCGTCCACCAGGCCGATGAAGTTCAAGAGCTTGTTGAAGCCTCCGGATTTGTTGCGCGCCATGGTTTTCCCCTCTTATCCTCAACGTATGTTCGTCAATTATCAATCTTCTTCGGCCTCGCGCCGAACAGCGCCCGGCCCAGCCGGACCATCGTCGCGCCCTCCTGGGCGGCGACGACGGCGTCGTCGGACATGCCCATGGACAGCGTGCGCATCTGCACGCCGGGCAGGTCCATGTCCCGCAGCCGGTCGAACCACTCCCGCATCCGGCGGAAGTAGGGCCGCACGTCCTCCGGGTCGTCGGCGATGGGCATGATGGCCATCAGGCCCTCGACCCTCAGCCCCGGAAGCTGGGCGCACTGCTGCAAAAAGGGCAGCAGCAGTTCCTCGTCGATGCCCGCCTTTTGCGGCTCACGGGCGATGTTCACCTGCACCAGCACCGGCATCACGCGCCCCGCGGCCACCGCGCGGCGGGAGATCTCCAGCGCCAGAGCCTCCCGGTCCAGCGACTGTATCATGGCCACCTTGTCGATGGCGGCCTTGACCTTGTTGGTCTGCAGCTGCCCGATCAGGTGGATCTCAAACGCCGGGTTCAAGCGGTCCAGCTTGCCCACGAGCTCCTGCACCCGGTTTTCGCCCAGCGTGCGTATGCCGCCGTCCCAGGCCATGTTGATCGTCTCCGGGTCCACGGTCTTGCTGACGCCACAGATCTCGGCCCCGCCCCATTTCGCCGAGGCCTCGCCGATGCGCTCGCGCCATTCGGCGATGTTGGATAACAATTCTTCGCGGTTCATCAATGCTCTCGCTCTTTACACTATTTGATCAATATCGTCTGCCCCAGCTGCAGCGCGCCGTCCACCAGCGGCTGGATCATGGCGATGCTGCCGTCGGTGGAGAGCACCTCCACGGGCACGAAGGTGCCGCCGGGCACGTCGTACACCCAGACGCCCATCTGGCCGTTCTCGTTGTACAGCGCCTCGGAGCGCACGGAAAGTCCCGTCAGCGTGATGCTGAACTGGGCCTTGCCCTTGCGGCGATAGATCAGCGGCCCGATGGGATCGTGGACCTCGAACACGGCCAGGGTGGTGTCGTTCTCCTTCTGGACGCTGTACACCGAGGCGGTGTAGCTGAGGTCGTCGAAGCCCTCCAGCTGCATGTAATAGTTGTCCTGGCCCACCACCGGCGTCCAGGTGTTGCCGGTGATCAGCACCGCCACATACCATTTGTCCTGGTCCACGACGCGGTATATGCCGTTGCCGCGGGTGCGCTTGGTGTTCTCCAGGTTGCTGCCGGCCAGCACCGCCCGCACGTCCGCGATGGACAGCGCGTTCAGCCGGCCGGGCGTCAGGTCGTTCTCATAGCCGTCGATGTAGAAGGACACCACGCCGTCCCGCTCCGCGGTGGAGACCTTGCGCCAGGACTGTATGCTGGACAGCCGGGTGTTCTCCTCGTCGTAGAGCTTGGTCAGCTTGTTGTCCCCGCGCTTGTTCTGGCGCAGGTATTCCTGGCGGTTCACCATGGCCGTCTCCAGCTGGCCGGTGACGGTCTTCAGGTTGCCGGTGGTCTGGTGGGTGATCAGGTTCTTGAACTCCAGCGCCATCCACGATGTTGGCCAGCAGCTGCTTGTGATAGTCCTGTATCTTCTTGCGCGTGGCCTCCAGGTTGTTCAGCAGGCTCTCGGAATAGCCCGTGGTGTAGAGGTTCGCCACGTTGTCCCCCTCGGCCACCAGGGAATCCTCCGTGGCCACGTACTCCACCCGGGCGGTGGAATCCGACTCCGTGACGGCCTCGTCCCGTATGATCACGCAATCCACCGTCTGGCGCTGGGCCGCGTTGGCCATCATGATGACCGTCTCCCGGGAGCCGGGGAACAGCATGGGCCGCAGGATCAGGAACGCGATCACCAGCAGCGCCACCAGGAACAGGTAGAACCTGCCGGTCACTCTCTTTTTGCGCATAGCTCACGCTCCGATCGAATATGGAATCGCCGCAGCCGTCCCGGAGGGCGGCATGGGCAGGGTGCAACCATCGTATTCTATATTATACGCCCTGTTGGGTTATGTTTCAATGCGCATCAATTGACTTTTTCGTGCCATAAACATTATAATGTCTTTCAGGATAAGCCAAAAGCATCAGGAGGTCATACCCTTGCTTGAATTCACCCCCACCTCCGCCATCGTGGCGGGGATAGAGATCCACTGGTACGGACTGATCATCGCCGTGGGCATGGCGCTGGCCGTGGCGCTGGCCTGCGCGCGGGAAAAGCGGCTGGGGCTGCCGAAGGACACCGCGCTGGACCTGGCGCTGGCGGGCATCCCCGGGGCCATCGTGTGCGCGCGGCTGTACTACGTGCTGTTCTCCTGGCAGGCCTACGCCGACGCGCCGATCCGGGCGCTGTACATCTGGGAGGGCGGGCTCGCCATCTACGGCGGCATCATCGGCGGCGTGCTGGTGGGCTTCATCTACGCCCGGCGCAAAAAACTGCCCTTTTTGAAGCTGGCCGACCTGGCCGCGCCTTCCATCGCGCTGGGCCAGGCGGTGGGGCGCTGGGGCAATTTCGTCAACCAGGAGGCCTTCGGCGACGTGGCCGCCCGGGAATGGCAGCGGGTCTTCCCCATCAGCGTGCTGATCGAGGCCGACGGCCAGTGGCACTACGCCACGTTCTTCTATGAGTCCGCCTGGTGCCTGCTGATCGTGCTGGCGCTGCTGTGGGCCGAAAAAAAGCGCCGCCTCCGGCGGGAGGGCGACGTGTTTACGGCCTATGTTTTCCTGTACGCGCTGGAGCGCTGCCTGGTGGAGGGCCTGCGCACCGACAGCCTGTACCTGGGGCCGCTGCGGGTCTCCCAGCTGCTCAGCCTGGTCGCGCTGCTGGCCTGCGCCGGGATCGCGCTGCGCCGCAGCCCCCGCAAGGCGCTGCCGGGAGCCTGCCTGGCCTGCTGCGCGGCGCTGGCGGCGCTGCTGCTGACGGGGCATCCCCTCGTGGCGCTGCCCTTCGCCGCCGGGGCGCTGGCGTGCTTTGCGGCGGAAATGCTGCGGGAGTAAGGGCGGATTTCCCGAGGATGGGGAGATTTTTTACAGGGGACCGGATTGCCACGTCGGCCTGACGGCCTCCTCGCAATGACATCGTTCGATGCGATTGACCCGAGGCCCGTCGCCTGGCGGGCGGCGACCTCTTCCGACCCTTCGGGGCACCTTCCATGGGTCTAGCCGGCCCGTCCTCACTGGAAAATGTCCACTGGACATTTTCCCGGGCGTTCGGACCCCCTGAAGGGGAAGGCTTTGCCGTCCCTACGGGAGAACAGCGCTTCGCCATCCCCCAATTCCTAATTCCTCATTCCTAATTCCTCATTCCTCATTCCCCTAATGCCTAATGCCTCTTGCCTAATGCCTGGATGATCCCCCGACATCCCGTCTCGATCTGCCCGTACACCTCGGCGAAGCGGCCGGTGTACCAGGGGTCGTCGATGCCTGCATCGGAGCCCGCGAAGGACAGCAGCAGCCGCATCTTGCCCTCCGGGTCGTCGCAGATGCGCAGCATGTTGCGGATGTTGTAGGGCTCCATGGCGACGAGATAATCGTAATGGTCGTAGTCCGCCCGGGTCATCTGCCGCGCGGCATGGCCCTTGCAGGAAATGCCGTGCTTCGCCAGCTCCGCCCGGGCCGGGGGATACACCGGGTTGCCGATCTCCTCCCGGCTGGTGGCGGCGGAGGCAATCTCAAACGCGCCCTCCAGCCCCGCGTCCTTCACCAGCTTCTTCATCACATACTCCGCCATCGGCGAGCGGCAGATATTGCCGTGACACACAAACAGTATTTTTATCATTCCAGGCCTCCAATTCCGTGATGCCCCCATTATACATCATATTCCCCGCTTTTTCCAGCGCCTTCGCCCGGCATGCGTTTTTCCGCTTCTCTGAATAAAACCGTGGACAGGCGCGCGTCCCTGTGATACAATATCCGCGGAGGCGTGAATCCCATGAAGAGAATCATTGCGGCACTGCTGGCCGCGCTGCTGCTGGCCTGCCTGGCCGCGAACGCCGGGGCGGAGGCTCCCGGAGAGGATATGACCGACCGCTTTCTCGGCGAATGGGTCGGCGACGCATACCGCATGTACGTCCGGCTCGACGAGGAGGATGGCATTTGCGCCAGGCTCACCCAGGCGGAGGGCGACCGCGTCTGGGAGTTCTACCGCTGCCTGTACGACGCCGATGAGGCGCGGCTCTACGCGCCGAACTACACCCGCTACCGGGAGTACATCGACTGGGACACCATGGAGCTGGTCCAGGAGGACTGGGCGCTGGGCGACCTGGGCCTCACCTGGTTCGCCTTCGCGGAGGACGATGACGCGCTGATCGCCTGCGAGGTCCCGGAGGTCGACGAGCCCATAACGCTCTCCCGGGTCAGCGAAGAGGAAGACTTCGTCTGAAGAATATGAAACAAGCGCCCCCTGGCGATCATTCGCAGGGGGCGCTTGTCTGCCCGCGGGGCGCGCGGTGCCGCTTTTTATTGTTTCAGATAGCCTCCCCGGTTCTCCGCGTCCCAGATCAGCTCCTCCAGGGTCTCGTACAGCCGCTCCGGCTCCACGGGCTTGGACAGGTGGGCGTTCATGCCCGCCTGCAGCGACTGCTGCACGTCCTCGTCGAAGGCGTTGGCCGTCATGGCGATGATCGGTATCCTCCGCGCGTCCGGCCTGTCCAGGGCCCGTATGGCGGCGGTCGTCTCCAGGCCGTCCATCTCCGGCATGCGCACGTCCATCAGGATCGCGTCGTAGTGGCCGGGCTCGGACGCCTTGAACATCTCCAGGGCGATCCTGCCGTTCTCGGCGTGGTCGATCTCCGCCTCGCGCATCATGATGATCTGCTTCATGATCTCCGCGTTGATCATGATGTCCTCGGCCAGCAGGATCCGCCGACCCTTCAGCTCCGCCCGGTTCTTCTCCTTGTACAGGCTCATGTTGTTCTTCCGGGCGATGCGCTCGAACTCGTCGATCACGTTGCTGGAGAACAGCGGCTTCGCCAGGAAGCTGTCCACGCCCGCGTGCAGGGCCTCGTCCATGATCTCGTCCCAGCTGAAGGCGGTGAGTATGATCACCGTGGTCTCCTTGTCGTAGCGCTTGCGGATCTCCTTCGCCACCTCGAGCCCGTCCATCTCCGGCATCTTCCAGTCCAGCAGCACCAGGTTGTAGGGCTCGTGCTTGGTGTGCCGCAGCTCCAGCAGCTGCAGCGCCTCCCGCCCGCTGAAGCAGGTATCCGCCTTGATGCCGGCCTCGTCCAGCACGATCCGGGCGTGCTCGGCGTCGATGGCGTCGTCGTCCACGACCAGTATGCGCATGTCCCCGGGGCGCATGTAGCCCGTGCCGACGCCCCTGTGCTCGCTGTTGGTCAGCGAAATGACGACGGTGAATTCGGTGCCGACGCCCTTTTCCGACTGGACGGAGATCGTTCCGTTCATCAGCTCGACGATGTTCTTGGTGATGGCCATGCCCAGGCCGGTGCTGCCGAAGCGGTTGTTGCGGCTGCTGTCCTCCTGGGTGAAGGCGTCAAATATCTTCGGGATGAACGCCTGGTCCATGCCCACGCCGGTGTCCCTGATGCTGAAGCGCAGCGTCGACTGCTGCTCATAGGTCGCCGTCCGCTCCACCGTCAGCGTCACGCTCCCCGGCGCGTCCGTGAACTTGATGGCGTTGGAGAGTATGTTGATGAGCACCTGCTTGAGCTTCATGTCGTCGCCGATGTAATAGTCGTTGACGCCGCCGATGACCCGACACTCGTATTTCAGCCCCTTCTCCGAGCACTGGGACATGACCATGGTGTTGATCTGCTCCAGCATGCCGCTGAAGGCGAATTCCTCCTTGCGCAGCACCAGCCGCCCGGATTCGATCCGGCTCATGTCCAGTATGTCGTTGATCAGGCCCAGCAGGTGACGCGCGCTGTCGCCGATCTTTTCCAGATATTCCCGGGTCTCCGCGGGCAGGGCCTCGTTGCGCAGCGCCAGGCTGTCCAGGCCTATGATGGCGTTCATCGGCGTCCGGATCTCGTGGCTCATGCTGGACAGGAACGCCGTCTTCGCCCGGTTGGCCTGCTCGGCTGCCTCCAGCGCCGCCACCAGCGTCTGGTTCTTGTCCAGCGTCTCGCGCATCTCGGCGTCGATCACCGTAAGTCCCAGCCCCACCGCGTGCACGATGTGGTCGTCCCGGTCCTCCGCGTGCCGCACGCCGGCCATGCGGATCATCTCATAGTATTCCCGCCCTTCCCGCCGGGCCAGGTAGCGATAGGCGATGATCAGGTCGTTTGCCAGCGCCACGCGCACGGCGTCCGGCTCGATGAAGCGCAGGAAGCCCTCCCGATAGCCCTCCGCCACGACGTGATCGGCGTACCAGGCGAAGCGCTCGTAGTACGGGAAGTGGACGCCCTCCGGCGTCTGCTCGTGGTCGTTCGGGTCCGCGCGATAGCACACGGCGTCGTCGTGGTCCAGGTCGACGTGATAGACGCAGCGATAGTCGGAGGCCAGGGCGGTGATCATCCTGTCCTGCTGTTCCCGGCGGGACTGCTGCTCCAGCAGCTCGCCCTGCAGCGCAAGGCGCTCCTCCAGCTCGCGCTGCTTCGCGCGCTGGCTTTCCGCCAGCTCCGCGCTGGTCCTCTCCAGCTCCCTCCGGGCAGTCTCCTTGTTCACCAGCTCGCGCTTCGACCGCCTGCGATCGCGGACAAGGAAGAGTATGATCAGGACCGCCGCCCCGAGTATGATGCTGGCGAAGAGCGCCATGTGCTCCCGGAACATATCGCCGATCGAGTAGTTGTAGAGCTGGTCCGTATACCGGAACGCCAGGTTCTGGGCATATTCCGCTCCGAGCACGCTGACCCCGCGATTGAGCAGCCTCAGCAGCCCGGGATTGCCGATCTGCACACCGAAGCAGCGGTCGTCATCGTAGGTCGTCTGGAGCATGGAAAGGCCCTTGTAGCGGCTGTTGCGCAATATGTCGTTGGCGCGCAGTCCGTTCAGCGTGGTGCAGCTCACCTCGCCCTCGCTGACCGCCTTCAGACAGGCGTCGATGGACGGATAGAAGACGATCTCCGCATCCGGATAATAGGTCAGCGTGAAGTAATACTGCATGCCGTTGTTCTCGTTGACGGCAAAACGGGCGATGGTGTCCTCGGTATACTCACCCTTGTAAACCAGCTCGGTGGCGGCGGAGACGATGGGCGTGGTCTGGAACACGCCGCTCTCCTCCGAATAATACATGCCGCCGCCCACCGGGAAGGCGGTGTCGATTTCGCCGCTGCCCAGCGACGCGATCATGGCGTTGTAGCTGTCGAAGCCTATGTAGCTCACGTCCAGCTCGCCCAGGTTCAGCTCCTGGCACAGCCGGGGTACGATGTCCCGGACCAGGCCCGTCGCCTCGCCGTCGGCGCCGGTGCCGCTGTAGGGCAGATAGTTGTTCAGGTATCCGACGCGCAGCTGTCGGTGCTCCGCCAGCCACTGGCGCTCCGTCGAGGACAGCGCGCGGCTGAGCTGTCGGTGCTCCGCCAGCCACTGGCGCTCCGTCGAGGACAGCGCGCGGCTGGAAATGCTGACCGGGTAGTATTTGTTGTCCAGAAAATGGATGTAATTCGGCTCGTTCACGGCCAGCTCCGTCTGCGCCGCGTTGAGCTCCGAAAGCAGCTCCGGCCTTGACTTGCTGACGCACAGGTAATAGTCCGATTCGCCGAAGGCATAGAGCAGCCGGGCGTGCGCCCGCCCGTAGGCGCCGTCCCCCTCGGCGGCGAGCACGTCGATCTCCTGGCTGTCGAACGCCTCGAACAGGGGCGCGTAATCCCGATAGAGAACGACTTCCGCCTCGACGCCGTGCTCCTGCAGGAACGTCC
>ONHI01000014.1 GCA_900317565.1 uncultured Eubacteriales bacterium
GCCGCGCCCATCAGCGCGCCGAGGCCCACGCCCACCAGGATGGAGAACAGCATCGTCACCACCGGGGATATGCCCATGCGCTCATAGCCGTAGGCGATGAACATGCCCGTCAGCGACGCCACGGACGCCACGGACAGGTCGATACCGCCGGTGATCAGCACCATGGTCATGCCCACGGCGCTGATGCCGTAATAGGCGTTGTCGGTGAAGAAGTTCACGAAGGTGCGAAGCGTAGTAAAGCCGATGCCGCCATAGCGAATCGCGCCATAGGCGTAGATCACCAGGAAGATGATCACCGTGGCGTACACCATGATGTACTTCGGATTCATGATGCGGCTGAACAGGCTCTGTCGGTTCGTGGATTTTTGGCTCATCTGACCGTGCCTCCTTTCACCATGCCTCTGGCCTGGGTGCGCTTGGCCATCCAGGCGCGGACGGGCTCGGACTGCAGCACGATGACCACCGCGATGATCATGGCCTTGAACGCCATGGTCGCGTCGGCAGGGATGCCGAAGAAATATACGAAGGTCACAATGGTGCGAATGATGATGGAACCCACGATGGTGCCCGCCAGGCTGAACTTGCCGCCGGTCATGCTCGTGCCGCCGATGACCACGGAGAGGATGGCGTCCGTCTCGTAGTTCAGGCCGGCGTTGTTGGAGTCATTGGACATGATGCGGCTGGAATAGATCATGCCGGAAATGCCGGACAGGAAGCCTGTCAGCGCAAACACGATCAATATGACCACCTTGGAATTGATGCCCGAAAGCCGGGATGCGCTGGGATTGATGCCGACAGATTCCACAAAGGTGCCGAAGGCCGTCTTGCGCACGAACAGCATCACCGCCACGACCACCACAAGGGTGATGATGATTGGCGTCGGCAGGAACAGGCAGCTGCCCTGGCCGATCCAGCGGAAGGGGCTGTACATGGTAGTGTACTGCTTGCCGTTGGTAATGATCTGGGCCACGCCGCGGCCGGAAACCATCAGGATCAGCGTGGCGATGATGGGCTGCAGCTTCAGCTGTCCCACCAGCATGCCGTTGAAGGCGCCCATCAGCAGGCAGACCAGCAGCGGCACGAGCAGCACCAGGATATAGGGATATACGGAGTAATCGCCCGGGGTCTGGTAGAGGGGATTGGTGGGATCCCAACGCATCAGCTTCAGCGCCAGCGCGCCGGACACGGCCACCAGTGCGCCAACGGACAGGTCCGTGCCGCCCAGCGCGATGACCATCGTCATGCCCATGCCGATGATCGTGATCTCGGCGGAGCGGTTGATGATGTCGATCAGGTTGCCGTAGAGCATCCTGTTGGAGGGCTGGTAGCTGATGGAGAAGAAGTCGGGCCGGATGATCAGGCAGACGATCAGTATCAGGATCTCGGCGATCACGGCCCAGGTGATCTTGGAGCGCATGATGGAGGCAAAGTCCAGGTGTCTCGACTTCAGCACCAGCAGCAACGCCGCCAGGCACAGCACGGCGCCCGCCAGCAGGAAGGGCGTTTGCAGCTTCCACGCGGTTCGCAGGCCGGAGACCTTGGAAAAGCTGCCGATCACCTTGTCGTAAGCGGACCCCGATTCGACGACCTCGGGCTCCGACGGATCGGCTTCTGCTTCCGAAGCCGCCTCGGCCGCCGCCTCGATCTCCTCCGCGGGGGCCTCCGTCCCGGCGACAGCCGTCGAATCATTGCCGCTTCTGGCCGCAGCCAGCACGGCCGCGTCGAAATCCGCCTTCACCGTGGCTTCATCGTGGTCGTTGATGAAGACCTCGCTGAAGCTGGCGTCGGAAAAGCTCAGCTTATAGTTGGAATAGATGGCGTCCTTCACCGCGCAGATCCGGGCAAAGCAGCCGACGCCGACGGCCAGCAGCACAATGCCGACGACCAGCAGTATCAGGTGGGACTTTTGCTTCACTGCGCGTCACCTCCCTCGGCGATGATTTGCAGGATACGGCTCTGGGTGTTGCTGTCAAAGGGTCCCTCCAGCTCGCCGGCCTTCTTGCCGTCCCGCATGATGACGATCCGGTTGGAGCAGCGGATGACCTCCTCCAGCTCGGAGGAAATGAATATGACGGATACGCCGTCCTTGCACATCTCCAGCATCAGGCGCTGGATCTCGGCCTTGGCGCCCACGTCGATGCCTCGGGTGGGCTCGTCCAGAATCAGCAGGTCCGGCTGGGTGGCCATCCAGCGGGCCAGTATCACCTTCTGCTGGTTTCCGCCGGAAAGCTCGCCGATCTTCTTCTCCGCGTCCGGCGTGGCGATGGACAGCGCCTTGATGTATTTATCCGCCAGCTCGTTCTGCTCTGCCCGGCTCAGCGGATGCAGGAATCCCCGCTTGGCCTGCACGGCCAGCATGATGTTCTCCCGGATGGACAGATCGCCCACGATGCCATCCCGCTTCCGGTCTTCGGGACAAAAGGCCACGCCGCCCATGATGGCGTCGAAGGGCTTTTTGACCTCGACCACCTTGCCGTTCAGGCTCAGCTTGCCGCTGGTGGGGCGGTTAGCGCCGAAGATCATTTCGGCGGTCTCGGTGCGCCCGGAGCCCAGCAGCCCCGCAAAGCCCACCAGCTCGCCCTTTTTCATGCTCAAACTGATATCCGCCACAGCGCCCGGAGCGCCCAGATGCTCCGCGTTGAGCATCACGGGGGCGTCCGCCGCCACATCGGCCGGATGCAGGTCGAATATATTCTCCATGTCCTTGCCGACCATCAGCGTGACCAGTTGCAGCTTGTTGATTTCATCGATGTCGTAGCAACCCACCAGATGGCCGTTGCGCAGTATCGTCATGCGATCGGAGATGGCATAGATCTGGTCGAGGAAGTGGGTGATAAATATAATGCCCAGTCCCTCGGCCTTCAGCTCCCGCATGACCTCGAACAGCAGCTGCACCTCATTCTCGTCCAGAGACGAGGTGGGCTCGTCCAATATCAGTATCTTGGCATTGATGTTCACCGCCCGGGCGATGGACACCATCTGCTGTATAGCAGTGGAATAATAGGAAAGCGGGCGCGTGACGTCAATGTCCAGATGAAACCGCTTCATCAATTCCCGCGCCTTGGCGTTGATGACCTTATGCTTGAATTCCCTGCGGCCTACGAATATGTTCTCCGCCACGGTCAGATTCGGGCACAGGTTGATCTCCTGAAACACGGTGGATATGCCCATATCGATGGCATTCTGCGGGCTGGTGGGCGTAATTTCCCTGCCGTCGAACAGGATGGTTCCCGCGTCCTTGTGATTGACGCCCGTCAGGCATTTGATCAGCGTGGATTTTCCGGCGCCGTTTTCGCCCAGCAGCGCGTGTACCTCGCCGGCACGCAGAGAGAAATCCACGCCGTCCAGCGCCTTGACGCCGGGGAATTGGATTTCAATGCCCTTCATTTCCAGTATGTTTTCCGGCAAAAATATCACTTCCTAATAATCGTCGATTAAACTCAAAAACAGGGCGGTAGAAACTACCGCCCTGCAAAGGTTACTCGCTATGCAGCAGCAGCCTTATATCCGGTTCGCGGGGAATTAATACTGACGCTCGTCGATGACATCGGCAGCCTTCACGGAAGTGGTGCCCTCAACCTCGATGCCGCCAACGCAGTCAAACACGCCCTCTTCGGGATGCACGACAGTCTTGTCGAAGGTCTCGCCAGCCTCCAGCGCCTCGATGGTCTCGACGACGAAGGGGCCGTACAGCGGGTTGCACTCGACGGTGCAGTTCATCTCACCGGCAACGATCGCCTCGAAGGCAGCCTTAACGGAGTCGCAGCCGACGATGATGATGTCCTCGCCGGGCACCTTGCCGGCGGCCTTGATGGCGTCGATGGCGCCCAGGGCCATATCGTCGTTCTGAGCGATCAGCACATCGATCTGGTCGATGGACTTCAGCCAGCTCTCCATCAGGGCCTGGCCTTCGGCGCGGGTGAAGTTACCGGTCTGCTGGCCGACAACCTTCATGAAGGGATAGTCCGCCAGAGCGGCCAGGTTGCCCTCGGTGCGGCCGACCTGCGCGTCAGCGCCGGTGGTGCCTTCCATGATGACCACGTTCACGTCCTCGGTGTCGCGGCCCAGGCTCTTCAGATATTCGCCGGCCCACTGCACCTGGCGACGGCCCTCCAGCGGGAAGTCACCGCCGAAAGCGGCCTTGTACTCGATCTTGTCCGCGCAGTCCGGGATGCGGTCCAACAGGATCAGCGGGATCTCAGCCTCGTTGACCTCGGTCAGGACCTCGTCCCAGCCGGAGGTGACAACGCCGGTGAACAGGATGTAATCGACGCCCTGGGTAATGAAGTTGCGCAGCGCCTGGATCTGATTCTCCTGCTTCTGCTGGCCGTCGGAGTACACGAACTCCCAGCCCTCATGGCCTTCGATGGCGGCGGTCACGCTGTCGGTATTGGCAGTACGCCAGTCGGACTCCTGGCCGATCTGGGAGAAGGCAATGGTCAGCGCAGAGGCGCTGGCGACCATGCTCAGCACCAGGCCCAGAGCCAGAACGAGAGTCAACAGTTTCTTCATGGATTCTTCCTCCTTACATTTTCGGGCTTTTGCCCGGATGTAGCTATTATACCATTTGTTTTAATCTTTTGTAAACGGCAACTCACATCAATTTTCCATCTGATTTTTGTGTATTATTCATATATTCAACACAATGCAATATTATTTCCCCTTAAATTAGGGACATTATTAGCCGAAATGCACAAAAAATACTCCTGCCAGCCCTATTTACGCATGACTGGCAGGGGTATTTTTCAATCCGTTCACGCCGCAGGCTTGTCGTCGTTCTGGGCCACCACCTGGCCCGGGGCGATGCCCTCGGTGCTGTCCCGCTTGAACAGTATCATCATCGTGGCGAACAGTATCTTGACGTCCTCGATGATGCTGGGCCGGGAGATGTACATCAGGTCCATCTGCAGCTTGTCATAGGGCGTGGTGTTGTACTTGCCGTACACCTGGGCATAGCCGGTCAGGCCCGCCTTGGCCTGGAGGCGAAGGGCGAATTCCGGCATCTCCTTTTCGTACTCCGCGGCGATCTCGGGCCGCTCCGGGCGCGGACCGACGATGCTCATGCTGCCGCCCAGCACGTTGAACAGCTGGGGCAGCTCGTCGATGCGGTGGGAGCGCAGCACGCGGCCGATCTTCGTGATGCGGGGGTCGGATTCCCCGGTGGACAGGCGCGCCACGCCATCCCGCTCCGCCGATTCCACCATCGACCGGAACTTCAGCATGCTGAATTCCCGCCCGTCCTTGGTCAGCCGGGTCTGCCGGTAGAGTATCGATCCGCCGTCCTCCAGCTTGATCAGCACCGCCGTCACCAGCAGCACCGGGCTTGTGAGCACCAGCAGGAATATGCTCATCAGGATATCCAGCGCCCGCTTGGCCAGCAGGTGCTCCGGCGGCGGGTTGTAGCGGTCCACGCGCAGCATGGGCAGGTGGAGCATATGTATCTTCTTCGCGCCGCTCATGATCACGTCGCCCACCCGCGGGATGATGTACACCACGATGCCGTTGGCCACGCAATACTTCAATATCACGTTGCGCTCATGGCTGTGCACGCCGCACAGGAACACCGACGTGAGGCTGCCGAGCATCTCCATGTTGCGCTCCAGGCACTCCTCCACGGTGCAGACCACCTGCACGTCGAACTTCTGCTCCATGCCGTACTGGCCGAACAGGTCCTCCACGCCGCGGCGCACGTCGTAGACCACGCCGGTCCTCTGCCCGGCGTAGTGGGCGAAATACCATCGGTTCGCCGCCCAGCACCAAAACGCCCCCAGCGCGATCTGCCCCGCCAGCGCCGCCAGCGCGGGCAGTATGTTCGGGAACGCGCCGCTCATCAGCCACAGCACGATGTACATGAAGCCGTCCGCGAACACCACGCTCAGCAGCTGGGCGTAGAACATCTCCGACACGCGCTTCAGCGACACCAGGAAGGCGTCGTAGGTCCTGCCGAAGAAGGCGTACAGCACGATGAACATCAGTATGATGCCGCCTCCCCTGTACACGGAGGGGAATATGACCACGGTGTGGACATAGTACAGCAGCCAGCACAGTATGAAGGGCAGGGCGATCATCAGCACATTGGCAACCTTGATCAGCCTGAGCCCGAAATCGTGGCGCAGGTTGATGGCCCGCTTCGGCGCCCGCGGCAGGGAGCGTCCGCGCCGCTCTCTGCCCCGCGCCTGGGCCCGCCTCTGGGCATCCATCGTCTAATTCACAACCTTTATGTCGTTGTTATTCCAGGGCGGTTTTACCCAAACCGCCATATCGTATAACTTTTCATTTTCTATTCTATCCGAGTTGGGCCCGATTGTCAACGGATTTACCTGGGTTTGACAATGATGACGAAACTGCCCCGGCAGGCCCGCGCCTCCCGGGGCAATTCATATCGGCGTATATGCGATTATTCGTCCAGCTCGAATTCCTCGTCGCCGTCCTCGTCCTCGTCGATCTCCTCGGACGCGCCGGGGCTCTCCAGCGGGGCCTCGATGCCGCCGCTCTTGAAGCTCTCGCGGATCTTCGCCTCCACCTCGTCGAAGGCCTCGGGGTTGTCCCGGAAGTACCGGCGGGCGTTGTCCCGGCCCTGGCCGATGCGCTCGCCCTTGTAGGAGTAGAAGGAGCCCGACTTCTGCACGATGTCCTGCTCCACCGCGATGTCCAGCAGCTCGCCCTCCCGGGAGATGCCCTCGCCGTACAGCATGTCCACGATGCAGGTGCGGAAGGGCGGCGCGACCTTGTTCTTGACGATCTTGATCTTCGTGCGGTTGCCGACGATCTCCTTGCCCTCCTTGATGGCCTCGCTCTTGCGGATGTCGATGCGCACGGAGGCGTAGAACTTCAGCGCCTTGCCGCCGGTGGTGGTCTCGGGGTTGCCGTACATCACGCCCACCTTCTCGCGCAGCTGGTTGATGAAGATCACCACGGCGTTGGTCTTGGAGATCACGCCGGTCAGCTTGCGCAGCGCCTGGGACATCAGCCGGGCCTGCAGGCCCACGTGGCTGTCGCCCATGTCGCCCTCGATCTCGGCCTTGGGCACCAGCGCGGCCACGCTGTCCACCACGACGATGTCGATCGCGCCGGAGCGCACCAGCGCCTCGCAGATGTCCAGCGCCTGCTCGCCGTTGTCCGGCTGGGACACGTACAGCTCGTCGATGTCCACGCCCAGCTTGCTGGCGTAAACCGGATCCAGCGCGTGCTCCGCGTCGATGAACGCCGCGGTGCCGCCGGCCTTCTGGGCCTGGGCCACGCAGTGCAGCGCCACCGTGGTCTTACCGGAGGATTCCGGCCCGTAGATCTCTACGATGCGGCCCTTGGGCAGTCCGCCCACGCCCAGCGCGAAGTCCAGCTGCAGGCTGCCCGTGGGGATGACCTCCACCTGCATGTTGTTCGCGGCGTTGCCCAGCTTCATCACCGAACCCTTGCCAAAGTCCTTCTCGATCTTGCCCAGCGCCACTTCCAGCGCCTTCTTCCTGTCGTCGCCGAATTTCTGGGTCGCGGGCTTCTTCTCCGCCTTCTTCTCCGCTGCCATGTGGGTATCCTCCAACGCATATTTTCGCGGGCCAGGCCCGCCGCTTCGTGATGCTCATGCCCGTCTCCCGGGCCGATTGCTCACTCATTATAACACACCGTGCGCCGGATTTCTATCGAACATATGTTTAATTTTTTATCGAACACCTATTCGCCCAGGCTCTGCGCGGCGTGCTCCAGCACCGCGCGGGCGGCCTCCGCCACCCCTTCGTCGGTGATCACCCGGTCGAAGCGCCGGTTGTCGCTGACGATCAGGCCGGTGTTCTCGTCGATCTCGCTCCATGTGGCGCTCAGCCGCAGCCCCACGGCGTCCGAAAACACGGTCGCGCTGGTAATCCTCTTCATGTCGATTCACGCTCCTTCCTGATATTGTCGATGTGCGCCGCGGCCAGCGCGCCGTAATCCGTCGCCTCCGGCACATAGGCCGCCTCCGCCGGATCCAGCCGCCGCTGGTCGAAGTCCCGCTGCTTCGCCTTGATCTCCCAGCCGAAGCGCAGCCCCGGCTCGCCCTCCACGACGAAGCATCCCGGGCAGCGCTCCGCCACCCGACAATCCCCCGCGCCGTAGCGCTGGAGGAACACCTGATAGCCCTCGGTGCTGACGGTCTGCGCGAATACCGCGTCCAGCCAGACGTAGCACCGCCCGTCCGCGCCGATCTCCCCCTCGCCCACGTCGCCGAACATCGGGCTGGGCGTCTCGTAGCAGTACAGCAGCCGCCTGGAATACTGCCCCGCATCGACCACGCGGGACTTCGTGCCGGTGACGTTCAGCGTCTGCGCCGTCAGGGTCCCCTGGCCCACGGTCACGTCGTTCTGGAACTGCGTCTTGTACGGGCCTCCGAACACGATCCTGCGATTCGCGTCCGAATTGTCGCAGTACATCGGTACCCGGGTGAAGCTGCCGTCGGCGTTGGTGCAGCTGATCGAGAAGCCGCCGTTGTAGGCGGACGGCGCGTTGAGCTTCACGCTGCCGTAGCCATAATTGCCGATGTCCAGCCAGCCGTTGTGCAACCAGGAATACCCAACGATCCCGCTGGATGAACCGCCGTATGACGTCAGAAAGCCGTCATAGCGCATCCTGATGCCGTTGCCGTCCTCGCCGGGCGTGCCATAGATCAGAGCGCCGTTGTCCAGCGTAAAGCTGCCGATCCTGCCCTTGTTGGCCACGAACTGCGCGCTGTCCCCGTCCAGTATCCAGTAATTCCTGCCGTCCGCGCCGCGGATCGTGCCCATCTGCATGTAGGTGCCGTTGATGTACAGCCTGCCGTCCGCCAGATACAGCCCCTGGGCCGCGCCGCCGCCGGTCAGCCGGTCGAATATGCTCTGCTGGTCCAGCGCCGCGTCCAGGCCCGCCACCGCCTTCGCGGCATACACCTTCGCGGCCTGCAGCGCCCTGACGCTCGCGCCGATGTAGGGATACTCGTCGGACATCTCCCCGGCCTCCGGCGCGGAGACATCGCCCCGGAACAGCGGTCCCAGCGCAGCCGTCTCGACGCACAGCACCGATTCCACCTCGCCGCCGCTGCCCGCCCGCAGGAAGTCGCCCGGCTCCGCGGCCGGATCGTACACCGCCCCCTGCAGGCTGTAGGCGCGATAGCGCAGCCCCAGCAGCCGGTCATACAGCAGCGTGGCGATCTCCGCCGGCACGCCGACGTCCAGCACGAGCCCGGTCGCGTCGCCCAGCAGCACGTCCCCGCCGTCGGAGCCATAGCGTATGCCGGTGACGCTCCCCGCCTCCCCGGCGGCGATGCCGCCCAGCACCGCCACCGCCTCCACGACCTCCGCCGCCTGCGCCGCGTCCTCCGCCGAGGCCAGCGGCACCAGCCGCAGCAGCCCCGCGGGCGTGACGATCCAGCTGCCGGCGTTGGCCGCCGCGATCAGGCACAGCACGTCGTGGATGGTGGTTCCTTCCTCCGGCTCCGGGACCACATAGACCTCGTCGGTCGCGATGCGCGTCCTCGGGTCGATGCCCACGCCCAGCGCCGCCGCCAGCGCCGTCGCCATGTCCGCCATGGACATGGGATAGCTCAGTCCGCCGGGCACCGGGGCGTTGGCCTTCAGCAGCGCGTCATAGCACTCCAGCGCCACCAGCCCGCTCACGCCGTCCCGGCTCCGATGGCTGATGTAGAACGTCCCGGCGGGCAGCCATTCGCTCGCGCTCTGCCCGTCGCTCAGCCGCATTTTGATTTGGACCTCCGCGCCCCTGGGAATGGACGCCTCCGTCCGCACCGCCAGCTGACAGGACGCGCTCACCGCGTTGCCGATGGACAACCCGCCCTGCATCAGCCCCCGGGAGATCACCGGCGCGGTGATCTCCCGGTATTCATGGCCATCGATGACGGCCGCGCTCTCCAGCCGCGCGTTCCCCGCCGCCCAGAGCGCCTTCCACGCCGCGCTCGTCTGCTGCATGCCATCACCTCTCCGTCATCGAAAACGCCATGCCGTCGTAGTACGGCGCGCCTGTCCTCCTGTCATACCGCTGCGCCCCGTAGGGCACCGAGGACGTGTAGAACGTCCGCGTGGTCCGCTCCCCGGTCGCCGGGTCCAGCACCGTGGCGCTGTAAAACGCCTCAGCGATGTCCGTAAGCAGCCGCCGGTGAACCGCCTGGTCCAGCCGCAGCAGCTTCACCTCCGCCTTCAGCTTCGTGGCGATGCGCGTCCGGTACATCAGCCCCGTCTGCACGTCCCGCCCGCTGCCGTCGGCGTCCAGGTCGTTGCGCGACAGCTCCAGCGACTCCACGTACCGCGCGTAGTCGTGCCCGTTGATGATCAGCACCGGCTCAGCCATGCCCATCGCCTCCCCTTGCCTTCCCCTCGAGGGGAAGGTGGCGCACAGCGCCGGATGAGGTGTCCGTCATCCCTATACCCCCTTCAGCGGCGACGCGCCGAACATCTGCGTGCGCCGGTTGATCTCGTTGATGAGCTGCTGGGCGCTTAGGCCGCCTCCGCCGCCCGCGCTGCGCTCCACATCCCGCAGCGCCGCCACGATGGCGCCGGTCTGCGCGCCGATTACGCTGATGATGGTGCGTATCAGGTCCTCGTTGTTCGCGTCCAGGGCATCGCGCAGCCCGGCGTCCCGGCGCTCCCGATAGGTGTCCGCCTCATAGGGGGCCACGGTGCCGCCGGCCATCACCGGCGGCGCGTAGCTCACGCGCTCCGCCACGGCGGAGAGCCGCGCCAGCAGCCCCGCGTCCCCGGCCCGGTTCGCCAGCGTCGCGCCGATCAGCGCGTTCGCGCACCGGCTCATGTGTCCCGCCAGATAGCGCCCCAGGGCGTTCACCGCCTGGGCCATGCCGGAGGCCACCGCGCCGCGCATCGCCTGGGCCAGCTGGGACTTGTTCAGTATCTCGGTACGCCCGTTCACGTGGCCCACCACCTCCGGCCCGGCCTCGCCCGCCACGAACAGCGTGCCGTGGGCGCGGCGCGTCCCGGCGGCATAGCGCCGCACGCCGCCCCACCAGCTCGCCCGTCCGCCGGATATCGCGCCGCCGGCGGCAAAGGCCAGCGAGCGCCCGCCCGGCGTGATGATGCCGCCCCCGGCCTTGCCGAACAGCGCCAGCACGCCGTTCACTGCGGTGCTGATGCCGTCGGCGATGGTCTTGGTGAAGCTCTGCACCTTGCCGGCCACCAGGTTCACCTTCGCGGTGATGCTGCTGCCGATCCAGTCCTGAAGGGACGTCCAGCCCGACTTTTCCAGACTGGTCCACACGGAGACCGCGTCGCCCACGAACCCGGCGATGCTGCTCCAGCCCCACTTCTCAAGGCTGGTCCACACCGAAACGGAGTCCCCCACAAAGGCCTGTATCGTGCTCCAGCCCCACCTCTCAAGGCTCGTCCGCACGCTGGCATACTGCCCGATGAAGCCCTCGATGCTGTCCCAGCCCCACTTCATGAGGCTCGTCCGGATCGTGGCGTACTGGCCGATGAACCCCTCCAGGGTGCTCCAGCCCCACTTTTGCAGGCTAGTCCGCACCGTGGCGCTGTCGCCCACGAAGGCCTGTATCGTGCTCCAGCCCCACTTCTGCAGCGCCGTGCGCACCGACACGCTGTCGCCCACGAAGCTGGACAGGCTGCTCCAGCCCCACTTCTCCAGCTGGGTCTTGATCGTGGCGTACTGGCCGATGAAGCTCTCCAAGGTGCTCCAGCCCCACTTTTGCAGGCTGGTCCGCACGGAGACGCCGTCGCCCACGAACCCGGAAAGGGTGCTCCAGCCGGACTTGACCAGCGACACCGCCGCGCTGATCCCATTGCCCACGAAGTCGCCCAGCGAGGTGTAATTGCCCCGGGCCAGGTTGACCAGCGCCGTCATCCTGTCGCCCACGAACCCGGCCAGCGTGCTCCAGTTGGACTTGCCCAGCGTCGTCAGCACCGTCACCGCGGTGCCCACGTACTGCGCGATGCTGCTCCAGCCCTGCTTCTCCAGCCGCACGCCCACGCTCGCGCCGGGGGCCAGCAGCTGCCTGAGCCCCTCCAGCGGCGAGACATAGCCCTTGCCCGCGCCGGTGACGAACTCCACCGCCGCCCGCAGCTTCGCCGCCGGGGCGGTGGGCGAAGCGCCGAACAGCGCCTGGCCGATGCTGCCCAGCTTCTTCAGCGCCGTCGCCAGCAGCTGCCACAGCTTGCCGGCCAGCGCGTTCCAGTCCACCTGCTCCAGCGCCTTCGATATGCCCGTCGCCAGGCTGTCCGCGTCGAAGCCGTTCACGAAGCTCAGCGCGAAATCCAGCGCGCCGTTCAGCAGCCTGTCCAGCAGCTGGCCCAGCCCGGTCCAGTCCACGGTCCTCACCAGGCCGTTGACCGCCTTGGAGAAGGATTTGCCCGCCTTGCCCCAGTCGAAGCGGGTCGCCGCGGTCCTCAGCACGTCCAGCGCGTCGTTGAAGCGCCTGCCCAGGAAGCCGCCCGCGCCGTCCCAGTCCACCCTGGCGATGAAGCGGTTCAGCCCGTCGGTCAGGTTCCCGGCGATGCCCGCCCAGTCGATGCCGTCCAGCGCCTCGCCCATCGCGCCCAGCAGCCCGCCCAGCCCCTCGGCCAGCTTGCCGCCGAACTGCCTCCAGTCGAAGCTCGCCACGGCGTTGGCCACGACGGTCAGCTTCGCCGTCAGCAGCCTGCCGATCAACTCGCCCAGCTGCTCAAAGTCCACCTGCGCCACCGCGCCGCTCAGCGCGGTGCCCAGCGCCTTTCCCAAATCGTCCAGCCTGATTCCGGACATCAGCCGGTTGGCCGCCCGCACCAGCGTGTCCACGCCGCTGCCGAAGGTCCGCCCGGCCAGATCCCAGTCCACGCCGTCCACCAGGCCGTTGAATATGCCGCATATGCCGTCCACGCCCCGGGAGACGGACTCGCCCACGTTCTCCCATTCGATCAGGCGGCCCGCCTTCTCCAGCGCGCCGTTCAGCCCGTCGGCCAGGGCCCTGCCCACGCCCTCGTAGTCCCCCTGGGCGAACAGCTCCCTGATACGGTCTACGAAATCGCGTATGCCCGCGTCGATGGGGATGATCTGAAACAGCGCCTCGCCGTCGACGAGCCCGGACAGTCCGCCCCCGCCGCCGCCGGAGCCGCCCCTGTCCGCCCGCAGGATATCCAGCCTGTCAAAGCTTGCCAGCTGCCGCTCCAGCTTCCGCGCCGCGCCGCTGCTCCTGCCCAGGCTGGCGGCATACCTGCGCTGATTCTCCGTCGCCCGGGCGAAGGCGTCCTGCCCGGTCAGCGCCGCCGCGAACATGCCCGCCTTCAGGATCGCCCCGGACAGCAGTTGTGTCAGCCCCGTCAGCGCCGGAGCCGCCAGCGTCAGCATCGGCCCAAAGGCCAGCCGGGTGCTCTCCCGCAGCCCGCGCATCGCGTAATCCAGGCCGTCCAGCTTCTCCGCCGCCGCCTTCCAGGCCGCGGCGCTGTCCCCCAGCGCGGCCAGGGCCTGGGTCCGCAGCAGCCGCGTCGCCCGGACCGATTCCTCCGCCGCCCGGCCGAAGCGCCCCGCGGACGCGCGCAGCGCCTCCCCGGCGCGGCGCACGGCGATGTCCAGCTCCCGGGCCGCCCCGGACAGCCGCTTCGCGTCCCGGGTGAAGTCCGCGCCGTCGATCCGCGCGTCCAGCACGATCGCCCCGCCGTCAATCCTCGCCATAATCTCCTCCTCCCAAAACCAGCTCCAGCCGCGCCTTCTCCGCCTGCTCCGCCCCGGTCAGCCGCGGCCTGAGCCTGCACACCCCGGCGTTCTTCTGCCAGAAATCCCGCTCCCAGGGCTCCAGCGGCTTGCCCCGCGCCTTCTTCTGGCGCAGCATCAGCACCGTGGCGAAGGTGGAATCCCGGATCTCCATGAAGAGCCCCAGGAAGGTCCACCAGTGCAGAAAGGCGTCGGCGCGCACCTCCCGGCCCGCCACGCGGTTGACGGCGGCGAAGATCAGCGGCGCGTCCTGCTCCCAGTCCATCATCCGCGCCCCGCCGCCGCCCTCCGCGCCGCAGTCGATGAATTCCACTGCGGCCCGGTAGGCCTCGCCGTAGTCCCCCGGGTCGATCTGCCCGAAGTCCACGTACAGGTTGTGCAGGCAGACGTAGGCCTTCTCCGCGTCCGTCAGCTCCGGGTCGTCAAAGGCCTCCAGTATGGTCAGCACCTGCCGGTAATCGGCCCGTATGGCCCACCGCCTGCCCGCGAATTCCAGCGCCCGGGGCAGCGCGCAGCTCATTCGCCTTCGACCGCCCGGGTGTACTTCTCCGTGCGGCTGGAGAAGCGCGCCGTCTCCGCATCGAACTGCCCGGAGATGTATTCGCCCACCGCCTGGAGCACCGCCTCGCAATAGAACCGGCCGCCCACCGGGGAGAAGGGATGCATCCTCCCGAAGAACGCCCCGGCCACGTCGCCGCCGAACAGCTCGTTCACCGCGTCGCACAGCCTGCGCTCGGCCTCCCGCAGCGCCGCCTCCATCCCGGCGGCGTCGCCATCGTCCAGCCCGGAAAGCGGCGCGGTGATCCCGTCGAAGCGCGCCACCATGTCATTGTAGCGCTGTATGATGCCCACGTCCGTGGGATGGAACACAAAGCTGCCGATCTCCTCGCCCTGGGCGTTGTGAATCGGCACCCGTCTGCTGCCGTCGTCCACCGTGATCACCGCCACGGCCATCGCCTTGTCCTTAACCATGCTATCCTCCTCTGCATGTTCCGGCCTGCGGCTTCGCAGCAGGCCGGAACGGTCGTCATTCACGGATCAGAGCTCAAGCATCCGCCACCCAGCTCGCCGGGGTATCGCCGCTGGCGGGGGTGAACTTGCCCTTCACCTTGTCGCCCACATAGCTGACGCTGAACGGGATCTGATACCCGCTGGTATCCCCGCCGTAGGAGGTGGGGATCACATAGCACTGCTGGCGATAGGCCACGAAGGTGCCGCTGGTCGCGCCCTCCTCCCACAGGTGGACCTCCAGCGCATAGGTCTTGCAGCCGTCGTCGGTGGCCAGGGTGTCCACGATGCTCTGCAGCCGGTTGAACAGCTTGTCCCCCACGCGGGCGTAGAAGGGCTCCGCGTCGGCGCTGATCTCATAGCCGTTGTGCACGAAGGTGTTGTTGCCCAGTATGTTCTGCTTGCGCTCGGTGTCGGGGTTCAGCTCCACGTTGAACTCCTCCAGGTCCTCGCCCACGCGATACCAGTCCGGGGTCGAGCCGCCGAAGCTGGCGTCCAGGAAGTGGGCCATATACTTTCTCGCGATCTTGCCGGTGATGTTTTCAGCCATATCGATGACCTCCTGTCATTATTGATCCAATTCGTACCGCACCGCGAGCCGCAGCCGGTACCGTGCGGTGTCGCTGCCGAAATCCGGCAGCTCCGGGGCGGACGCGGCCAGCACCGCCGTCACGCGCCCGCCCGCCCATTCGGGCAGGCTGCCCTCTGCGCTCCGGGCCTCGATCCACGCCGCGATCCGCCCCATCAGCGCCAGGTTCTCCAGGTTCTGCGCCGCCCCCGCCCTATATGGCAGCCGCGCGTCCAGGTCGAACGCCCGCTCCTGACGGGCCAGTGGCTCAAGGCCGCCCAGTATGTTCTCCCGGCGCTTCAGCTCCCCGGGCAGCGTGCACAGTGCGAAGCCGCCCGGCTCCCGGGCCAGGTGATCCACGCCGAAGGGGCACCGGGCCAGCTCCGGGCATTCCCGCAACCAGTCCCTCAGCCTCTGCGCATTGTCGATCTCCATGCGCTCACCTCCCCGTCACGCGCCAGTGGGGCGCGCCGGGCGCGCGGCGATTGTCCGTCACGCCCAGCACCGTCATGCAATCAAGGCCCGCTTCCCGCAGCCCCTCCGGGGTCAGCTCCCCGCCGTTCACCGCGCCCCGGGCGATCACATCCCCGCCCCGCAGGGTCCACAGCCCGGAAACGTCCGCCGCGCGGTCCCATGCCGCCGGGTCCGCCCAGGCCCTGCCGCCCGCGTCCGCGTCCGCCGGGATGCGCACGCGCACCTGCCCCGCGCCTTCCAGGCCGCCGCGGCTGTCCACGGCGCTCGCCCGTTCCGCGAACCAGGAGGCCCCCGCGATCACCGTGGGGATGTACGCCACGTCCCCGCTCTGCGGGTCGTGCCGGGCGTTCAGCACGGTGATCGTCTCATCGCAAAGCCGCATGCGCCGCGCCTCCCTTCCGTCGCCTCACGACCACACCCCCGCGTACAGCAGGGGCGTACCCTCGTCGTCCGTCACGCCGTCCAGCAGCGCGGCGATGCCCTCGGCCAGCTGCCTCCGGACCTCCTGTGCGCGCGCCCGGGCGTCGCCGTAGCTCTCGGAATAGCCGTCCGTCGAAAACGACTCGGCCACCGGCGCGACCGCCTGGGCCGTCGCGCCGTACACCGCCTCCACATCGATGATCTCCGCCACGGCGGCCTTGACCTCCTCCGGCACCCGGGCCATCCGCGCCACGCGCCCGTGGGTCATGGCGTCGATGCGCCGGCGCGCCTTCAGCTCCGCCGGCGGGTATTCCGCCTCGCCCAGCCGACCGCCCAGCGCCGCATACTCCTCATAACTCAGATATTGCGCCACCCTGCCGCCTCCCTCTCTGTCGCCCCGTCCCCGCGCCCGTCGGCGGGCGACGGGTTTCGGGCCCGCACATCCAATGCGCAGGACCCTCAGCCTCGCTGCGCCTGGCGCTTATCATCACGCCGCCGCATTCACGATGATGCCGTTGCGGCCGCTCAGCTTGAACACGCCGTAGTAATAGCGCTCGTAGTACAGATACTTGCCCTTGCTCTGGGCCGTGGGCTCGGACAGCATGCTGGTCTCGTATTTCACCGGCGCGGCGACGGCGTCCAGGTCCACCAGGATCAGGTTGATCTGCTTGGCGCTGTCGGCCACGCGCCAGCCCTCGCTGAAGTCGTAGGCGGTCTTCATCATGTCCGTGGGCACCACGTGCAGCGGCACGCCGTCCAGTCGAGCGATCTCCCGACTGATCCTGTTGGGCTCGCCGCCGTTGGCGCCGATGTCCAGATACCGGGTCAGTCCCACGGCGCCCTTGATGATGTTGAACAGCGCCGGCGTCACATAGCCCACCACCCTGTCCTTGTTCACGCGGGCGTTGGTCAGCTGCTCCATGAAGCTGTCCCACTTGGTCAGTATGTTGTTCGTGGTCAGGTTCACAGTGTCCGGCGACACGAAGCCGTACAGCTTCGAGGCCATGTAGGCGTCCATTTCGGGCACCTTCTGCTGCTCGGTGAACGTGCGGGTCACGTTGGCGATGGTCGCCACCATGTTGGTCTCGTCCATGTCCATGGGGTCCACCAGGGTGTCCCACTCCCGGTCCATGTCCAGCGTCACCGGTTGGAGGCTGTTGTTCCAATTGCGGTTGAAGGTGCCGGTGATCTGGTCGCGGCCCGCGGCCCGGGCGCCGGCGGTGGTCAGGCTGGGAATGTACATCGTCTTGCCGATGCCGGGCTTGCACATTTGCGCGTTCGGCGCGCCCCAGATCTCGCTGAAATAGGAAAGATAGGGGTATGCGTTCGCCAGCGCGCGGCTGTATTCCGCCGCGTAGTTCACGTTCTGCTGGGTAAATGCCATTGCTCGTCAGCTCCTCTCGTCAGTCGTTGTTCCTGAAGCCAAAATCCCAGGCGCGCGCGAACTCCCGCGCCGCGCCGGTTCCGCCCCTGGGCATGCTGCCCACGGTGGGCGCGCCGAATCGGGGCAGCCTCGCCTCCTGCCGCGGCGCGATGAAGTACTCCTCAAAGCGCTCCCGGATCGCGGCCAGCTGCTCCTCGAGGGGTATCGCCCCCTCCGAGCGATCCACAAGGTCATACACCGCGTCGAAGAACTTGGGCTTCACGTCGGCAAATGCCCCGGAGACCCGTGCGTCCTGGCGCGCCTGATAGGCGTCGAAGCGCTCCTGGAGCTCCCGGTACTCCGGGCTCTCGCGCACGTCTCCCATGGCGACCTGCGCCTTTGCCTCCTCCGCCGCCGCCAAAGCGGCGGCCTGGGCCGCGCTGCGGGTCACATACCCGTCCTCCAGCGCCCTTCCGTACAGCCCGAACAGCTGGTCGGCCCGCTCCTCCGGGCTCAGCGCCTCGTCGTTCAGTATCGCGGCAATCGCCTTGCGTGTGAAGATACCTGCCATGTCTACTCCTCCTTTTTTCGGTCCCGTGCGGCGCACCTGGCGAGCCCGCCGCCCTCTGAGCCTGACCGTCGCGCATGTTTAACGCCCTGCCGGGCCAGGGAGACGATGTTCCCCGTCGTCCCCATCCCCCATAGGAGCGGCTTAGCCTTCCCCTTCTACGCCCCGCGCCTGTCGCTTCGCTCGGTCGCGGGTTTCAGGCGCGTCTTGCTTCGCTGCGCTTGCGCCTTCAGTCCGACTTCGTCGGACGCTTGTGGGGAAGGTGGCTGGCCGAAGGCCAGACGGAAGAGGTCCCCCGTCGTTCCCCCGTCCCCCGTAGGGGCGGCGTTGCGCCGCCCGCCCAGCCTTCCCCTCTGGGGAAGGTGGCTGGCCGAAGGCCAGACGGAAGAGGTCCCCCCGTCCCCGTAGGGGCGGCGTTGCGCCGCCCGCCCTGGCCCCCGCCCTCCAAAAGCCTCCCCACCGCAGTGGGGAGGTGGTCCGCAGGACCGGTGGGGCTCCCCTGCCTTCCCCTTCTACACCCCTCTCCCCTCCTTCTCCCACCGGATCCGCTCCAGCTCCCGCGTCGCCTCCGCCTCCGTCAGCCCCTGCCCGTACTTCCTGTCGGTCAGGAACGTAAACCGGCTCAGCAGCCCCGCGTTCACCAGCGCCATGCCCTCCCGGATGTTGGTCTGCCGGTCCTGGGTCACGCCGTCGTCGAAGGTCACCTTCACCTCGTACCCCCCGGCGGCCAGCGCCTCCACCGGCACGCCCTGCCAGCGCACGCCGTACAGCGCCGCCACGTCGATGATGTTGCGCACCACGTGCTCCAGTGCGGGCACCAGCTGGTTCTGCACGGTCCGAATGGTCTTGTAGGTCTTGCTGTTCTCGCTGACCACCTCGGTGGCGGTCCGGATCCCGCCGTGCTGGTCGAAGCTGAACGTGTTCGCGCTGAACCCCAGCTGCAAACACAGCACGGACAGGAAGGCGTTCAGCGCGGCCACGTGCTCCTCCACCCGCAGCTCCACGCTGGTGTCCTGGATCTTCAGCTCGTCCTTCTCGTCGCTGGCGAAGGCCTCATACACCTCGTCCCGCGGGTCGAAGTAGCGCCTGGGCGTCCCCGTGCCGGGGTCCACCACCGTCCGCACGCACCGCGCCGGCACGATGATCCGCTTCTTGCCCAGCCTGAATTCGTTCACCAGGCTGTCATAGCAGATGTCCAGCGCGTGCAGCGTCTCCAGCGCGTTGCCGTAGATGCTCACGCCCAGCGGGCTGTCGTCGTCCAGGTTGTTGGCCATGGGCGTGCGCCAGTAGGTGAACAGGCTCTCACCCAGCCGCACCTCCGTGCGTCCGTCCAGCCCGGGATAGACGTCCTCCAGCGGCACCCGCACGCCCAGTATGTCCTGCCGCTCGCCGGGGTTCCTGCCCTGCTGCGCCTCCGCCCGGAACAGCTGGTTCTCGACGATGTACGCGCTCCCGTCCCACCGGTGCCACTCCAGCCGGGTGTAGTACAGGCCGCCCCTGGCCAGCCGGGAGATGAACACGCCCTCCGTCACCCGGGCATTGTCCCAGGACAGCGGCACGAACTGGTCCGCCATGCAGTAGCCCAGCCGGATCCTTCCCGCCTCCCCAAAAGCCTTCCCCTTCAGGGGAAGGTGGACCGCCGCAGGCGGGACGGAAGAGGTCGTCCCCCCGCCTTTTCCCGCCTCCCCGAAAGCCTTCCCCTTCAGGGGAAGGTGGACCGCCGCAGGCGGGACGGAAGAGGTCGTCCCCCCGTCTTCCCCCGCCTCATACCACACCTTGATCGCCGCGCCGCCCAGCGCCAGCCCCTGCTCGATCAGCTGCTGCAGCTTCCCCGCGAAGGCATTCTCCTCCAGCACCGACGCCACGAAGGCGTTCAGCGGGTCGTCCCCCTCGCCGCTGCCACCCTTCATGCTCACGCGGATGCCGCACTGCTCGCCCCACACCAGCCCGGCCAGCTCGGCGCTCACCGCCTTCGCGGCGTTCAGCCGGTACATCTGGCGCACGGCCCGGGGATTGTCGATGGTCGGCGCGGGCACCAGGTGCCACGGCGCGTAGCTGCCCCGGTAGAGCGCCTTCCACAGAAAGATGCCCTTGTCGTAGAACTGGCGATAGGCGGGCACGCCGTCCAGCTCAAATACGTCCTTGAATTCCTTCGCCAGCCCCAGATCGCCGGCCACCTTCCGCATCCGACTTCGCCCCCTCCGAATAAGCTCCTTGATCATATCTGATTCCCCATTCCCATCATCTCCGTCAGCATCGGGATATCCCGCTCCAGCGCGTACTCCATGGCGTCCAGGCTATCGATGTTGGTGCTGCCGTCGTCCAGCCGCACGTCCTGCGTCGCCCTGCTGCCGTCCCACACGGCACACCGCAGCGCGTCGATGGTCTCGCTGCACCGCCTGCACACGAAGAACCTGCCCGCGCCCATCAGGCCGCACACCGCGCGGATCCTGTCGTTAATTGGCCGCTTCAACGCGTTGCCGACGTTCAGCGCCATCCGCTGCGCGCCGCAGGCGGCCCGCAGGCCGTTGATCAGCGTCTGTTCCGCGGAATCGCACCAGGCGTCCGCCACCAGCCATCGCCCCTGGCAGCGCCGGGCGAAGTCGACGAAGGCCTCCGCCAGCGCGTTGGGATCCAGCGCCCGCTTTTCCCGGTATTCGTCCAGCACCGCCACCGCGCCGGACGCCGTCACCCCCACGCAGCAGAAGGCGTGCGCCGACGTCCCGCCGCCGAAATCCACGCCGATCACGGCGTACCGCAGCGGCTCCGGCGGCTCGTCCACGATGAACCGGTCCGGGTCGTCGGCAAACTGCCGGTACACCAGCCCCTCCGCCACGGCCCGCTCCCCCAGGATGTCCCTTCGGTACCACACCGAGTTCACGTCGTAGCGGCTCTCGATCTCCGCGATGCGCTCCGGCGTCACCGTGGCGTTGTCGCGGATCGTGAAGTGCTCGTAGAGATAGCCCCCCGCCAGCCCCTCCCGGCGGTACCTGTCGATGTAATCCTCATAGATGGGCGCCTTCGGCCCGCAGGGGTTCAGGTCCCACAGCGTAAAGGGCCGTGCCGCCGCGATCTGTCGTCCCGAGGCCACCTTCACAAAGCTGGTGCGGCTGTCCGGGCAGTCGTAGTGCTCGTTGATCTCCGTGGCGATCCACAGCCCGTAGCTGTTGCCCAGTATGTGGCGATAGCTGTCCGCGCGCCCGCCGCCCGCAAAGATCACGATCTTCTCCCCGGCGCGGGCGTCGATGAACAGCGCCTCGTTGTCCCGGTACCGCCCCCAGCGGCAGCGGCCCCGGAAAAGGTTCTCCAGCCCGAAGCCATTGCACACGCCGATGTTCAGCTTGGCGTTGGCGATGGTGGAGCCGCTGGCCAGGTGGAACCGGTCCGGCGCGTCCTCCAGGTAGGCCGCGGCGATGATGCAGTGGTCGATGGTCTTCCCGGAGCGTATCGCCCCCTCGGCCACACACATCCGGTGCTTCAGCGCCGCCTTGATGTACGCCCGGTGCTTTTCGCTGAACCGCCCCCAGGGGATCGTCGCCGTCCTGCCCATCCTCTCCCTCCATTCCTTGCCAACCTCCCGTCTCCCCAAAGGCTTCCCCACCGCAGTGGGGAAGTGGCCCGCAGGGCCGATAGGGCTCCCCGTCCACCATCCTGCTCTCCCTACTTCAACAGCTCCGCCAGCACCCCGAGGTCCTCCACATCCCCGCTCTCCCCGGCCTCGATCTCCCCGGCCAGGTCCTTGTACGCCGCGGTCAGGTCCCTCAGCTTGAACAGCCGCGTCGTGGCGCTGTCGTCCTGCGCCTTCAGCTCGGTCACCGCCCCGTCCGGTATGGCATCCGCCACGCGCTCCAGCCGCATCAACAGCTTCTTCCGCAGCCTCAGGGCGATATCCGCGTTCCCGCCTCCCGCGTCGTTGCCCGCGGAATTCGCCTCCCCGCCGCCCCGCAGCGCCTCCGTCCGCAGCCGGACCCACTGCTCCTCCGCGGCCCGCCGCCTCACGGCGCTGTACGCCACCCCGTGCCGCTCGGCCAGCTCCCGCTGCCCGACGCCGCCCGCGATGTATTCCTCCCGGATGACGTTCCAATCCGTACGCCTGATGTTGTCGATCATCCTCACCTCCCGCGCGATTGCGTCCACTACTCTATATAATATCCCGCAAAAACTGGCTTTTTCTGTCGTGTTTATACCGTTCTCTCCCCCTCCACGGCCTCCAGCCCCCTGGCATGCAGCCGCCACAGCCAATCCTTGGAATAGTGGGTCCGCTCGGCGATGACCTGCCAGCTCCATCCGTTCAGATACCGGTACCGCAGCACCTCTCGGCATTCCTCGCTGCGCACCCGGTCGATGGTCGCCTCGATGCCGCGCACCAGCTCCACGTATTCCCCGATCCGCCGGTCGATGTCCGCCTCCAGTCCGGCCAGCCCGTCCGCCTCACCCGCGCCGCGCTTCACGGCGATCCCGCGGTAGCGCTGCCGACGCTCCAGCATGGCCCCGATGCGCGCCTCCGCCCGCTTTGCCTGTCCCAGATACTCCTTCGCCGTCATAATATATCCTCCATTCAATTCATATTGTCCAATAGTCTGAACAATATGATTATAGTACAGACTTTCGGTCAAGTCAACCATCCTCCTTGACAAAACGTCCAATCTCCTGTACAATTTGGTCATTCAATCCCCAGGAGGTGCGCCATGCTGATCCCCAACCTGTCCGTGCTGCTGGCGGAGCGCCGCCTCACCCTCTCGAAGGTCTCCGAGGACACCCACATCTCCCGCACCACGCTCACGGCCCTCACCGGCCGCAGCGCCAAGGGCGTGCAATTCGACACGCTGAACACGCTGTGCCAGTACCTCCGGGTCACCCCGGGGGAGCTGTTCCTGTACCGCCCCTTCGACCTCGCCGCCGAGGTCGAGGGCCTGCCGGGTCGCTCCGTCCTCCGCCTCACGGTCAGCCGCGCGGGCGGCGCGAGCGACGTCTACGCCCTGGCCTGCGACGCCGAATACCGCTTCGGCCCGAAGGGCAGGCCCCCGCTGGAGCGCCTGGTGCTGCGCCTCTCCTTGCCTACGGACGCCGACCCCGCCCGAGGCGAGACGCTGCTGTCGCTGCTGCAAGCGCTGCCCCGACCCGCCTTGACCGACCTGGAGCTGCAAATCCTCCGCCGCTTCGACGCCCGCATCCCCCCGGAACTCGCCCCTGACGACTACACCCCGGAAATCCGCTGGCCGTGGCAATAGCCCGCCCCTATAATTTGCGCCGGGTCTTGACAACCCGCATGGGTGGATGATACAATTAACATGAAGGTAATGTTTGTAAGTTGAGTGTCTATACCCTGCACCGGCTTCGCCCGGATATCGCCTGCTCCCTCTCAAATCCACAGGAGCGGGCCAATGGAGGTTGCGCTATGTCACTGCCCGGAAAACTATGTATCGGCATACTGGAGGAGGACAACCCTCTCAAATCCTATTTCCGCTTCAAGCCGCTGCTGGTGGAGGCGGACGGGCGCTATGTCCCCTATGCCGAAGCGAAGGCCTATCCCGAGGACGGCTGCATCCGCATCGTGCCGGATAAAAACGAATCCTACCATTTCAAGGCCCGCATGCGCCGCATCGGGCTGTTCAGCGTGGTGGATCTGCGCGCCCACCCCGACGACAACGACAAGATCCGTCCCAACAAAAACTATCGGGAGGGCTCTGCCGAGCAAAACGCCTTCATCATCTATTCCGACGTGGTGCGCGAGCCCGCGCCGGACATGATCTTCGAGATCCTGCCGGAATCGGCCCGGGAATCCCAGCCGTCCGCGGCCCGCAACGGCTGCGCGCTGCTGCGCGGCGAGAGCCTGAGCCCCGAAATCTACGTCTGGCAGGCGCAACCCGACGCCGAGGAGGCCCCCCGGCTCATCCCCACGGACAGGACCTGTCCCCTGGACAAGGCCCAGGTGTTCGATCTGCCCGGCTTCCGGGAGGAGACGGTGTCCTTCGCCATACTGCCCCCCGGCGAGATGGAGCGCATCTCCGACGCCCCCGCCCCGCGGCAACCCCGGGCCGCCCAGGAGGAAAAGCCCGCCCCGGCTCCGGAGAAGTCTGATCCCCTGCCCGAGCCCCCGAAGCCCCAGCCGGTCGAGCCGCCCGCCCCGGCCCCGGAAGAGCAGGAGCCAAAGGCCCCCGAAGCGCCTGCCCCCGTCGAGGAGGGCAAGCCCTGGATCCACCACGACGACAGCATGCTGCCCCGCCCGGTGGACCCGCGGCTGAGCCCCGCCCAGCGCAGCCTCGCGGCCCAGAGCGGCCTGAATCCCCGCCGCGGCCGCAGCCTGCAGGAGCTGATCGACGAAAAGTGGCAGCATTCCCGGCTGAACCAGCTGGGCCAGAACGTGGCCTCGATCCAGACCGGCGCGCCGTTGGCCAGCCCCGTGGACGGCGCGGTCAGCGCGGTCCGGGAGGTCTGGTCCCAGCCCCAGCTGCGCAAGGACCTGCTGGAATCCCTGGGCGGCATCGAGGAATTCGGCGCCTCCCTGGAGGAATGCCGGGAGGCCGCCCGCAAGCTGGACATCGAAAAGCACCTGGATAACCTGGAGGCCCGACGCCTGGCGCTGCTGGGCGAGCTGGACCACCTGAACCTCAAAAACGCCGAGACCCGGGAATCCCTGAAGCAAGAGCTGCGCCGGGACGAGGCGGGCTTCCTGGCGGAGGCCGTGAAGCGCACCAGGGCCGCCCAGGCGGAGCAGGCGAAATACGAAAAGCTGGCCGAAGAATCCCGGGCCGCGGCCCGGGACGCCCGCAAGGCCGTGGAGCAGCTGACCGGCGAGGCGCTGGAGCAGCAGCTGACCCATTTCGCCCTCAGCGAGCACATGCTGGAGCGCATGCGCCAGATCAAGGGCGAGGCCGAGGCCGTGCCCCCGGCGCCCCCGACCCTTCAAAACATCGATCTGAACGCCCTGGCGGTGCGGGTGATGAACCGCTTCGACGCCTCGGGCTTTGCGATCACCCGCGCGGAGGCGCTGAACCTGTGCGCCTGCGCCGCCGTCAGCCCGGTGCTGGTGCTCTCCGGCCCGGTGGGCTGCGGCAAAACCGAGACCGTCCGCCTGCTGGCGGAGGCCCTGGGCTTCACCGAGATCGACCGCTTCGTGCCCTTCGCCCCCGGGCGGGGCTCCCTGGAGGAGGACGCCCGCCTCGCCGCGCTGGAGGCGCTGCCGGACACCCCGGCGCTGCTGCTGCTGGACGACGCCAACCTGCATCCCACCGCGGACCCGCTGCGGGGCCTCGCCTCCCGGCTGCGTCCCCGCTGGCGGCTGTGCCTGACGGTGCAGGACGGCGGCTTCCCGCTGAGCGCCCACGCGCTGGATCGGGGCTTCACCGTGCGGCTGGAGCCGAAGCCGGGCTCCCCCTGGCGACCCCGCGCGCGCGCGGCCTGCGCCCCGGAGGCCCCGGCCTCCCTGACCCTGAACATCCCCGACGCCCCGCTGCCCGCCGCCATGGACGCGCGGATGGAGGCGCTCCGGGAGGGCCTCGCCCGGCACGGCGCAATGCCGTCCCGCCGGGCGCTGGACGACGCTTGGCGCTACTGCGCGCTGATGCTGCACGCCCTGGGCGACGCCGCCGATCCCACCGCGGTGCTGGACCGCGCCGTGTCCCAGCGGCTGCTGCCCGCCCTGCTGGCCAGCGCCCCCGTGGACGCCCTCGCCGCCCTGCCCGCGCTGCTGGAGGGCCTGCCCCTCTCCCGCGCCATGCTCACCCGCCCCCTCCCGATCCAGATCTGAGAGTTCAGGTATCAGGCATTAGGCATTAGTCAGAAAGCCTTCCCCGTCCCCCAAAAGCCTTCCCCTTCTGCGCCCCGCGCCTGTCGCTTCGCTCGGTCGCGGGTTTCAGGCGCGTCTTGCTTCGCTGCGCTTGCGCCTTCAGTCCGACTTCGTCGGACGCTTACCGGGAAGGTGGCTGGCCGCAGGCCAGACGGAAGAGGTCCTCATCGTCCCCCTCCCCTCGTAGGGGCGGCGATGCGCCGCCCGCCTCGTTCCCCCTCCCCCAAAAGCCTTCCCCTTTGGGGAAGGTGGCTGGCCGCAGGCCAGACGGAAGAGGTCCTCGTCGTTCCCCCTCCCCCAAAAGCCTCCCCACCGCAGTGGGGAGGTGGCCCGCAGGGCCGGTGGGGCTCCCCGTCCCCCTCCCCCCTCCCTCCCCGACCAACCCCCACACCCTCCATGTACTACGAACCCTACCAAAAGAAAAAAAGCCCCCGCCAGCCACGCCGCCGAAGGAAAACCCTCGGCGGGTGGCTGGCGGAGCTGTGCCTGCGCCTGCTGGCGCTTGTGCTGATCCTCATCCTGCTCTGCGTCGGCCTGCTCTACGCGCTGCCGGTCTCGCTGTTCGCGGTGGAGCCGGAGGACGTCGACCTCTCCCTGACGGACGGCCTGCCCGCCAGCCGCGCAAACATACTGCTGCTGGGCCTGGACGAGCTACGGGAGAACAGCCGCCGCAGCGACACCGTCATGATCGCTTCCGTCGGCTACGGCCAGCTGCGCCTGGCCAGCATCCTCCGGGACACCGTGGTGAACATCCCCGGCTACGGGGCCGACAAGCTGAACGCGGCCTACGCCCACGGCGGCCCACAGCTGGTGATGAAGACGCTGAACCAGGCCTTCGGGCTGAACCTGATGCACTACATCGCGGTGGACTACGCCGCGCTGGCGGGGGCGGTAGACGCCCTGGGCGGCGTGGACGTTCCCCTCTCGGAGGCGGAACTCAGCGCCCTCAACGACCTGATCGACGGTGCCCGTGCCCGGCTTGCCGCCCGGGGCTACACCGCGCCGGACCTGGTCCTCGGTGGCGAAACGACACACCTGAACGGCGTCCAGGCCCTGGCCTACGCCCGCATCCGCAAGCTGGACAGCGACTTCATGCGGGCCAGCCGCCAGCGCACGCTGCTAGAGGCCATGCTGAAAAAGGTCCGCTCCAGCCTGTGGAACCCCCTCCGGCTCATCCGGCTCGCCCGGGCGCTGCTGGACGCCTCGGACACCAACCTGTCCCTGATCCAGCTGCTCTCCCTGGGCGAAAAGGCCCTCGCCGCCGGCGTCCCCGAGCAGAAGCGGCTGCCTGTGGACGGCAGCTACACCGACGACGGCTCCGCCCTGCGGGTGGACGATTTCCCCGCCAACGCCGAAGCCTTCCGCGCCTTCGCATACGATTGAGGCGCTCCGTTTATCTCCTCCCACCTACTCATACGATTGAGGCGCCCCTCCCGGAGCGCCTCAATCCCATCTCTATCCATCCATCTCCGCCCCCGCCCGACATCTCTCTGTCATTCTGAGCGGAGCGAAGAATCTGCTTCCTTCTGCTTTCTCCTACTTCCCCATCTTCCTGTACCGCGACTCGATCCACAGGTTCGACGCCCCGTTGTACACGAATATTCCGCCGATCACCATCACGGCGGCCTTCATCGCGCTGAAGGCGAAGAACAGCAAAAACGCGCCCAGCGCGATGGTCAGTATCGCCATGACCAGCGGGGAGGTCCAGCTGCCGCTGCCCCGGCGCAGATCCAGCGCCTGGGCGAGGTTGATGATGCCGTTCAGCAGCACGGCCGCGCCGATCAGCTTGGGCAGCAGCGTGATGACCCCCTTGGGCGCGGCCAGCACGATGATGCCCGCCACGGCGCAGGCGATCGCGATCGCCAGCATGGTGTAGCCCGCGCTCACCTTGTGCCTATCCCTGTACCAGGAAATCCCGGACACCGCCGCGCCGACCAGCAGCGCGATGCCCAATATCCTAGCCGCCAGCGTCAGCGTCTTCCCCGGCCAGATGAACAGCACCAATCCCAGCACCACCATCACGATGGACAGCAGCGTGTTGTTCCGGCTGTATTTTTCAAAACTGTACTTTATGCTTCCCATAACGATTTATCCTCCCTCTCGTTTTCCCAACAGCATTCCACTCTGACACCCCGCGTCTGCCGATGCGCTTGCGCCTTCGGTCCGACTTCGCCTTCCCCTTTGGGGAAGGTGGCCCGAAGGGCCGGAAGAGGTCCCCGTCGTCTCTCCTCTATCTCTTCCACAGCCTCCGCATCCTCTGCTTCAGCGTCTCCCTCGGCATGACCGACTTCGCAAACTCAATCGGGTGCGACAGATACCATGCCTGCACGTCGATGGGCTGTGCCTCGCCGGGGGCGAGCCGCGTATACGTCCCGTCGGCGTGCTGCCGCCAGGCGCGGGTGTTGTCCGCCAGCAGCAGGTTCAAATAATCCTCCAGGAACTGCTTCAGCTCCGGGCTGCGCACCGGGCCGCCCACCTCCACGCGCCGGTCCTGGTTCCGGGTCATGAAGTCCGCCGAGGACAGGTACAGCTTCATCTCCAGCCCTTCCCCGAAGGCGTATATCCGGCTGTGCTCCAGGAACCGCCCCACCACCGATGTCACGGTGATGTTCTCTGTCTTTCCCGGCACCCCGGGCACCAGGCAGCATATGCCGCGTATGATCAGGTCGATCCGCACCCCGGCGCAGCTGGCCTCGCTCAGCTTGTCGATCAGCTCCCGGTCGGTCACGGAATTCGCCTTCACGCGGATGCGCCCGTCGGCGCCCCGAGCGATCTGCTCGTCGATCATCTCCATGATGCGGTTCTTCATGGCGTTGGGGGCCACCAGCAGCTTCTCGTAATCCCCGTCGCTGTTGCCGATCAGCATGTTGTCGAAAAAGCTCACCGCGTCCCGGGTGATGACGGGATCGGTGGTCATCATGCAAAAGTCGGTGTACAGCGTGCTGGTCTTTTCGTTGTAATTGCCGGTGCCGATCTGGGCGATGTAGCCCAGTCCGCCCCGCTCCCGCCGGGTGATCAGGCACAGCTTGGCGTGGCACTTCATATTCTCCGGCCCGTATATGATCCGGCAGCCGGCCTCCTCCAGCTCCAGGCTCCAGTCGATGTTGTTCTGCTCGTCAAACCGGGCCCGCAGCTCCATCAGCACCGTCACCTCCTTGCCGTTCTCGGCGGCGGCGCACAGCGCCTTGGCGATGGCGGAATTCCGCGCCAGGCGGTAGATCGTGATCTTGATGGACAGCACGTCCGGGTCCTTCGCGCTCTGGCGCAGCAGATCCAGGAAGGGCTGCATGCTCTGGTAGGGATAGAACAGTAGCACGTCCCGCTGGACCACCTGCTCCCATATGGGCCGCTCCGCGTTCAGGTAGTCCGGATACACCGGCGCGTGGGGTGCGTTGAACAGCTGGGTCGGCGCCTTCTCGATTTGGTCGATGTAATTCAGCGTCAGCGGGCAGGCGCAGCTGAACACCCGCTCGCTCTCCAGCTTCAAGAACTCACACAGCCGCTTGGCCAGCCGGGGCGCCTTGCCCTCCAGCTCCAGCCGGACCGGGGCCAGCCTGTCCCGCTTCTTCAGCAGGTGGCGCATGTAGTTCAGGAAGTCCGGGTTTTCCTCGTCGTAGTGCTCCTCGCTCAGGCTGATGTCCGCGTTGCGGGTGATGGAGATGATGGCCTGCTCGGAGACGTCGTAGATCTTGAATATCTTCTTGATGTGGGCGGCGATCACCATCTCCGTGCGGATGTAGCGCGCGCCGCCGCCGGGCAGCGCGATCACCCGGGGCAGGCTCGCCGGCACATCCACGATGCCCAGCACCGTGGGCCTCTTCTCGCCGCCCGTCGCCGCCTTTCCGCCGGTTTGCTTTTCCTTGCCGCCCGATTGCTTCTCCTTGCCCCCGCTCAGCGTCAAAAGCGCCGCCGCGTACAGCGCCTTGTTGCGCAGATGGGGAAAGGGATGGCTCCTGTCGATCACCTGGGGCGACAGCAGCGGCCTTATGTTCTCCTTGTAATATTCCTGCACATAGGCCTTCTGGTTCGCCGTCAGGGTCTCAAAGCTGGCCTCGGTCACCCCGGCGTTGTCCAGCGCGCTCATCAGGTCGCGATAGATCGCGTCCCGGCGCTCCACCAGCGGTCCCACCGCCGCGCAGATGGCGCTCACCTGTTCCCGGGGCGTCATTCCGGACTTGTTGTCCGTCTCGTCGGGGGCCAACATGTCCATGTCGATCAGGCTGCCCACCCGGACCATGAAGAACTCGTCCAGGTTGCTGGTGAATATGCTCACGAACCGCATCCGCTCCATCAGCGGCACCGTGGGGTCCGTGGCCTGGGCCAGCACCCGCTCGTTGAACTTCAGCCAGCTCAGCTCCCGGTTCTGGGTATAGCTCATGTCTCTCTGCTTTGCGATGGGCGCGTTCTCCACCAAAAGCCCTCCCGTCTGTATCAGGACATATTGATCTCTTTTATATTATAGCAGATTCCCCCATTCCTGCCAATGACACGATGATGAAAAAGCGGTGATAAAATCAAATTTACGTCCCAAAACAAATCTTGATTTTCCCCTTGCCATATCCGCACAAACGCGCTATAATATGTTAAAGCAATGTTTCCGTCTTAACGAAACGGCAAATCACAAGAAAGAGGTGTCCCCATGATACGCATCGGTATGTTGACTTCCGGCGGCGACTGCCAGGCGCTGAACGCGGCCATGCGCGGCGTCGCGAAGACCCTGTACAACTCCAACGAGGAAGTGGAGATCTACGGCTTCCTGAACGGCTACCAGGGCTTGATCCACGGCCGGTTCCGCCTGCTCACCTACGATGATTTCTCCGGCATACTCACCAAGGGCGGCACCTTCCTCGGCTCCAGCCGCACCCCCTTCAAGATGATCGAGGTCATCGAAGAGGACGGCATCGACAAGGTCGCGGCCATGAAGCAGACCTACTACAAGCTCCAGCTGGATTGCCTGGTGATCCTGGGCGGCAACGGCACCCACAAGACGGCCAACCTGCTCAGCGAGCAGGGCCTGAACGTGGTCACCCTGCCCAAGACCATCGACAACGACCTGTGGGGCACGGACATGACCTTCGGCTTCCAGTCCGCCGTGGACATCGCCACCGACTGCATCGACATGATCCACACCACCGCCGCCTCCCACGGCCGCATCTTCATCGTGGAGATCATGGGCCACAAGGTGGGCTGGCTGCCGCTGAACGCCCGAGAAGATCAAGGAGCGCCACGATCGCGGCGCGTCCTTCACCATCCTGGCCGTCGCCGAGGGCGCGATCTCCAAGAAGGACGCCAAGCTGTCCAAGAAGGAGCTGGCCAAGAAGCAGGCCGAGAGCCCCTATCCGTCGGTCTCCTACGAGATCGCCGCGAAGCTGACCAAGAAGACCGGCTACGACGTGCGCGTCACCGTCCCCGGCCACACCCAGCGCGGCGGCGCGCCCTGCCCCTACGACCGCGTGTTCGCCAGCCGCCTCGGCTCCGAGGCCGGCAAGCTGATCCTGAAGAAGGAATTCGGCTTCATGGTGGGCTACAAGAACCGCGAGATCGTCAAGGTCGCCCTGAAGGACGTCGCCGGCAAGCTCAAGATGGTCGATCCCGACGCCTCCATCATCAAGGAAGCCAAGATGCTCGGCATCAGCTTCGGCGATTGATGCTCCCGCCCCAAAGGGGGGACTGCCGCCCGGCAGTCCCCCCCTTTTCTGTCCCCTTGACAGGATACACGGCATGATATATACTATGATTGACCCTTCAGGAAAGGCAGGCATCGCCATGGAAACCACCCGCATCTTCACCAACGGCCGAAGCCAGGCCGTGCGCATCCCCAAGCAGTATCGCTTTGACGTGGACGAGGTCTACGTCAACAAGGTCGGCGACACGCTGATGCTCACGCCGAAAGCCTCTCTGGCCAAGGCCTTCGAACAAGGCGCAGCCATGCTGACGGACGATTTCCTTGCAGACGGAGCGCCGGAGGACATTCCCTCCCCGAGGGACGCCCTATGAGCTACATGCTGGATACCAACGCGCTGATCGCCGCCGTCCGCCACCCGGATTGGCCCATTCGCGCCCGCGTCATCGACCGTCTCGGCCAAGGCCTGTGTATATCGTCGATCACCTTCGCGGAGCTTGAATACGGCATCCGGAAGAGCGCGCGCCCGGATCAGAACCGCATCGCCATCAACCAGATCCTTCTGGGGATACGCATCCTCGATTTCAACCAATCCGCCGCACTCCATGCGGGGGAGATCTTTGCGGCGCTCGAGCGCACCGGCCAGCGCATCGGGGACCGGGACACGCTGATCGCCGCCCATGCCCGCTCCCTGGGCTGCATACTCGTCACCCACAACACCCGGGAATTCGTCCGGGTCGAAGGCCTGCGCATCGAAGACTGGCAGCTGTGATGCCATGATCCGGAGGTGTACCATGCTGCTTCTATGCTCCAACGGCTTGACCGGCAGCGCCTTGCCGGACGCCCTCGCGCCGCACACCGCCCGCTGCAAGACCGCGGCGCTGGTGGTCACCGCGGACGATCAATACAAGGCCGCCAACCATCATGTTCCCCGGTGCATCGAAGACCTGCGCCGACTATGAACGCGCCAACAATGTCCGCGTCCTCCGCCTCAACGACGGCGACGGCGTGCTGATCGACGGCAGCACGAAGGCCATCATCCACGCCTGATCCCAATAAGCCATTTGCTTGACAAACAGCATGCACAAGCATATAATGTAACTGAAAATTAGTACCGCAGAATCGAGGCTATACCATGCCTACAAAGGAAAAATTGCTGCGCCAGCTGTTTCAAAAGCGCCTGCCCCGGGATTTCACCAAGCAGGAGCTGGCACAGCTGATGTCCCAGTGCGGTTGCGTCAAGGGGCAGGGCGGCAGGGGCTCCGGAATCCGCTTTTACCACGAATCCAGCGGCAGGATACTCGCCTTCGACGAACCCCACCCAGAAAATGCGCTCTATCCCTACCAGGTAAAGCTGACCCGCCAGTTTCTGCGGGATATCGGCGAATACAAGGAGGACTGACAAATATGATGGAATATAAGGGCTATCACGCCAGCATCCGCTATTCCGACGAGGACAACCTTTTCATTGGCGAAATCATCGGCGTCAACGATACGCTGGCCTTCCACGGCACCTCCATCGCCGAATTGGAGACCATGTTCCACCAATCCGTAGACAATTACCTCGAATTGTGCCGGGAGGTCGGCAGACAGCCCGACAAGGAATACAAGGGGCAGTTCAACGTTCGCATACCGTCCGCGCTGCATCGCACCGCGGTGCTCTGCGCCAAGCAGCGCAATATCTCCCTGAACGAATTCGTCACCGCCGCCATCGCGGACGAGTGCGTCAAGACCGCCCTTCCCCAATAAGAACATTCTACTCCACACCCACAGGAGGCACACCATGCTGATCTCAAAACACGACGCGCTGGCCTGGTTTGAATTCTTTGCGGAGCTTCCGGAGGACGAGCCCCTCCCGCCCCGCCAGCAGGAGCTGGCCCTGGCGACGCTCTCCCAGATCGAGATGGCCGAGGCGGCCCGGATCGAGGCGCTTAAGTCGGAGATCCCCGGCCTGAAGTCCCTGAACGGCCGCACGTGCTACGTCGGCGACGACGCCCGCTTCCCCAAGGGCTGCCGGTCCTGCCTGCTGGGCACGGGCCTGAGCGCCATCCGCAAAACGAACCGCTGCAACCTGCGCTGCCCCTTCTGCTACGACTACGGCGAGATGGAGGATCAGCCGCCCATCGGCGAGGGCTACTGGGAGATCGGCGGCACGCGCTGCCGCGAGGAGGACATCGATCTGCTGCTCAGCGCCAGCGTGCGCCCCACGGGCATCGCCTATGTCTATCTGGAGCCCTTCATGGAGATCGAGAAGTACTACGGCGTCATCCGCCGCTTCCACGAGGCCGGCGTCTATCAGCACCTGTACACCAACGGCACCCTGGCCACGGAGGAAAACCTGCGGGCGCTGGGCGAGGCGGGCCTGGACGAGCTGCGCTTCAACCTGGGAGCCAGCGGCTGCGCGGACCGGGTGATCGAGGCTATCGGCATCGCCAAAAAATACATCCCGATGGTGGGCATAGAGACCCCCATGACCCCCGAGCTGTACGACGCCTTCCTGTCGAAGCGCACCGCCATACTCTCCACGGGCCTGGATTTCATGAACTGCGCGGAGCTGCACCTGAACCCCAACAACCTGGAGAACTACTGGGGCGAGAACATGTACATGTACCGCCTGGGCTACCTCTCCCCCATATTCAGCCACGAGCTGACGCTGAAGCTGATGCGCCGCGCCGCCGAGGAGCGCTGGCCCATCGCGCTGCACGACTGCTGCAACGCCACCAAGTTCGCCCGGGATCTGAACCTCCGCGCCCACGAGGGCGGCTGGTTCGGGGCCAGCAGCTACGGCAGCGAATTCCCCGCCATACCCTATGCCGCCTTCCTGCCCATCCTCCGGGACGATTCCTTCCCCTTCCTCCGCGAAGAACCCCTCCCCGAGGGCTACCGCTTCGGGGACATCGTCCTGTAGCATCCCCCTTGCCTAATCCCCCTCCCGGAGCTATAATATAAACATATAACACCCTCAGGAGGCCCCGCCATGAAGCTGAACACCCGGCGAACGCTGCTGATCGGGCTGGCGTTCTTTTCGATCTGCGCCTTCTGGCAGATGTACGACACCATCATCCCGCTGATCCTGCGGGACACCTTCCACATCGGCGACAGCGTCTCCGGCGCGATCATGGCCGCGGACAACGTGCTGGCCCTGTTCCTGCTGCCGCTGTTCGGCAAGCTGTCGGACCGCACCAACACCCGCCTGGGCAAGCGCATGCCCTTCATACTGTTCGGCACGGCCTGCGCGGTGACGCTGACGCTGCTGCTCTCCGGCGCGGACGCACCGGGCCGCTTCGGCCTGTTCATCGTGCTGCTGGGCCTGCTGCTGATCGCCATGGGCACCTATCGCTCCCCGGCGGTGGCGCTGATGCCGGACGTCACGCCCAAGCCGCTGCGCTCCAAGGCCAACGCCATCATCAACCTCACCGGCGCGCTGGGCGCGATCTACGCGCTGATGGCGGTGCGGCTGCTGGTTGGAACCCATGCCGACGGCCGCGCCGACTACACCGGCGTGTTCATCTCGGTGGCGGCGCTGATGGCGGTCTCCGTGGCGCTGCTGCTGTGGCGGGTGGACGAGAACGCGCTGCGCAAGGCCAACGCCGACCCGGGCGAGCCGGAGGACGCCGCCCGTTCCGGCGGCAAGCTGCCCCCGGACCAGATGCGCAGCCTCGCGCTGATACTCTGCTCCGTGGCGCTGTGGTTCATGGGCTATAACGCCGTCACCACCGCCTATTCCAAGTATTTCACCCGCATGTGGGGCGACCTCTCCGGCGCGGCCAGCTGCCTGATGATCGCCACCGGCGGCGCGGTGGTCTCCTATGTGCCCGTGGGCATCATCTCCTCCCGGATCGGTCGCAAGAAGATGATACTCATCGGCGCGGCCATACTGGCGGCCTGCTTTGCCGCCACCGGCCTGGTCAGGACCTTCGGCCCGCTGGTCTACGTGCTGTTCGTGGTGGTGGGCTTCGCCTGGGCCTCCATCAACGTCAACTCCTACCCGATGGTGGTGGAGATCAGCCGCAGCGGCGACGTGGGCAAGTACACCGGCTACTACTACACCTTCTCCATGGCCGCCCAGATCTTCACGCCCATACTCTCCGGCTGGCTGCTGGAGCACGTGGGCTACCACACGCTGTTCCCCTACGCCGCCGCCTGCGTCGCCCTCTCCTTCGTCACCATGCTGTTCGTCCGCCACGGCGACAACCGCCCGGACGCGGCCAAGAGCGTGCTGGAGCACTACGACGTCGAAGATTAACACAGAACCGAGGTCTTGTCCATGTCCATCTGGCTGATACTGCTGATCGTACTCGCCCTGCTCACCTTCCTGACCCACCCGAGCCTGCGCTACAAAAAAACCCGCCGCTGGCGGGGCGAGCGCTTCGCCCACCGGGGGCTGCACGACATAGACGCGGGCATCGTCGAAAACACGCTTCCGGCGTTCAGGGCGGCGGTGGAGCACGGCTTCGGCATGGAGCTGGACATCCAGTTCTCCAAGGACATGCAGGTGGTGGTGTTCCACGACGACGACCTGCAGCGCATGTGCGGCGACCCCCGCAAGGTGTATCAGCTGACCCTCGCCGAACTGAAGGCGCTGCCGCTGGCGGGCCGGGAGGACGCCCGCATCCCCACCTTCCGCGAGGTGCTGGACCTGGTCGGCGGCAGGACCCCGCTGCTGGTGGAGCTCAAGAGCGGCCCCTTCAACCGCAGCCTGTGCGAGGCGCTGCTGGCGCACATGAAGGACTACCCCGGCGAATACATCGTGGAATCCTTCAACCCGCTGATCGTCACCTGGTTCCGCTTCCACGCCCGCCAGCTCGTGCGCGGCCAGCTGGTCGGCCCCATCTCCGACTACATCCCCACTGTGGGCCGCTTCCCCGCCTTCGTGATGGCGGGCCTGCTGCTGAACAGCCTCGCGCGGCCGGACTTCGTGGCCTACGACGCCAACGCGCCCCGCTTCTTCTCCCCCCACTTCCAGCGCTTCATGTTCCGCACCCCCCTCGCCGCCTGGACCGTCCGCGATCCCGGCCTCTCCGCCCTCGTCACCCGCCGCAACGAGATCAACATCTTCGAAGGCGCGGGACGACCCGCGGCAAAACGGGCAACAGCCAAATGACTGTTGCCCATTTTTTTCGCATCGCGCTTTTTTATTTCCCCGCCACGCTCAGCTTTTCCACGATCAGGCTCGGGCTGCCGAAGCAGCTGCCGCCCGGCGCGAGGAACTCCAGATCGCCGCCCACGGCCTCGATGCCGCCCAGCAGCTCATAGAAATTCCCGGCGATGGTGATCTGGGCCACGGCCTCGGCCATCCTGCCGCCGCGCACCATGAAGCCCTTCGCCGCCAGCGAGAAATCGCCGGTGATGGGGTTGGCCCCGGCGTGCATGCCCTGCATCTCGGTGACCAGCAGCCCGTCGCCCAGCTTCTCCAGCATGCCGTCGAAGCTCACGTCCGTGGGCTTGAAGTAGAAGTTGCTCGGCGCCACGCCCACCGGCGCGGCGTAGCCCGGGCGGCTTCCGTTGGCGGTGGTCCCGACGCCCTGCTTGTGGGCGGTCTTGAGGTTGTGCAGCAGCGTGTTCAGCCTGCCGTCCTCGATCACGGCCTTCTCATAGGTGGCCACGCCCTCGCCGTCAAAGGGCGCGGAGGCGGCGCTGCCCGCCAGATGGGGGTTGTCCAGCAGCGTCACGCAGCCGCTGGCGATCGCCTCGCCCTCCCGGCCCTTCAGGCGGGAGAGCCCCCGCTGGGCGTTGTCGGCGGAGAACACGCCGGAGAACGTGCTCAGCAGCGTGGCGGCCACGTCGCTGCGCAGCAGCACGCGATAGCTGCCGGAGGGGGCCTGCACGGCGTCCAGCCCGGACACCGCCTCGTGCGCCGCCGCCCGGGCGACCTTCTCCAGGTCGATCTGCTCCGGGTCCATCGTGAAGAACATCTTGAACCCGGTGTTCACCTTCTCGCCCTCCCGGGCCACGGCCTCCACATAGCCGCCCAGCACGTTGCTCTTCATCGCCACGTCCAGGCCCTCGGTGTTCACCATGGCGGTCTCCCCGCCCATGGAGAATATGCTGGCCATGGCCTGGTCGATGCGCTCATCCTGCGCCAGGGTCAGCTGCTCCAGCCGCTCCACCAGCGCCAGCTTGTCCGCGGCGCTCACTTCCTCCAGCGCCGGGCTCCAGGTCACCAGCTCCGGATAGCTGTCGCTGCCCGGGAACATGAATTGCCGGTCCTCGCTCTCCACCAGCGCGGCGTTCTCCAGCGCCCCGGCGGCCAGCAGTTCAATGGCCTCCTCGTCCAGGATCTGGGTGGAGGCATAGCCCATGCGCCCGCCAGACAGCACCCGGAAGCCCAGCCCGCCGCCGTCGGACACGTTGTAAGCCACGCGCTCGCCCTTGGCACGCTCCACCTCAAATTCGCTGGTCGCGCCCCAGACGGCCTCGCACTTCGCCGCCGGGTCCAGCTGGCGCGCCCGCTCAAACAGCCTGTTGATGAATTCCTTCCTGTCCATGCTCATCGACCTCCCACCGTCATATCGGTCACGCGAATCATCGGCTGGCCCACGTTGGTGGGGATGCTGCCGCTGGAAGACCCGCACATGCCCTGCGCCATCCACATGTTGCCGCCCACGCGATCGATCTTCCACAGCACCTCGCTGCCCTTGCCGATCAGCGTCGCGCCGCGCACGGGCCTGTCGATCCTGCCGTTTTTGATCAGGTAGCCCTCCTTCACGGCGAAATTGAATTCGCCGGTGGCCGGGTTCACGCTGCCGCCGCCCATGTCCTTGGCGTACAGCCCGTCGCCGCAGCTGGAGATGATCTCCGCCTCGTCGTCGCTGCCGGGGGCGATGAAGGTATTGCGCATGCGGCTGGTAGGCGCGAAGGTGTAATCCTGCCGCCGTCCGCTGCCGGTGACGGGCATCTTCATCCGCCGCCCGTTCAGCCTGTCGATCATATAATTCATCAGCACGCCGTCCTGGATCAGCACCAGCCGCGTGGTGGGATTGCCCTCGTCGTCGATGTTCAGGCTGCCCCATTCCCCGGCCAGCGTGCCGTCGTCCACGGCGGTGACGATGGGCGACGCGATCCTCTGGCCCAGCTTTCCGGCGAACACCGAATTGCCGAAGGCCACAGAGGTCGCCTCCAGGGAATGGCCGCAGGCCTCGTGGAAGATCACGCCGCCGAAGCCGCCGTCGATCACCACGGGCATCACCCCCGCCGGGCAGGGGTCCGCGTGCAGCATGGTCACGGCCTGCCTGGCCGCCCGCCGCGCCTGCTCGGCCACGTCCACCCGGCCCTCGAACAGCTCAAAGCCCATCATCGCGCCGGGGGCCGCGCTGCCGGACTGGCTCTCCCCGCTGCCCTCGGCCACCGCCGAGCAGAACATCCGGGTGTAGACCCGCCTGTCCCCGGTGAACATGCCCTCGCTGTTGGCGATCAGCACGTCGCTGTCCCAATAGGTCAGATTGGCCCGCACCTGGCTGATCTCCGGGGAGACCTCCCTCGCCGCCAGGTCCATGTCCCGCAGCAGCTTCGCCTTGCGGCTGCCCGCTACGTCCATGGGCATGGCCTGTATCGGATGGATGTTGGCCGCCAGCGACCGCGTCAGGTGGATGTCCCCCACCGCGGCGCTGCCGTCCACCGCGTCCGCGGCCTTTCGCGCCGCCGCGATCAGCCCGGAAGGGCTCGTGTCGTTGGTGTGCACGTACACGCTGTTCAGCCCGTCGTACACCCGTATGCCCGCGCCGTGGCTGCGCACCGTGGAGGCGCTCTCCACGTGGCCATCCACCAGCCCCATCGCGCCGCTGTGCCGGTCCTCGCAGAATATCTCCGCGAAATCCCCGCCGGTCTTCAGCGCCTCATGCAATACCTGTTCGGCAGTGGTCTTTAAAATCATATCCTCGCTCCTTGTCAAATAATACTCTATAAGCCTTCCCCTTCAGGGGGTCCGAACGCCCGGGAAAATGTCCAGTGGACATTTTCCAGTGAGGACGGGCCGGTCAGGCCCATGGGTGGTGTCGCGGCCTCCAGGCCGTGACGGAAGAGGTCCTCGTCGTCCCCCTTCCCCTAAGCCTTCCCCTTCAGGGGAAGGTGGCCCGAAGGGCCGGAAGAGGTCGTTTCCCCTTCTCTACAGCTTCACCTTCAACGTCCCGATCGCCGCCCCGATCAGCCCCACGCAGAACACCGCCAGGTCGACGCCCCACGTGACGCCCCGCCACTGCATGATGGCGGAGAAAACCACATAGCCCAGCGCGAACCGTCCGAACACCCGCAAATGGGCCGCTGCGAATTCCCTGCGCCTGTCGCTCCCGGCGTCCCGGGCCTGCTCAAAGCTGGTGCCGTTGATCCAGTACACGCTCTCCGTCTTCCAGATGATCGCCATCAGCCCCGCGACCGCCGCCGCGGTCAAGGCCAGCACCAGCCGGATCTCGATCCCCGGGTCCGTGCCCTCGGGCAGCAGTGTCGGCGCAAGGCTCAGCGCCGTGTACCCCACCAGCCAGAGCACCAGCCCCTTATAGCTCTTCCTGTACTCCGTCTCCAAGCCTCAGCACCCCCCGCGCACCGGGACATCGTTTTTTCCCTTAGCCTTCCCCCATGGGGAAGGTGGCACGGCCTCCAGGCCGTGCCGGAAGAGGTCCCCGTCGTCTTCACATCTCCCGCGGGAACCCCTCTTGCCGCTCTGCCTCACAATAAACCGCTATGTCATTGCGAGGAGGCCCCAGCGGGGCCGACGTGGCAATCCTGAGAACCCATCATCACCACAGCGCAAAATACACAGTCCATCCCAAAGCCGCTGCCTGTCATTGCGAGGAGGCCCCCACGGGGCCGACGTGGCAATCCGTTCCCCTTTCCAAGCCCTCACGCGAACCGCTTCTGCAGCTCCTCGAACCGCTCGTGGGTGATCAGCGCGTCGTCCTTCAGCCCCTTCAGCTTCACCACGAACGTCCACCTGCCATACGGCGCGATGGACTCGATCAAATTCAAATTGACGATGTAGCTCTTGTGGGTCCTGAAGAAGGTGTCGTCGGGCAGGCGCTCGTCCAGCTCGGCCATGCCGTCGCCCACCACATAGCGCACCCCATCCTTCATCAGCAGCACGGTGCTGCGGTTCTCCCGCATGACCATGGCGATGTCGGGCACGTCGATGAAGCTGACCCCGTCCCGGTGCTTCAGCATCATACGGCCCTGCACCGGCTCCACCGCCGCGGCAACTTCGGGCTGTCGGCTCATCTCCACCGCCTCGACCGCCGGCCCCCGCAGCCGCTCGCGTATGCGCTGCAGGGTCTGCATGGCCCGCTCCACCCGGAAGGGCTTCACCAGATAGTCAAAGGCGTACACCTCGAAGGCGCTGGCCATGTATTCCTCGTGGGCCGTGGCGAACACCAGCACGGTGCGCGGGTCCCGGTCCTGTATAGCCCGGGCGCACTCTATGCCGGTCATGCCGGGCATCTCCACGTCCATCAGCACCACCTCGGGCCGCAACTCGTCATACAACCGAATGAGGGCGATGCCGTCCTCGGCCTCGCCCACCAGCTCATAGCCCTCCGCTGACTGCGCCAGCTTGCGCATCACCAGCCGCATGCCCGCGTCGTCGTCCGCGATCAATATCCGAATCGGGTTCATGCTCTTCCCCCTCACAGGCCTTCCAAGGCAGCGTCGCGGTCGTCGGCGCTGCCTCTTCTGTCGTTATTTGAATGTGGGTTCAGCCCAGCCCGCACGCCTTCCGGGCCCGTTCAGCGTCCCTGCGGCGCACATAGATCGTGTAGAAATAGCTGACCTGGTCCGAATAGCTGGACGCCGCCATGCCGCCCTGATAGGCCCGCATGCCCCCGGAGGCGGTCAGCGCCTTGCCCAGCGCGCCGCGGCTCTGCTGCGTCTTCATCGTATAGGGGATCCCCTCGGCCTTCAACCTGCCCCAAATGTTGGCGGCGGCCTCGGCCGAAGAATCCGCGTACAGCTTCACGCGGTTGAACACATTGATCATGGGCGCTCCCCCTTTGTCCTATCGCCGCGCGCCTTTCAGCGCTCTCGGCCGCCCCAGCACCTCGCTCATCACCACGGCCCTGCGCAGCGTCGCGGCATCGATGGTCCGCCGGGCCTCCTGGGCCGCTTCCTCGGCGTCCCGCGCCCGCATCGCCTCCATGTGGCGGCCGTGCTCCTCGCGGCTCTCGCCCTCCTCGTGGGTGTGCTCCATGGAGCCGCCCACGCAGCCCTCCTCGTCCACGCCCTCCGCGGGGGACGCGCCGGCGATGTTCAGAAGCTCCCGCATCTCGTTCAACGAGACCTCAAAGGCCTCTTCGGCAGCCTCCTCCGGCGCCTTCACGGTAGGCTGGGCGGGCTGGGCGACGGCCCTTGCCGCCTGCCGTGCGGCCTTCCTCTGCCGCAGCTCCTCCATGCGCGCCTCCCGCTCCCGGATGCCCATGCGGCTCACCGGGGTCTGCGCGGCCCTGACAGCCTGCCGCACCGCGCCCTTGCCGTTGGCGGCGTTATTGGCGTTGGTTTTCTTCTTGCTCGCGCTGGATATCAACACGAACACGATCATCAATATGACCGCAACGATCTCCACAGTGCCGCCTCCCTTTCTCCGTCGCTATCCGTCGCAGGGCGGCGGTCCGCCGCCCTGCGACCACTGTTCCTGCTCAACTATTACCTACTGCCTAATGCCTGATGCCTGAATCACTTCTTCTCCTTCTCCGCCACCGCGCCGTCGCCTGCGATGGCCTCGCGCATGCGGGTGTCGGAGATCACGTTCTGCATCTGGTAATAGTCCATCACGCCCAGCTTGCCCTCGCGCAGCGCGGTCGCCATGGCCCGCGGCACCTCGGCCTCGGCCTCGACCACCTTGGCGCGCATCTCCTGCACGCTGGCCTTCATCTCCTGCTCATGGGCGACGGCCATCGCGCGGCGCTCCTCGGCCTTGGCCTGGGCGATGCGGCGGTCGGCCTCCGCCTGGTCCATCTGCAGCTGCGCGCCGACGTTGCGGCCAACGTCCACGTCCGCGATATCGATGGACAGTATCTCAAACGCGGTGCCGGCGTCCAGGCCCTTGTTCAGCACGGTGCGGCTGATCAGGTCGGGGTTCTCCAGCACGTCCTTGTGGCTCTCGGAGGAGCCGACGGTGGTGCGACCAGGCGGTCGATGTTGGCCCGCACGGTCACCCGCGCCTTGGCCCGCAGCTCGATGCCGTTCTTGGCGATGGCGGCGATGACGGGCGTCTCGATGACCTTCGGGTTGACGGACATCTTCACGGCCTCCAGCACGTTACGGCCGGCCAGGTCGATGGCCTTGGACTGCTCAAAGCTCAGCTGGATCTGGGCGCTCTGGGCCGCGATCAGCGCGTCCACCACCCGATCCACGTTGCCGCCCGCCAGGTACAGCGTCTCCAGCTCGTTCATGCTCACGTCGATGCCGGCCTTGCGGGCCTTGATCATCGGCGGCACGATGCGCCGGGGATTGACGCGGCGGAACTTCATGCCCACCAGGTTGAATATGCTGATCTTCACGCCGCTCATCAGCGCCGAGAACCACAGCCCCAGCGGGAACAGCGAGAACAGTGCGATCACCACAAATACGATGATCACCGCTACCACGATGGAAACAATGCTCGTAAACTCCATGACTCAATTCCTCCCCATCTCTATCGTCACCGGTCTCCCGTTCTCCGGTGTCCCGTTCCCCCGGTCTCCCGGTTTTCCTACTCCCTACTCCCTACTCCCTGGTTCCCGGTCTCCGTTCCCCCGGTCCCCCGGTTCTCCTAATCCCTAGTCCCTAATCCCTGGTTCCCGGCCCCCCGGTCCCCAATTCCTCATTCCTGCTTCCTGATTTCTCTAACTACAATCCGATTCCCCTCCACGCTCTGCACGCGGATGGGCTTGCCCAGGGCGATGAATTCGCCGTCGGAAACGACGTTCAGCTTGACGCCGTCGAATTCGCCGATCCCGGCGGGCCGCAGCGGCGTGTGGGTCACGCCCTCGCGGCCGATGAAGTAGTTCATATCGCTGTTGCCGGCGCTCTCGGCGGGCACGGCCACGTCGTTGAGCACCAGCTTCGATCGGCTCAGCCGCCCCTTCGACGCCGAGTACAGGCAGATCGACAGGGCCACGCAGAGTATCGCCGCCAGTATGGCGAACAGCACCAGCCCCTGGGCCAGCGTCGGCTGCAGCAGCACGAACCCCAGCACCAGCAGCGCGATGCCGGATATACCCGGCACGCCAAATCCCGGGATGTACATCTCGAACACCAGCAGGCCCACGCCCACCAGCATCATGATCATCACCGGTATGTTGCCCAACAGCAGGCTTCCCAGGCTGTCCATGGGGCATACACCTCCTTTTCCCGGCGCGCGCGCCGTTTCCACCGTCCGGCATCCCGCCTTCCCGGTATGTGCGTATTATAGCACCGCACCCTTCAAAAGTGAACCCCTCGCCGTCCAAATCATACATTCCGGGGTTTGAAATGTCAGCTGCGGCGCAGGTGCCGCACGGACAGCGCCGCGGACGCCGCGAACGCCAGCGCGCACGCCCCGACCCCCGCCGCCAGCGCCGCCGGGTCGATCGCCATCGCGTCCAGGTCCGCCCCGCCCCTGTCGATGACAAAGGCGGCCATGACCGTCAGCATCATCAGCGCGGTGTTCACCCGCTCCGCGCCGCTGTAATTGGTCCGGAAGTAGACGCCCAGGAACACCGCGTAGTACAGCAGCAGGCAGATCGAGGCGATCAGAACGCCCCGCACGCTCGGGTGAAGCCCCAGCGCCAGGCAGGCCAGCGAACTCAGGCCGATCGACACGGCGCCGCACAGCAGGCCCAGCGCGTACTTTGAAAGCACGATATCGTCCCTCCTGACGGGCAGCGAGGCCAGGAACCGCCGCGTCTGCGCGCCGTCGTCCAGGTAGCACGACTTGGCGACAAGGTGCATATTGGCCAGCACGCTTCCGATGATATATACCCAGAGGATCACGCGCCGCTCCCCCCGGTCCAGCCAGACTGCGAAGGGCACCGCCACCGGGACCACTGCCAGCAGCAGCGCCCACTTCCAATTGAACCGTATGTCCTTTTCAATCAGCCGGAGCATCGCGGACGCCTCCCTCCAGGTAGATCAGCACGTCCTCCATCCGCAGGGGCAGCCTCTCCCATCCGGCGAGGTCCGCGGCGTCGGCGCTCTCCATGATGATGAATCTGTCGCTCAAGACGACGCCCCTGCGCCCGACCCGCTCCGGAAGCGCGCCCGCTGCGTCCAGCCGCAGCTTGACGAAGCGCTCCTCCAGCGTCTTCATGTCCGCGTCCAGCCGGAGCGTGCCGTCCACCAGGAACAGCATCCGCGACGCGATCTTCTCCACATCCTGGGTGATGTGGGTCGAAAACAGTATGCAGGCATCCCTCTCCCGGGCCAGGCGCTCCAATAGCTCAAGCACCTGCTCCCGGACGATGGGGTCCAGCCCCGCCGTGGGCTCGTCGAGCAGGAATAGCTCCGCGCCGTGGGAGAGGGCGATCGCCAGGGACAGCTTGACCCGCGTCCCGCCGGAGAGCTCCGACAGCCGCTTGCCCGGGTCGATGTTGAAGGCGGACAGGTATCCCGCCGCCGCGGCCGTGTCCCACCGGCTGTAGAACCCCGAGACGGCCCGCAAAAACGCGCCGACGCGCACATTCGGGTAATAGTCCTGCCCCGCGCCGACGTAGCCGATGCGCTGCTTGAATCGGTGCGCGTTCGCCCGCGTCACCGTCTGCCCGTTCCAGCGCACCTCCCCCGAGCGAAGGTTGGTCAGCCCCATGACGGAATCGATGGTCGTGGTCTTCCCCGCGCCGTTCCGGCCGATCAGTGCGAGGATCTCCCCGCCCTCGCTCGCAAAGGAGACGTTCACCAGCGTAAACCCGTCATACGCCACGGTAGCGCCGCACAGCTCCAGCCTCGCCACGGCCACCCACTCCCATTCCGGTTCTACACTTATTACATGTGAGCATCTCCCAGATCTACTGTGAACTACTCACCGTCCAAATCATACATGTTGGTTGTCCAGATGTCAAGGCTTTCAGATTATGCTCACGATGGCATCGGAAACAACATAACCTTACATTCCGATCTCAATGCAAAGGAACCGGACAACCTGTCCGTCTGCTTCCCATAACAATTCACGTCTTTATAAGTGTGACTTTGTCATTACCAGGAAGGAAACAACGCAGCAGTCCGGTCCCCTCTGTTATATTACGTTTTCCCGTAATTCTGTCAGTTCATACTGTTTAATTTCACACAGTTATAGAAAGCTCTCTTCCCAATCCGCTCGACACTGTCAGGCAGTATAATCCTCTCCAATACATTATCCCCCTCAAACGCGCTGTCCGCTATTTCCACAACAGGATAATCGCAAAAGCTAGCGGGGATTTCAACATTGCTTTGCGCTTCAGTTACGCCCAGCACGATCACACCGATACGATCCTCCGTCAGCCGCCATAACACGCCGTCAACCACCAAAGGCAGCACAGCCAGTTCCTCGCTCGTCATGGTATTCAAACTTTCAATGCCCTTTCCGGTGTACTCTGTAAATTCCTCCGCGCTCAACCCCAGTGTCTCAGCCAAGCTCTGTGCCGCTTCGTTGGTCAAAACCAGTTCCGGCGTATCTTCTCCGCTGGGCTCATTGCTCGGCTCGGGGGTAATGTCCGTCGCTGGCGCTGGCATATCTTCTCCGCTGGGCTCAACGCTCGGTTCAGGGGTAATGTCCCTCGTTGGTGCTGGCGTCACTTCGCCGTTGGGCTCAGCGCTTGCTTCGGGGGCAATACCCGTCGTTGGTGCTGGCGTCACTTCGCCGTTGGGCTCAACGCTCGGTTCGGGGGTAATACCCGTCGTTGGTGCTGGCGTCATTTCGCCATTGGGCTCAACGCTCGGTTCGGGCGTAATCTCCAAGATGGCACCAGGGTCAGGTGTCGTCTCGGGTTCAGCTGTGATTTCCGGCTCTGTGGTCGGCTCAGGATTTGCTATCACGGTCACCGTGCAGCTTGCCTTTTTCTTGTTAAATGTCGATGCAGTGATAATCGCCGCGCCAGGACCCACCGCAGTAACCTCTCCATCCGCATCTACGGTCGCCACCTCAATATTGCTGCTGCTCCATTTGATCCGGGAAGCCGTCTTTTTCGGTAACGTTGCTTTGAGCACTGTACTGTCTCCAATCTGAATCTCTAATGCGCTCTTGTCAAGCGTCACTTTCTTCGGTGCATTCAATACCGTCACGGTCAGCGTCGCCTTCTTGCCGTTGTGCGTCTTCACCGTGATGGTCGTTTTGCCCTTCTTCTTGCCCTTAATGATTCCGTCTGCCGTAACACTGACGATCTTCTTGTTCTTCGTTGTCCATGTAAAGCTCGCGGCACTGTCCTTGCTCACGGTCGGCTCCAGCCTCACACTCTCCTTTAATCCGATTGACAGCTTCTTCATCCCCAGGGATACTTTTTTCGGCGCGGCTACCACGTGCACCTCGTATACTCCCAGCGTCTTCTTTCCAGAGGTCACCGTGATTTTCGCTGTGCCCTTCTTCTTCGCCGTAATGACCCCCTTCTTGTTTACACTGGCACTTCAACTGTTCTTAAAGACTTGCATCCAACAAAAGCTCCATCTCCCCATATATAAGAGAACGAAGCCGTCTCCAAATTTTTAGGATAGCGGAAATGGTTCAAGGCCTCACAGTCTTTGTATGCTTCATAACCGATTTCTTTTACTGTGTCCGGCAAATCTGCGCTGGTCAAATATGTGCAGCCTGAAAACGCCTGTGCCTCGATAACCTCCAGGCCATACGGTAGATCAATACTTGTTATAGCCTTGCAATCTGTGAAACAACATTCGCTAATGGTTATTAATCCTTCATGCAATAAACAATCTGTTAAGTTGGTGCATCCTCTAAATCCACTAATCGACTTGATGTTGTCAGGGATATCTATTCTTACCAGGCCCAAACACCCTTCAAATGCATCTTCCTCGATACTTTCAACATTGTCCCCAAAAACTATTTTTTCTATACTATGACAGTATGAAAAGGCATCTGAAGGTATTGTCGTTACGCCATTCGGTACTGTAATCGTAGTTATCTTGTTACAACCAGTAATCGTATTTCCATCTGCTTCTGTCCAATTCAAAGGATAATCGAAATATTCCAAATTTGTACAGTTTCTGAAAATACTACTACCAATCTTTGTTAAAGAATCCAGAAAGTCTATACCAATCAGTGAAGTACACCCATAGAATGCACTTCCTCCTATTGTTCCCACACTTTGCCCCACATCTACGCCAACCAACGAGGTACACCCGTAAAACGCAGACCTGCCTATTTCCGTCACAGTATCGGGAATATAGACATATTCCAGAGATTTATTGTTTCTGAATGCGCTGTCAGAAATTATCTGTATCGTGTAATCGTCGATCATCTCCGGAATCTCGATTACGGTATCCGTCCCCGTATACCCCGTAATCCTTGCGTACAGCCCGTTGATCGTCTCATAGGTAAAGTCCTCCACAGGCGTCGGCTCCACCTCACCGATATACCCATGTTCCTTGCACCAGTCGTAGGCATAGCTGTTCAGAGGCGCTTTCGCCTTGAACGTCCTGCAGCCCTCGAAGGCGTCCTCCGCAATGAATGTGACCGAGCGCGGCAGGCTGATCTCTTCCAACCCGCTGTAGGCAAACGCCCTGCTCCTGATCTCCGTTACCCCGTTCGGCACCGTGACCACTCGAACAGCCCCATCGTTGCAGTATGTCTCCTCCTCAATCACCTTCAAATTCGCCGGCAGGTTGACCGTCTCGGCCAACGCACAGCCAGCACCCAGACATAGCAACCCAAGCATTCCAAACAGCGCGACAATTCTAGCCCATTCCTTCATATTTCCTTACCTCCTTATAATAATCGTCGTACGATCTATGGAAACAATCATCATGTCTGAATTTTATCACAAAGGACTGTTCGAACAAGAAAACAGTAATATATAGTAATACTAATATAATTATATAAGTGTAGCTCCATGTTTGTCAACATCTATTTTGGGTAATCTTAAAGCATGGAGGAAGAAGAAAAGCATTATGAAGAACGAGGTCAATGAACAGATGGGCTTGGAGATCAAACGGGCCCGAGAAAACGCAAAACTCACCCAGGAACAACTGTCCGAAATTCTCGACTGCTCCCCTCAATATATATCCCTCTTGGAAAACGGACGCTATTGCGTCTCCACAAAAATGCTGCGCACCCTCTGCGCCTCTCTTAACGTCTCCAGCGACAGCATACTCTTCCCTGGCAAGGGCAAGAACTGCCTGGACATAATCAGCTATAAATGCAAAGATCTCTCCGACGAACAATTTCGCCTACTCATCGAAATCATAAACCGCTATATTGAGGCTGTCACACTCAAGATCAGTAAATAAGCATAACAAATGACGGAACCCCCCAGGGTCCCGTCAGTCCTTCTTCAATTTGTAATTCCGCCGCACGAATTCCAGATCCGCCCCGGCGAAGTCGTAGCCCACCAATTCCTCCGGGTCCGCCCACGCGACGGCGTTGCAATCCAGCGTCTTCGGCGCTCCGGAGGCGATGCGGCATCCGTAGAACAGCAGCAGCACGTCCCGGTCGGGATACCGGTAAAAGACGGCGTCGCGCACGCGGCCGACCTCCACGCCGATGTCCAGCTCCTCTCGTAGCTCCCGGGCCAGGGCCTGTTCAGGGCTCTCTCCCGGCTCGATCTTGCCGCCGGGGAACTCCCACTTCAGGCCGTTGTGCACCCCGGGCCGCCTCTGGCAGAGCATGATCCTTCCGTCCCGCTCCACCACTGCGGCCACCACCAGCAGCCGCGCCATGTTCCCTTGGCTCAAACTTCCGCCTCTCGATCTATCGCCTTCCCGATCGCCCGCTGCCGGAGTATGGGGGCGGGCGGCGACCTCATCCGTCAGCCCTGCGGGCTGCCACCTTCCCCATAGGGGAAGGCTGTGCGCCTCTACAGCAGGTTCTCCTACTCCCTATTCCCTACTCCCTGTTGCCCGTTCCCTGGTCTCATCACTCCACACTCTTGATGTGCCTTCCATAGCAGTGCAGCACGACCTCCGCGCCGGGGCCGGGCAGCAGCGCCCGCTTGGAGGTGTTGAGGTAGACGATGCGCTCGTCCTCGGTGTCCTCGTTGGACTCCAGCCCCAGTCGCTTGGACTCCACCGTGCCCACGGGCATGGAGCTCTCCAGCTGGTCGGGGTCCAGCTTGACCCACACGGGCAGCACCATCGCGCCGTCCTGGAGCTCGGCGGTCCCGGAGATCTCCACGATGGTCCCCCGCACGTCCCGGGAGAGCCCGGCCTCCATGTCCAACAGGAAGCCGCGATAGCGCATGTTCGGTATCAGATAGGCCAGCAGCCCGTAGCACGCCGCCACAAACAGCAGCGCCCCGAGCACCATCGCCAGCCACTCGATGCCGGCGCTCAGCGCGTAGATATACCCCGCCAGCAGCGCCGCCAGTATCGGCCCCAGCACCAGCCAGTTCTTGCGGATGCGGGCATTGATGACGTTCAGATCCTGTTCCGTGTACATATCATTTCTCCTTCGCCATCTCCATGACGTCCCAGATCCGCTGCAGATCGTCGGCATTGTAGTAGAACAGCGTGATCCTGCCGCTCTCGGTGGTGCCGTCCAGGCGCACGCGGGTGCCGAACAGCTCCCGGGCCATGGTCTCCAGCTCGCCGATCTGGGCATCCCGGGTCTTGCGGGGCAGCGCGGGCTCCTTCACCGGCTGGGCGCAGATGCGCTCCAGCTGGCGCACGCTCCAGCCCTGCTGCACGGTCAGGTTGGCCAGCTGCACCTGGCGGCGGGGATCCACCGTCACCAGCGCCCGGGCATGGCCTGCGGACAGCTTGCCCTCGATCAGCAGCTGCCGCACGCTCTCCGGCAGGGTCAACAGCCGCAGCAGGTTCGCCACCGCCGGGCGGCTCTTGCCCAGGCGCTCGGCCACCTTCTCCTGGGTCAGCCCCGCCTCGTCCATCAGGCGGCGCACACCCATGGCCTCCTCCACCGGGTTCAGGTCGTCGCGCTGCAAGTTCTCGATCAGCGCGGCCTCCAGCCGGGTCTGCTCGTCCCAATCCCGCACGATGGCCGGGATCTCGGAAAGCTCCGCCAGCCGCGACGCCCGATAGCGCCGCTCGCCCGCGATGATGGTATAGCGCTCGCCGCTGGGCGACACGATGATGGGCTGCAGCACGCCCACCGCCCGGATGGACGCCGCCAGCTCCTTCAGCGCCTCCTCGTCAAAGCTGCGCCGGGGCTGCTCCCGGTTCGGGTCCACCAGGTGGATGGGCAGCATCCGTACCACATCCGAGCCCTGCTCCGGCTGCGCCTCCTGCGGCGCGGGCGCGGCGCTCTCGGCCATCACGTCCTCGCCCAGCAGCGCGCCCAGGCCCCTGCCGAGCCCCCGCTGTATCTTCTTCGCCATGTGTCCTTCCTCCATCTATACGATCAACGAAAACGGTGTCTTTTCACATCAAGCCCATTCTCCTGCTCCCCGCTCTCCCAAAAGCCTTCCCCTTGATACGAAGGGTTCGAGCGCCCGGAAAACAGTCCAGTGGACTGTTTTTAGCGAGAACGGGCCGGTTAGGCCCCGGAGGCGCGCAGCGCCGGATGAGGTGTCTCCCCTAATGCCTAATGCCTGTTGCCTAATCCCTAATTCCCCTCATTCCTCTCCAGCAGCTCCTTCGCCAGCTCCTGATACGCCTTCGCGCCGTTGCAGCGGGCGTCATACAGGTGGATCGGCAGCCCATAGCTGGGAGCCTCGCTGAGCCGCACGTTCCTGGGGATCATGGTCTCGAAGGCCTCGTCCCGGAAGTGGCTGCGCACCTCCTGCACCACCTGGGCGCACAAATTGGTCCGCGCGTCGAACATCGTCAGCAGTATGCCCTCCACGGCCAGCTCGGGGTTCAGCTTTTTGCGCATCAGCTTCACGGTGTTCACCAGCTGCCCCACGCCCTCCAGCGCGTAGTATTCGCACTGTATCGGGATCAGCACGCTGTCCGCCGCCGTCAGCGCGTTCAGCGTCAACAGGCTCAGCGACGGCGGGCAATCGATGAATATGTAGTCGTAATCGTCCCGCAGGCCGTCCAGTGCGTCCTTCAGCAGCCGCTCCCGGTTCTCCACGGCCACCAGCTCGATCTCCGCGCCGGCCAGCTCGATGGCGGTGGGGATCAGGCTCAGCGGCCCGAAGCCGGTGTCCAGCACGGCCTCCCGCGCGGTGGCCTCGCCGATCAGCACGTCGTAAACGGTGTGCTCCACGCCCTCATTCCTGCCGAGGCCGCTGGTGGCGTTGCCCTGGGGATCGATGTCCACCAGCAGCACCTTTTTGCCCAGCGCCGCGATGCAGGCGCTCAAATTCACGGCCGTGGTCGTCTTGCCCACGCCGCCCTTCTGGTTTGTAACCGCTATGATCTTGCCCAAGAAAATCCATCCCGTCCCGGGTTCCCATAGAAACCCATATTACTCTTTATTCTATTATACGGCATTTCATGCCCGCAGGCAAGACGCAATTACGCAAATCCTGTGAGGCGAAAGTATGACGCCATAAAAAGTCAGGGCCGAAAGCCTCCGCTTTCGGCCCTGACCCGCCGCCGCTATGGCAGCTTCCATATGATCTCCCCGCCACCGTCTCCACGCGGCGCGAGCCGGATCTCCCGGATCGCCTCGCCGTCGTTGAGCCACTCGTATTCGCTGGCGACGATCCCCTGCGCGTCCTCCACCGGCGTCAG
>ONHI01000022.1 GCA_900317565.1 uncultured Eubacteriales bacterium
CTGGACTTCACCATCATCCAGAAGAAGGAGCTCAACATCTTCGGCTCCCGCAACGCCCTGACCCGGGACTTCGAGGAGCTGATTGACACCGTCAAGAGCCAGAACCTGAAGCTGGACGACGTGGTCACCAACGTCTACGACTTCCAGGACGCCGCCCAGGCCTTCGAGGACTTCCACCAGAACGCGGGCAGCATGCTGAAGGTCATGATCAAGTTCTGACACAGGACATATGCCGAATGAAATCCGGTCCAAACGCCGGTTTCACATAGTAAAAGGAGGTATTACCCCATGAAGAAATTTGTTGCTGTCGTCCTGATGCTGATGCTGGCCCTGAGCGCCTGCGCCAGCGCCGAAGTGCTGCAGATCGGCTTCGAGAACTCCCTCTCCGAGCCCATCGGCCAGGGCCTGGTCAAGTGGCAGGAGCTGCTGGCCGCCAAGGACGTGGACCTGACCATCGAGCTGTTCCCCGACTCCCAGCTGGGCAACAAGACCGACATCATCGACCAGATGCTGCTGGGCGAGCCCGTCATGACCCTGGCCGACGGCGCCTTCTTCGCCGACTACGGCGTGCCGGACATGGGCATCGTGTTTGGTCCCTTCCTGTTCGACAACTGGGATCAGTGCTGGAAGCTGACCGAGTCCGACTGGTGGGCCGAGCAGTGCGCCAAGCTGAACGACATGGGCATCAAGATGGTCGCCGCGAACTGGGCCTATGGCGCCCGCCACATCCTGACCACCAAGCCCGTCAACACCGTTGACGATCTGGCCGGCCTGCAGATCCGCGTGCCCACCAACCAGATCCAGACCAAGGGCTTCGAGGTCCTGGGCGCCACCCCCGTGGGCATGAGCCTGGGCGACGTGTACACCGCGCTGCAGCAGGGCACCATCGACGGCGGCGAGAACCCGCTGTCCACCCTGTACGGCCGCAAGCATCACGAGGTCGCCAAGTATCTGATCATGGACGGCCACGTGCTGAACTTCACCAACTGGGTTTGCTCCTCCATGTGGTTCGACGGCCTGACCCCCGAGCAGCAGGAAGCGCTGATCGAGACCGGCAAGGAAGCCGGCGTCTACAACAACGAGCTGCAGGCTGAGGCCGACGATTACTACAAGGGCCTGATGATCGACGAGGGCGTCACCGTCGTCGAGCCCACCGAAGAGGTGCTGGAGGGCTTCCGCGAGAAGGCCAAGGCCTTCTACGACGAAGGCGCGACCTTCGGCTGGTCCGACGGCCTGTATGAGACCGTTTGCGCCGCCATGGGCAAGTAATCCACTGCCAATTCATGAAGCCATGCGGGAGAGAGGATCGCCTCCCTCCCGCATCATTTTAGGCCCGGCGCAAAGAAACCGGAAAGATAAGAAACCGCTAATGAAGAGGTGACGGTTCTTGAAAAAGAAGTCATGGCTGAAGATCCTGTGCAACCTGGATCTGTTCATAGCCTCCGTCGCGATGGTCGTGCTGACGCTGGTAACCGCCGCGGGCGTGTTCATGCGCTACATTGCCAAGAACCCCATACTGTGGCAGGAAGAGGTCCAGGCCTTCTGCCAGGTGTGGATGATCTTCCTGGGGGCCAGCGTGGCCTTCCGCGCGGGAAGCATCGTGGCCATCGAGATGTTTGTGGATTCCCTGCCCGAAAAGGGGCAGCGCATCATGGGCTATGTGATCGACATGATCGTGCTGTTCGTGCTGAGCTTCCTGATGGTGAAATCCCATGCGTACATCCAGCAGGTGTTCGGCCAGTCCGGTCGTCCCACGCCCATACTGCGCATACCCTACACCGTGATTTACGGCGTCGCGCCTTATGGCTGCGCGCTGATGATGGTCAGCTACCTGCTGTCCAAGTACCTGCCCAGGTTCGTCAAGGACATCACCATTGACGTGGGCAATCCGGAGGAAAGCGAGGTGGCCGGACAATGACCGGAACGTTGCTCGTAGGCATCCTGGCTGCCGTCGTCGCGCTGGTGCTGGTGCGCTTTGCGGCCAAGCAGCCGTGGGTGGTGGCCGCCATCGCGGCCGTGGTGGTGCTGGTGGCCATCAACATCGAATGGATCAAGCCTGCCCTTGAGAACGTGGGCGTGGCGCTGGGCACGAACACGGTGCTGGGCATCTCCGCGGTGATGATGCTGGTGCTGCTGTTCATGAAGGTGCCTGTGTTCGTCGCCGTGCTGGGCGGCAGCCTGATCTACTTCCTGTTCAACCCGGGCATCAACCAGATCATATTCGGCCAGAGGGCCGTGGTCGGCACGGAGAGCAGCTCGCTGCTGGCGATACCGTTCTTCGTGTGCGCGGGCGTGTTCATGAACTACTCCGGCGTCACCAGCCGGATCATGGACTTTTGCTCGGCCATCACGGGCCGACTGCCCGGCGGCCTGGCGCAGGTGAACGTGCTGCTGTCGACGCTGATGGGCGGTCTGTCGGGCTCGAACCTGGCGGACGCGGCCATGGAGGCGAAGATGCTGGTGCCCGAGATGGAGAAGCAGGGCTTCAGCAAGGAGTTCTCCTCCGTCGTCACGGCGGCGTCGGCCATGATCACGCCGCTGATCCCGCCGGGAATCGCGATGATACTGTACGGCTGCATCGCGGACGTCTCCATCGGCAAGCTGTTCACCTCCGGCATCACCGTGGGCGGCACGCTGTGCATCGCCATGATGATCCTGGTGCACTTCATCTCCAAGAAGCGCGGCTATGTGCCGATCCGCAAGGAGAAGCTGACCGGCAAGCAGTTCTGGGGCCACCTGCGTCCCGCGCTGCTGCCGCTGTGCCTGCCGATCATCATCATCGGCGGCATCCGCCTGGGCGTGTTCACCGCCACCGAGGCCGGTGCGGTCGCCATACTCTATGCGGTGATCCTGGGTATCATCTATAAAGAGCTGAACTTCAAGCTGGTGCTGCAGGCCTGCAAGGAGACCGTCACCACCACCGCCGGCATCATGCTGATCGTGTCCGCCGCGTCGGTGTTCAGCTGGGTGCTGACCAAGGAGAAGATCCCGCAGCAGCTGACGGAGTTCATTGTGCGCATCTGCCCGAACAAGTATGCCTTCCTGATCGCGGTGAACATCTTCGTGCTGATCGTTGGCATGTTCATCGAGGGCAACGCGACGATGATCGTGCTTGTTCCGCTGCTGGCGCCCATCGCGGCCCAGTACGGCATCAACGAGATCCAGTTCGCGATGATCTACATCTTCAACAATGCCATCGGCGCGCTGTCGCCGCCCATGGGCACGCTGATGTTCGTGACCTGCTCCGTCACCGGCTGCAAGACGAAGGCCTTCATCAAGGAAGCCGTTCCGTTCTATCTGCTGCTGCTGGTGGTGCTGCTGCTGTTCACGTTCTGCCCGCCCGTGACTACCGGCATCGTGAAGCTGATCTACGGCGCCGTCTGATCGACGATCATATTTCGGGGAGCCCTTTGCGCCATCCGCGCAAAGGGCTCTTTTCTGTTTCCCTTTTGATGAAAACTGTGGTATGATAATAAGGGGTAAAACTGCGTGACGAAGGAGGGCAATCATGGCGCTTTGGAGAGATGACAGCGAGATGCTCGCGCTGATGAAGGAAAAGCTGTACACCCCGGTGGTGGGAGACATACTGGACCAGATGGGCTACACCCATCAATTCCTGCCCGCGCCGATCCGCCCGTTGGCGGCCCAGGTGCCCGCGGCGCTGCTGACGCAGGCGAAGGGGGAAAACTGGATGAAGCTGGCGGGCTTTGCCTGCACGGTGCTGGAGAACGACGTCTACGGCATGCCGAAGAAGCCCTTCGGCTACATGACCGAGGCGCTGGACCAGCTGCGCCCCAACGAGATCTACATCGCCACCGGGGCCCGTCACAGCGCGCTCTGGGGCGAGCTGCTGTCCGCCAGCGCCAAGGCCCGCGGCGCGGTGGGCGCGGTGCTGGACGGCTACACCCGGGATACGCCGATGGTGCTGGAGCAGGATTTTCCCGTGTTCTGCACGGGCACCTGGGCCCAGGATTCCTCGGTGCGCACCTATGTGTTCGACTACCGCTGCGACATCGAGATCGGCCAGGTGACCATCCACGACGGCGACCTGATCTTCGGCGACGTGGACGGCGTGCTGGTCATCCCCCGGACGGTGGCCGACGCGGTGATCGAAAAGGCGCTGGAAAAGGCCGCCACGGAGAAGACCATGCGCCGCGCCATTGAGGGCGGCATGCTGGTGACGGAGGCCTTTGAAAGGTTCGGTGTGCTGTGATGGCGGATATGGACATGTACGCCGCCTTCGTGGCGGACAGGCGGGACAACGTGGCCACGGCCCTCTCGGCGCTGGCGCCGGGAAGCGTGCCGCTGCGCGGGGACGCGGCGGGGCAGGCGACGGTCGCGGAGCCCATCCCCGCGGGCCACAAGCTGGCCCTGGCGGACATCCCGGAGGGTGCGGACGTGGTCAAGTACGGCGTGCGCATCGGTCGGGCGACGAGGAATATCCCCCGGGGCGCATGGGTGCACCTGCACGTGATGGCCAGCGCCTATGACGAGCGCAGCAGCCATCTGGACGTGAATACCGGCGCGCCGAAGGACATTCGCTATGAGTGAGGTGAGGCAGATGGACGGGCGAAGGGAGCCGACCTGGCAGGGCTATCTGCGCAGTGACGGCAGGCTGGGCATCCGCAACCGGGTGCTGGTGGTGTACACGGTCAAGTGCGCGGAATTCGTGGCCCGCAGGATCGTGGAGCGGTCCGCCTCCCCGGAGGTGGAGCTGGCGGGCTTCGACGGCTGCACCGACAACCAGTACGCCGTGGACATGCTGATCGCGCTGATCCGCCATCCCAACGTCGGCGCGGTGCTGGCCGTGGGGCTGGGCTGCGAATACGTACAGCCGGAGTGGCTGTCGGACATCGCCCGGGACGCGGGCAAGCCCACCGACTGGCTGTTCATACAGCGGGAGGGCGGCACCTCGAAATCCGTGGCCCGGGGCGTCGCCTGGGTCCAACGGGCGCTGGAGGCATTGCAGCACACCCCCCGGGCAGAGATGGGCCTTTCGGACCTGGTCATCGGCGCGGAGTGCGGCGGCAGCGACTACACCAGCGGCCTGGCCGGCAACGTGGTGGTGGGCCGCTTCTTCGACGCGCTGGTGGACGCGGGCGGCACCGCCATCTTCGAGGAGATCGTGGAGGCCGTGGGCCTGGACGCGCTGCTGCTGTCCCGGGCCGCAGACGACCGGGCCCGCGAACAGCTGCGCCGCGCCTACGACAAGATGCTGGACTATTGCAGATCGGTGCGCCAGTATTCCGTCAGCCCGGGCAACTTCGCCGGCGGGCTCTCCACCATCGAGGAGAAGAGCATGGGCGCGGTCGTCAAGAGCGGCAGCCGCCCGATCCGTGGCGTGCTGAAGGTCTCGCAGACGCCGCCGGGAAAGGGGCTCTGGCTGCTGGACAGCGTGCCGGACCCCCACTGGATGCAGTTCGGCATCACCAATCCCAATGACAGCGAAGGCCTGATGGACCTGGCCAGCTGCGGCGCGCACCTGGTGCTGCTGGTCACGGGCCGGGGCAGCGTGGTGGGGAGCGCCGTCGCGCCGTGCCTGAAGGTCACGGGCAACGCGGAAACCTTCGCCGCCATGGGGGAGGACATCGACTTCGACGCCAGCGGCGTGTTGTCCGGCGCCCGCACACTGGACCAGTCCGCGGGGGAGCTGATGGAGCTGATCGCCGGGCTCGCCTCCGGCAGGCCCACCTGCGCCGAGGCGCTGGGCCACAGGGAGTATTTCATACCCTATAAATACCAGGACAGGCCGTCGGCCTGCAAGGAGGATGCGCGATGAACAACGAGTTTACACAGGAGCAGCTGAGGGGCTTTTCAATGGCGAAGTGGTGCGACCTGACGGGCCGCGTGGCCGTGGTCACCGGCGGCGCGACGGGCCTGGGCCTGGCGATCACCCGCTGCCTGATCGGCGCGGGGGCCCGGGTGGCCGCGCTGGGCTCCCGGCCCGCGGAGCAGGCGGCGGAGCCGCTGCGGGAGTTCGGCGACAGCGCGGTGTACTATCAGTATGACGTCACCAAGACCGAGGGGGCCGGGGCCATCGCCGAGAGGATCATCGCCGACATGGGCCGGGTGGACATACTGGTCAACAACGCGGGCAACCACTGCAAAAAGTTCGCCTGGGACATGACGGTGGAGGACTATGAGGCCGTGCTGGACGTGCACCTGGTGGGGGCGTTCGCGCTGACGAAGGCCTTCATCCCTCACATGAAGCAGAACGGCCACGGGCGGATACTCTTCCAGGCCAGCATGACCAGCTACATCGGCATGCCCATGGTGGCGGGCTATTCCACGGCCAAGGCGGGCGTGCTGGGGCTGGTGCACGCGCTGACGGCGGACCTGGCGGAGTTCGGCATCACCGTCAACGCCATCGCCCCGGGCTGGATCAACACGCCGATGTTCCACAAGGCCACGGACAGCGACCCGGTCCGGCGCAACAAGATATTGGGCCGCATCCCCGCCAGGGCGGTGGGCGACCCGATGGATGTGGGCATGTGCGCGGCCTTCCTGGCCAGCGATGCCGCCCGCTACATCACCGGCGCGTGCATCCCGGTGGACGGCGGCGGACTGATAGGCTTCTGATCGATATCTGCGCAAAGGCGCTGCGGGAACAGGCTATGGCCTGTATACCCGCAGCGCCTTTGTTATGATCTTCACGTCGAAGGGCAGGTCCTCATAGATCTCCCCGTCGATCTGTATCGGCATGGGCCCGTCGCTGACGACCCGCAGCCGGTCGGCGCGCCGGAAGGCGGTGGTGGGCAGCTCCAGCACCCTGCGCTTCATCAGCTTGACAAACGCGCCGGGGATGCGCAGGGGCGATATGTCGTCCACGATCACGATGTCCAGCAGCCCGTCGTCCGCCACGGCCTCGGGGCAGATGGGTATGCCGCCGCCGATGTGCCGGCCGTTGCCGGCGCAGGCGATGAAGGCGCTGTGCGCGCGCTCGCCGTTGTCGGTCAGCTCCCGGAAGCGCTTCGGCTTGAAGGAGAACAGGCAGATCACCAGCGAGGCCAGGTAGGCCGCCGAGCCCTTCAGCAGCTTCATGCGGTTGTAGCGGCGCAGTATGTCCACGTCGATGCCCGTGCCGATGGCGTTGATACCCCGCACGCCGCCGCACTCCATGTAATCGGTGTACTTCGCCTCGCCCCTCAGTATGAGCCTCAGCGCGTCCTTGGGCGCGTCCGGTATGCCCATCACGGCGGCGAAGTCGTTGCCGCTGCCGCAGGGGATGATGCCCAGCCGGGTGTTCGCCGGGTCCGAAAGGCCGTTCAGAATCTCGTTCAGCGTGCCGTCGCCGCCCATGGCGACGATGTCGCTGCCCTCCGGCCCCGCGCCGCGGGTCAGGCCCCGGACGATCTCCACGCCCTCCCTGGGACGGCGGGTCTCGTGAAAGCGATATTCCGCCCCGCAGGCCGCCAGCATCGGCTCCAGCGCCTGGCGACAGCGGAGCGCCTTGCCCTTTCCGGCGATGGGATTGTAGATGAAGTGGAACATGCCGCATCCTTCCTTGCCCTTGAAGATTCCCTCGCGCGGACATGAAGAAGCAGACCGCGCCTTCCGATGACGCGCGATGGGGGAGTGCGAATCATCGAATCCGATTCTTTGGGGGAGAAATCTGAGGGAGATCTTTCAATCGAAAGCGCGGTCTGCCCTGTGATTCAATGATATCGGAGCTTTATCAACTGAATATTAATTTCCGTCCGCGGAGGGGACATTTTTTTCACCAGGAGTGTCGCATATCCATTATACATGACCCTTCGCCCCCTGGCAAGCGCAACCAGCCCCAATCCAGGTCGTTTTTTAGCCTGCAATGGCTTGATTATTCATATAATCGGCGTTATAATGGCTGTAATATGGTAATATCGGCCTTAATTGGCGGAGGTGTCGACATGACAGAGGATATGCGGGCCTACCTGGACGCGCCCCACGAGCGCTTGGGCACCCACTGTGAAAAGTGGGACATGCTCGAGCGCCACTTTGGACGCGGCGATCTGATCGCCATGTGGGTGGCGGACATGGATTTCCGGACGGTGCCCCAGGTGCGGGACGCGCTGGTGCGCCGCGCGGAGCACGCCATCTACGGCTATACCGACAACGGCGAGGAGGACCGGCAGGCCGAAGCGGAATGGCTGCTGCGCCGCCACGGGCTGAAGGTGGAGAACGACTGGATACTCTACAGTCCCGGCGTGGTGGACAGCCTGTTCTTCTGCGTCAGCGCGCTGACGAAGCCCGAGGACGCCGTGCTGATCCAGCCGCCGGTATACGGCCCCTTCTACCAGGCCGCGAAGCTCTACGACCGCCCGCTGGTCAAGAGCCCGCTGATCCACGACGACGCGGGCTGGCGCATGGATTTCGACGACCTGGAGGCGAAGTTCGCCCAGGGCGTGAAGCTGATGATACTGTGCAGCCCCCACAACCCGGTGGGCTGCGTATGGCGGCGGGAGGAGCTGCAGCGGCTGGTGGATCTGGCGCGGCGCCATGGCGTGATACTGGTTTGCGACGAGATCCACGCCGAGTTCGTGTTCGACGGCCTGAAGCAGACGCGCATACTGGCGCTGGAGGGCTCGGAGAACTGCGTGATGCTCACCTCGGCCACCAAGGCCTTCAACCTGGCCGGGCTGCGCCAGTCCAGCATGATCGTGAAGGACCCCGCGCTGCGCAGGACGCTGGCCCGTGCCATCGAGCTTTCCCACGCCTCCTCGCCCAACATCTTCGGGGCCATCGCCCAGACGGCGGCCTACCGTCATGGCGACGAATGGATGGACGCCGTGGTGGAGTACGTGCGGGAGAACCGGGACTACGCCGTGGAGGCCTTCAACGCGCGCCTGCCGGAGATCGGCTGCAAGCCCCAGGAGGGCACCTACCTGATGTGGCTGGATTTCAACGGCCTGGGGCTCTCCCACGAGGCGTTGAAGGACCTGCTGGTGAACCGCGCCCACGTGGCGATGAACGACGGCCTGTTCTTCGGCGAGGAAGGGCGCGGCTGGTTCCGCATGAACCTGGCCACCCAGCGCGCCAACGTGGAGAAGACCATCGATAATATCTACAACGCGATACGGAGTCGTTGATCTGTGAAGAATTTTTTCAAGAATCTTTTTAAAAAGCCAGACAAGATGATCGCGCTGGACGTGGAGCTGGACGGCATGCACCCCAGCCACATCATACAGCTTTCCTACCTGGTGATCGAGGGCCGCAGGATACGGGGCAAGAATTTCTACTTTGCCGCCAAGGCCATCAACCGCTACGCCCGCCAGGTGCACGGCATCAGCGTCTACCAGCTGCGCAAGCTGTCCGGCGGCAAGGGCTTTATCGACTATGCCGATGAGATCTACCGGGATTTCGAGAATTGCACCCTCATCATCGGCCACGACGTGGCGGGGGACGTGCGCTACCTGCGGCGGGAGTTCGAGAAGATCGGCGTGAAACTGCCCAACTATCCGATATTCTGTACGCTGAAGCACTACACCCAGGAGGCACACATCCCGCTGAAGCAGAACCCGAAGGTGCTGAAGCCGCCGAAGCTGACCGAGCTGACCGAGCACTTCGGCCTATCCCAGGAATTCATCGCCTGCAAGTGCCACAAGTGGTACGGCGAGGGCGGCGACCATCCCCACGACGCCCGCTATGACGCCGCCGCGGCCTACCTGTGCATGCTGGTGGGCGAGGAGATGGCGTAGGGAATAGGGAGTAGGGACTAGGGATTAGGGATTAGGGATTAGGGAGTAGGGAGTAGGGAGTAGGGAATAGGGATTAGGAGGACCGGGAAACCGGTGTAGGGGCGGCGATGCGCCGCCCGCCCGAGGTTGCCGCCCGACGGGGAACTTGGCTGGGGAGACGGATTGCCACGTCGGCGCTGCGCGCCTCCTCGCAATGACGTACTATGAAACTACATCGAACGATGTCATTGCGAGGAGCGAAGCGACGTGGCAATCCGGTCCTCCAATGTGCGATTGCCTCTCTTAAGAAAAGTGTCCATGGGCCTGACATGGCGAGACCGCCCGAGCTTGCCGCCCGCCCGTCATCGACGCAACGCAGAACAAACATGGTACCGACAGTACAACCGGGGTGATATGTTATGAAGAAGCTGGCGCTTATCCTGGCGATCTGCCTGGCGGTTTCGATGCTGCCGACGGCCTTCGCCGAGGACTTGATTTCAGAGCTGGTGGAGCCCGCGCCCGGCGAGGCCGTGGGCGATACCGGCGTGCCGGGGCTCGTGGCCGAGGGGGACGCGGACGATTGGGCCGTGTCTGACGGGGCTGCGGACGACGGCGAGGTGCTCGCCGCGCCGGAGGAGCAGGCCGTGGCGGCCGCGGAGGGCGATCCGCTGGCCGCCGGGACGACCGAAGCCCGGCCGACCGCCGGGACAGAGGCGACCGCCGAAACCCAGCCCACCGCCGAGGCCCAGCAGGCTGCCGACGGGACCGAACAGCCCGCCGAACCGGCCCCCGCGCCGACGCCCCACGTCGATTCCAACGGGCCGCAGCTGGCGTCCAACGAGATCACGCTGGGCGTGGGCGAGGCGTTTGCCCTCGCGCCCGCGCTGCCGGACGGGCGCGTCGAGGGGCTGGCCTGCGCGAGCGCCGACGCCGCCGTGGCGACCGTCGCGGAGGATGGCACGGTGACCGCCGTCGCCCCGGGCGAGGCCGTGGTGACGGTCACCGCCGGGGACGGCAGCTATGCCGAGTGCTTCGTGCACGTCAAAAACGCCCCGGACACCGTCGCATTTGCCTCCAAGACCTTCGCGCTGGGCAAGGGCGAGACCACCGACGCGCTGAAGGTGCTGGTGGGCAGCGTCGAGGGCGAGTTCGCGGGCGCGTACAAGCTGACCAGCAGCAACGCGAAGATCGTCCGCGTGGAGGCCGACGGCAGCCTGAAGGGCGTCAAGACCGGCAAGGCCACGGTCACGGTCACCACCTACAACGGCCTGACCGCCAAGTGCAAGGTCACGGTGGCCAAGGCCCCAAGCAAGGTGACCGCCGGGGTGGACAAGAAGACGCTGGGCGTGGGCGAGACCGGCCGGGCGGGCTTCAAGCTGCCCAAGGGCACCGCCAGCCAGCCCCACTTCGCCAGCGAGAACGAGCAGGTCGCCACGGTGGACCCGGTCACCGGCGAGGTACTGGGCGTCAGTCCCGGCAAGGCGAAGATCGTCGTCAGCGCCTTCAACGGCAAGAAGAGCCGCGTGACCGTCACCGTCGCCCCCGCGCCCCAGGCGCTGTCCTTCGACGCAGAGGAGATCCGGCTGGGCGTGGGCATGAAGCTGCCCGCGAGCGCGCAGCTGGACGAAGGCGCGGCGGGGGAGATCAGCTACGCCGTGGCCGACAGCGCCGTCGCCACCTGCAAGAGCGGCACCCTCAAGGGCGTCGCCAAGGGCGAGACCGAGCTGGTCGCCACCACCTACAACGGCCTGACCGCCAGCTGCAAGCTGGTCGTCGTGGCCGCGCCGAAGAAGGTGACGCTGCCCTACAAGACGCTGAGCGTGGGCGTCAAGCAGAAGTTCCAGCTGGAGCCCAGCGTGGGCGGGAGCGCCAGCACCTATACCTATTCCAGCAGCAACAAGAAGTACGTCACGGTCAGCAAAGACGGCGTCGTGAAGGGCGTCAAGACCGGCAGCGCCACCGTCACGATCAAGACGTACAACAAAAAGACCTTCAAGCTGAAGGTGACCGTGGTCAAGGCCCCCAGCAAGGTGACGCTGAAGCCCACCACGCTGGACCTGGGCGTCGAGGAGAAGGCCGTGATCGGCTACAGCTTCCCGAAAAAGACCATGGGCTCCGTGACCTTCTCCAGCGGCGACGAGGCCGTGGCCACGGTGGACGCGCTCACCGGCGAGGTGACCGGCGTCGCCCCCGGCCAGGCGGTGATCACCGCCAAGACCCACAACGGCAAGAAGGCCAAGTGCACCGTGAACGTGTACGGCAAGCCCGAGTGGATCGAGGCCGCCGAGGGCTTCATGGAGCTGTCCGCGGGCATGACGAAGGCGCTGACCTTCACCCTCAGCCCCGGCAGCCGGTCCCCGCTGCGCTTCACCAGCAGCAATGAACAGGTCGCCACGGTGAACGATGACGGCGAGCTGGTGGGCGTGGGTGGCGGCGAGGCGCTGATCACGGTGGAGACCAATGCCGAGGGCGTCACCTGCCAGATCAGCGTGCGCGTGTGGCCCGCCCCGACGGCGATCAGCCTGCCCCAGGCGACCATGGACATGAACGTGGGCGACACCGCGAAGCTGGAGCCCGCGGTGGACGAGGGCGCGGTGACGCAGTTCACCTATTCCACCTCCGATGAGGACGTGGTCTCGGTGTCCGAGGACGGCACCCTCCTGGCCGAGTCCAAGGGCAGCGCGACCGTCACCGTCAAGACCCACAACGGCCTGAAGGCCAAGGTGAAGGTGACGGTGTCCGATCCCTGGTATCCGGAGAAGGTCAAGCTCACCAACGCCCCGGACATCATGAAGAGCGGCGAGACGCTGCAGCTGGAGTGGACCGTTGAACCCGAAAACGCCGTTGCCGACCTGGAGTGGAGCACCACCGACAAGTCCGTGGGCTATGTGGACGCGGACGGCGTGTTGCACACCGACAGCTTCGGCTATGCGGTGATCAGCGCCACCAGCAAGCGCAACAGCGACATCGAGATCAAGTTCACGCTGGCGGTGGAGACCGACAGCGTGGTGCTGGCGATCCCGGCCCGCACCACGGGCGTGGACGGCATCGCGGCCAACCTGGCGATGATCGACGCCATCCGCGTGTCGGCCGTCAACCAGATCAAGTCCATGGAGAAGGGCAAGGTCATCAGCGAGAAGGACGCGAAAAAGCGCACATCGATGGTCAACAACGCCTTCAAGGACTACGCCTTCCCGTGGAAGACCCCGGCGCTGCAAAAGTACTGGAAGGCGGAGAATTCCGAAAACGGCGCGAAGGACTTCAAGCCCGATCGGGTGTACTACGGCATCCCCTACATATCCGGCGCGGGCTCCAACCGGCAGTACAACGCCGCGAAGGCCGTCAGCGAGAACCGCTTCACCGACAGCGGCGAGGGCTATTACCTGCTGAACCAGGACAACCTGCTCAAGGGCAAGTATTGCGGCAACGACTGCTCCTGCTTCGTGGACGCCGCCATCTGGGGCACCTCCAGCAGCCACAGCGCGGACCGCACCGCGGAGATCGCCGTGTCCTCCGCCTATAAGACCATCAGCAGCTTCAAGTCGATGCGCACCGGCGATCTGATCTGCAAGGGCTATGCCCACGTGGTGATGTTCCTGTACTACGCCAACGCCGACAAGACGAAGATCATGATCATCGAAAACGGCGGCAGCGAGGCGGGCACCAACACCGTGCACTGCATCGTGATGGACACCAGCTATTACACCAGCCGCGGCTACAAGGTCCGGCGGCTGGCCAGCCTGGGCTGATTATTATGAATTGCAAACGGGCGATTCCCATGATCGGGAATCGCCCGTTTGCGATATGTGGGGGCAGGCCTTCGTCTGCCAGAAAGAGGAGGGACCGAACGGCCCTGTCATTCTGAGCGCAGCGAAGAATCTGCTTCCTTACTGCTTCCTCTGCACCGCCTCGTGCTCCCGCGCCAGCTCGTCGTGCAGCTGCACGGAATTCCAGGTGACGTTCGTGGGCGTCAGCACCGCCTTCAGCGCCACCCGGGGCACGCCGTCCTGGCGCATGCCCTGCAAAAAGGCGTTCAATTGGGTGCTGAGCATGTGGCACATCACCAGCATCGGCGCGTCGAAGCTGCCGGGGTCCGCGCCGCCCTCCGCCTTCGCGGGGATGCCCGCCAGCGCGCCGACGGGCAGCGCGTATTCCTCTGGCTTCACCGCGCGGAAGCGTATGTGCTGCTTTTGGCACAGCACGCGCAGCATCGCATCGGTCCGCTTGTCCAGGTTGTAGCACAACAGCATCGGTCCCGCCATGTCCCGTCCCCGCTTTCATCGCCGTCTTTGCCTGAATTATAGCATGCCCGGCAGAGCGATGTCAACGCCCGCGGCGGCGAAGTTAATGCTTACTTGGTTGAACAGCATGGCGCTATGATGTATAATCCAACGGGAATATGTGATAAAGAGGGTTGAACGCACATGGACGCAATCAAGGGCTTGATGGATTTCATAGACCGCGCGCCGACGGCCTTTCACGCGGTGGCGGCGATCCGCGCCGAGCTGGAGGCGGCCGGCTACGCCTGTCTCAGCGAGCGGGAGCGCTGGCAGCTTGAACCCGGCGGGCGCTACTGCCTGACCCGCAACGGCTCCTCGGTGATCGCCTTCCGGGTGCCGGAGGGCGGACTGAACCACTTCCAGATCGTGGCCAGCCACAGCGATTCCCCGGCCTTCAAGCTGAAGCCGAACCCGGCCAGGACCTCCCAGGGCTGCGCGGTGCTGAACGTGGAAAAGTACGGCGGCATGCTGATGTCCACTTGGCTGGATCGGCCCCTGTCCATCGCGGGCAGGCTGGTGGTGGCGGAGGAGGACGGGCTGCGCACGCGGCTGGTGAACGTGGACGCGCCGCTGGCCGTGATCCCCAACATGCCCATACACTTCAACCGCAGCGCCAACGACGGCGTGGCCTGGAACGCCCAGGTGGACATGCAGCCCGTCTACGGCATGGAGGGCGCGGATTACCTGCAAACCGTCGCCGAATGGGCCGGCGTGGAGCCGGAGCGCGTGGCGGGCGGCGACCTGTTCCTGTACAACCGGGACCGGGCGACCCGCTTCGGCGTTGACGGAGCCTTCATTTCCGCGCCCCGGCTGGACGACCTGGAGTGCGCCTACACGTCCCTGCGGGCCTTCCTGGCGGCCAAGCCCACCGGACACGTGGACGTCTACTGCGTGTTCGACAACGAGGAGGTGGGCAGCGGCACCAAGCAGGGGGCCGATTCCACGCTGCTGATCGAGACGCTGCGCCGGATCGCGCTGGCGCTGGACGGCGCGCCCCAGGCGCTGGAGGCCGCCATCGCGGGCAGCTTCATGGTCTCGGCGGACAACGCCCACGCCGCCCATCCCAACCACCCGGACAAGTACGACCCGGAGAACCGCACCTTCATGAACGGGGGCGTGGTGGTCAAGAGCAACGCCAACCAGAAGTACACCACCGACGGCGTCTCCGCGGCGGTGTTCGAGCGCATCTGCGCCGGGGCGGGCGTGCCCACCCAGCGCTTTGCCAACCGTTCGGACGTGCCCGGGGGCTCCACGCTGGGCAACATCGCCAACGCCCACGCCTCGATGAACACCGTGGACATCGGCCTGGCCCAGCTGGCGATGCACTCCGCCATGGAGACCGCCGGGGCCCGGGACGTGGAGCACATGATAAGGGCGCTGACCGCGTTTTACGAGGCGGAGATCGACGTGAGATCGGATGGATGGATCGAAATCAAATAAATGGGGAAGGGCCCGGACCGGTCACGGTTCGGGCCCTTCTGCGTCCTCCGCCCTCGGCGGCACCAGCTGGAAATTGATCTCCCCCAGGGGCACGTTCACGCGCTCCACCCGCACGCGCACCCGGTCGCCCAGGGCGAACACATTGCCCGTGGCCTCGCCGACCAGGCGGCTGCGAGCCTTGTCGAACTCATAGTAGTCGTCCAGCCCTGAGATGTGCACCAGTCCCTCTGCGCCGTTGGGCAGCGCCACGTACAGCCCCCAGCCGGTGACGGAGCACACCACGCCGTCGAACTTCCGGCCAATCTGGGTGGACATGTACGCCGCGGTCATGATGCCGTCCGCCTGGCGCTCGGCGCTGACAGCGGCGCTCTCCCGCTCGGAGCAGTCCGCGGCGATGTCGTGCATGCGGCACGCCCAGCGCCCCGCGGCGTCGAGGCTGCCGTCGATCAGGTGCTTCAGCATGCGGTGCACCGTCAGGTCGGGATAGCGGCGGATGGGGGAGGTGAAGTGGCAGTAGTCCTCCAGCGCCAGCGCGTAGTGGCCCAGCGGCCTTTCGCAGTACCGCGCCTTCTTCAGCGCCCGCAGCAGGCTGCGCCGGATCACGTCCCGGGCGGGATGGTCCTTCACCTGCTCCAGTATGCCCTGCAGCACGCCGGGGTGGGGGCTGGGCCCGATGCGGGTGTACAGGTCGATGCTGCCCAGGAAGGCCTCCAGCGCCGCCAGCTTGTCGCCGTCCGGCTCCTCGTGCACGCGGTACACGAAGGGCAGCTCCACGCCCTTGGCCAGCGCCGCCACGGTCTCGTTGGCCGCCAGCATGAAATCCTCGATGATGCGCTCGGCCTCGCCCCGGGGCTCCAGCAGGATCTCCGTCGGCGCGCCCTTCTCGTCCAGCACGAACTCCGGCTCGTTGATCTCGAAGTCTATGGAGCCGCGGGCCTGCCGCCGGGAGCGCAGCGCGTGGGACAGCTCCCGCATCTGCATCAGCGCCTCGCGCACCTCCGGGGCGATGTCCGCGTCGCCGCCCTCGAACATGCGGTTTACGGCCTCGTAGGTCAGCCGCGCATGGGAGTGGATCACCGATTTGACCAGCCGGTGGTCGACCACCTTGCCGTGCTCGATGTCCATCGTCAGGCTCAGCGCCAGCCGGTCCACGTCCGGCATCAGCGAGCACAGGTCGTTGGACAGGCACTCCGGCAGCATTGGCACGGTCAGCCCCGGCAGGTACAGCGACGTGCCGCGGGCATAGGCGTCCCGGTCGATGGCCGTGCCCGGGCGCACATAGTGGCTCACGTCGGCGATGTGCACGCCCAGCCGCCAGCCTCGCTCCGTGGGCGCGATGGACACCGCGTCGTCGAAATCCTTGGCCGTCGCGCCGTCGATGGTGAAGGTGAGCGCGTCGCGCAGGTCCTCCCTGCCGACGAGGTCCCCGGGCCGCACGGCCTCGGGCATGACCGCCGATTCGGCCTCCACCGCCTCGGAGACCTCCGTGGCGAAGCCCTGGTCCTCGGCCACGGCCCGCATCAGCGCGGCAAGGCTGCCCTCGTTGCCCAGCACCCGCAGCACGCTGGCGAATATGGGTCGGTTCATCTCCGGATAGCGCTCGATCTTCAATAGCGCGATCTGGTCGTTCTTCACAAAGGAGAGGTCGCCCGTCAGCACCACGTCGTAGGGGATGCGAAGGTCGCAGGGCACCGCGGTGGCGACGGTCTTGACCTCCGCCCGGCGCGCGCCCTTGGGGGCCTTGCGCTCGATGCGCACATAGGCGGCGAAGCTGTCCTTGCCCCGGCGCAGTATCGCGTTCAGCTGGCAGCGCTCGCCCTGGGGCCGCACCAGCACCAGGTCTCCCGGCAGGCAGCGGGCAGCGCCCTGGACCGCGATCTGCATCGCCGGTCCGCCCTCCAGGGGCTGCGCCAGCGGCGTGCCGTTGCGCTGGAAGAGCACCCTGGCCGCCGCCAGGCCGATGGTCCGGGGAATGGCCCAGCCGCCCTTGCGCGTGGCGGCGATCACCCCCTCCGAGGCCAGCGCGTCCAGCGCCGCCTGGACTTCCTCCAGCGGCGCCTCCAGGGCCTCGGACAGCTGCCGGGCCGTGCGCGGGGCGCCCGCCCCGCTTATCATATCGAGCAATTGCTGTTTCATGTTCAAATCCCGCTTCCGGTGTCGTTTTGTTCGCCATCCATGCTTATTCTATCACAGCGGCCCCGGTTATGCAAATACGGTCCCGGAATTATTGGAAAATGGGGTTATCAAACGCCGCGGAATGTGCTATACTGGATGGGCGCAAGGGCTCACACAATGGTGCGCAATGGGGAATGAGAGATGTACGAATGGTTGGCAACCTTCTTTGACGCGGCGGAGATCCTCGGCACCGTCGCCTTTGCGGCCTCCGGCGCGATGATCGCCATCGACCGCGAGCTGGACATGTTTGGCGTGCTGTTCCTGGGCATCACCGCCGCGGTGGGCGGGGGCATATCCCGGGATCTGTTTCTGGGCATCACGCCCCCGGGCGCGTTCCGGAACTCCGTGTACGTGGCGGTGGCGGCGGTCACGGCGCTGGCGGTGTTCCTGTTCGCATGGCTGGACCAGCGCCAGTACACCCGGCACCACGGCCAGATGGACCGGGCCATCAACCTGCTGGACGCCATCGGGCTGGGGGTGTTCGGCGTGATCGGCGTGGAATCCTCCATCGGCATGAACCACGGCGGCAACATGTTCCTGTGCGTGTTCACCGGCATGATCACCGGCATCGGCGGCGGCATACTGCGGGATGTGTTCTGCAGCACCGTGCCCGCGGTGCTGAAAAAGCGCATCTACGCCGTGGCGGTGATTGCGGGCTGCTCGATCTACTACGGCATGCGGCGCATGGGCATGCCGCTGCCGCTGGACATGGTCGTGGGCATGCTGGTGACCGTGGTCATACGGCTGTGCGCCTCCAGGTTCCGCTGGGATCTGCCCGCGGTGCACCCGAAGGCCGAAGAATAAGGACGGAGCGAAGCTCCGTCCTATTCTTCGGTGTCCTGCGCCATTTTCTCTATCCTGATCTGCTCTACGCGCCGGTTGGCGACCTTTTCCACGGTCAGCCGCAGGTCCTTGTATTCCAGGCTGTCCCCGGGCTGGGGAAAGTGGCCCAGCAGCTCCAGCACCCAGCCGTTGACGGTGACGGAATCGAAGTCCTCCTCGATGGGGAACAGCTCCCGCAGGTCGTCCAGGCTCGCGCCGCCGGACACCCGCCATTCCCTTTCGGACAGCGGGACGATGTCCTCCACGACCTCGTCGTGCTCGTCCCAGATCTCGCCCACCAGCTCCTCCAGGATGTCCTCCATGGTGACGATGCCCACCACGCCGCCGTACTCGTCCACCACCACGGCCATGTGGTTCTTGGTCTTTTGCAGCAGCTTCAGCAGCACGCCCAGCTGGGTGGAGGGCACCACGCACAGCGGCGCGGTCATCATCGCCCGCAGGGGCATCTTGCCCCGGTGGCGATAGAAGTCCTTTTCGTGGAGTATGCCGATGATGGTGTCGATGCTGTCCTCGTACACCGGTATGCGGCTGCGCCCGCTGGTCTCGAAGGCCCGGGCGATCTCCTTGAGGCTGTCGTTCACCTCCACGGCGGTGATGTCCACCCGGGGGGTGAGTATGTCCTCGGCGGTGAGGTCTCCGAACTCTATCGCGGAGCGTATCAGCTCGCTCTCGTGCTCGTCGATCTCGCCCTCGCTCTCGGCCTCCTCGACGATGGTGATCAGCTCCTCTTCGGTGATGCCCCGATCCTCCGCCGGCTTGAATATGCGGTAGACCAGCCTTTGCCAGCAGCTGGTGAGGAATATGATGGGGGAGAGCAGCTTCAATATTGCCCCCAGCGCCGGGCAGAAGGCCAGCGCCAGCTTTTCCGGGCGCTCCTTGGCGATGCTCTTGGGGGCGATCTCGCCGAACATCAGCACGATCACCGTCATTACCGCCGTGGAGACGGACACGCCCGCACCGCCGATCAGCCGCACAAACAGCACCGTCGCCAGCGACGCGGACAGTATGTTCACGATGTTGTTGCCCACCAGTATCCCGGAGAGCAGCCTGTCGTAATCCTCGGAGAGCGCCAGGGCCCGGGCGGCGCGGCGGTCGCCGTTGTTGGCCATGCTCTTGACCCTGGCGCGGTTCAGGCTGGTGAAGGCCGTCTCCGAGGCGGAGAAGAACGCCGACATCGCCACCAGGGCGATCAGCGCGAGTATGTATATGCCGTTTTCGTCCATATCAGATATCCAATGATCCGTTCCAATCCATTAATCCACCAGGCCCGCCACGTTCTCCGCGCGATAGCCCAGCTCCTCGATCAGCTTCGGCCGGTCGGGCAGGCAGGACATCAGCACCTTCGTCTCGCCCACCAGCGCCACGCCCTCCAGCTGCGCGGGCACCAGCACGCTGTCGAAGGCCTTCAGCTCCATCTCCTCCTCGCCCCAGCGCAGCACGCACGGGCTCAGCGGCGTCAGGAACAGCATGCGGCCGCTCTCCAGCGGCATCGTGCCGGAGAGGTTCAGGCGGCACAGCTCGAAGTGGGTGTCGGAGATGTAATAGGTGCGGCTGCCGCCCTTGCACAGCACGGTGGTGCCCTCCCGCTTTTCCAGGTCGAGCCCGGGCTTGCAGACCTCCACCGCCTGCTGGATGTGCAGCTGCCTGGGGTTGCCATCCTTGTCCACGCGGCCCCAGTCGTAGAAGCGATAGGTCACGTCGCTGGACTGCTGGATCTCATAGCACATGATGCCCTCGCCCAGCGCGTGCAGCATGCCGTCCGGGATGTAATAGACGTCGCCGGGGAGCACGTTGCGCCAGCGCAGGCAATCCTCCAGCCTGCCCTCGGCCACCACCTGGTCCAGCGGCTCGCCGTGGGTGTCCACGCCGTATACGATCTTCGATCCGGGCTCGGCGCTGAGTATGATCCACGCCTCGCTCTTGCCGCGCTTGCCCTCATGCTCGGCGGCATAGGCGTCGCCGGGATGCACCTGCACAGAAAGCGGCTCCAGCGTGTCCAGCAGCTTCAGCAGCAGCGGGAATTCGCCGCCGGTGGGACCGGTCAGCGCGTCGCCCCACAGCTCGATCATGCGGGTGAGGGACTTGCCCGCGTGCGCGCCATTGGCCACCATGCTCTCATGCCCCGGCAGCGCGGAGATCTCCAGGCTCTCGCCGGTCACGTCCTCGGGCGCGTCCTTGAGCAACAGGTCGCGCAGCATGTGTCCGCCCCAGGGGGTCTCCTTGCCGTGGCGGAAACAGGGCGCCATCAAAAGCGGATATAAATTCATGTTTCACATCCTCCTTTTCTTACGGGGGTCCCCGCCGCCCGCGCGGCGGAAACGTGCCCTTGCAAAAGCTGGCTGGGTGGATTATACTGTAGGGTATAAACTTCCAGACAATCATAATGTAACATGATGTCGCCGCCATGTCAAGTGAATGTCGCCAAGTTCGTGGATTAGTGGATTCTTCACTTCGTTCAGGATGACGAACGACGCGAACTCGTCATTCTGAGCGGAGGCGCAGCCGGAGTCGAAGAATCCGCATTTTATCGCTTGAAATCGCCATGCCTGGTGGGAGGATTGCCCATGCCCAAAATACACTCGGTCAGCGCCCGCGCGCTGGCGGAATTCGCCTTTGAAAGGGGCGATTTGATCCCCGCCGCCCGGGCGGCGGCGGGGATGCGCGACGGCGTGCGAGGCCACCAGGCCCTCCAGGAGCTGCTCCCCGCCAGCTGGCGCAGCGAGGTGCCCGTGTCCCGGGACATCCCCATCGATGGGCGGATATTGCGGGTGCACGGCAGGGCGGACGCGCTGTACATCGACCGGGAGGTCGCCCGGGTGCTGGAGATCAAGACCACCGCGAAGGACCCCCATACCATACTGAAATACGACTATCCCGCCCACTGGGCCCAGGGGGAGATCTACGCGGCGCTGTTCTGCCTGAACGAGGGCGTCTCCCGGGCGGAGGTCCGCCTGACCTACGCGCGGCTGGACGGCAGGAAGCAGGAGTTCACCGAGGAATACAACGCCTGGGAGCTGGAGGAGCGGCTGATGGCCTACGCCGGGCCGTACCTGGACTGGATATCCCGGGTGGACGACTGGAAGGAGCAGTCCCGGCCCACGCTGGACAGCCTGCCCTTTCCCTTCGACAATTACCGGGAGGGCCAGCGGGAGATGGCCGGGGCGGTCTACCGCGCCATGCGGGACGGCGCGAACGCGCTGATCGAGGCCCCCACGGGCATCGGCAAGACGGCGGCCTCGCTGTTCGGGGCGCTCAAGGCGCTGGGCAAGGGGCATGTCACCGCGATATTCTATCTCACCGCCCGCACCACGGGCCGCCGCGCCGCCGAGGACGCGCTGGACCTGATGCGGGGCAAGGGGCTGTCGCTGCGCAGCGTGACCATCACCGCCAAGGAGAAGATCTGTCCCATGGAGCGGGCGGACTGCATGGGCTGTCCATATGCCGCGGGCTATTACGACCGGCGGCGGGACGCGCTGAAGCGGGCGATGGGCATGGAGAGGCTGGACGCCGAGGCCATACTGGCGCTGGCGATGGATCACGAGCTGTGCCCCTTCGAGCTGTCGCTGGACATCTCCGAGACCGCGGACGTGGTCATATGCGACTACAACTACGCCTTCGACCCGAAGGTGCGGTTGAAGCGCTATTTCGACACGAAGTCCCGGGCGGGGCTGCTGGTGGACGAGGCCCACAACCTGGCGGACCGGGCGCGGGACATGCTGTCCGCGGAGCTCTCCGGCGCGCAGGCGGCGGAGCTTCAAAAGCTGGCCTTGCAATTCGAGGGCCCGGACAGCCCGATGGCGCGGCTGCTGGGCGAGCTGCTGGCGGCGCTGGACGGCCGGGAGGCGGAGCAGGAGTGCAGCTCGGAGCTGCCGGAGGCCGTCGTCGAGGCGGTGAAGCGCTTCTCCGAGATCGCCCAGGAGCTGGAGCCGGTAGAGCCGGAGATCGTGCGCTTCGTGTACGACGCCCAGTGGTTCGTCCGCGTGGCGAAGCAGTTCGACGAGGACAGCTACCGGGCGCTGATCGTGCCCGGGGAGCGCTGGATCAGCGTGCGGCTGTGGTGCTTCGATCCGTCGAAGTACCTGAAAAAGGCGCTCTCCCGGGTGGGCGGCGCGGCGCTGTTCTCCGCGACCCTCGCGCCGATGGAGTTCTATGCCGAGGCGCTGGGCGCGGACGGCGAGGCGGATACCCAACTGCGTCTGGAATCGCCCTTCCCCCGGGAAAACCTGTGCGTCGTGCGGATGCCGGTGTCCGTGGGCATGAAGGACCGGGAGCGCACGCTGAACGCCGTGTGCCAGGTGATCCACGCCATGGCCGAAGCCAGGCCCGGCAACTATCTGGCCTGCTTTCCCTCCTATGCCTACATGACCCAGGCCTTCCGGCGGTACCGCATGCTCTGGCCCTATGACGAGGTCATCTGCCAGGAGAGCCAGATGCCCGAGCGGGCGCGGCAGGCCTTCATCGAGCGCTTTTCGCCCGCGCCGACGCGCAGCCTGGTGGCCTTCATCGTGCTGGGCGGCGTGTTCGCCGAGGGCGTGGACCTGCCCGACGACCGGCTGTCCGGCGCGGCCATCGTGTCCACCGGGATCCCCCAGCTCAGCTTCGAGCGGGAGCTGCTGCGGGAGCAGCTGGACGACGGCGACGGCGGCGGTTACGACGCGGCCTATGTCTATCCCGGCATACGGCGGGTGCTCCAGGCGGCAGGCCGGGTCATCCGCACCGAGACCGATCGGGGCGTGGTGATTCTGATGGACACCCGCTACCGGCAGGAGAACTACCGCGAACTGATGCCGCCCCACTGGGACGTGCACGACGCGAAGAAGATGAGCGAGCTTAAGGATATGCTCAGCTCATTCTGGAACGGGGAGTAATTCGTGCAATATTACCATTAGGGACCGGATTGCCACGTCGTCGCTTCGCTCCTCCTCGCAATGACATGCGAGGTATCGGTATGATACAAGTCATTGCGAGGAGGCTGTCAAGCCGACGTGGCAATCCGGTCCCCATGAATATTGTTTTGCTGCTGTGCGCGGTCGTATAAGGCCCGATTGCCTCACAGCGCCTTCGCCAGATAGATCATATCCTTCAATACGACCCCGTCCTCGACGATCGGCTCCGGGTAGTTGTCCGCGAAGAAGTCCTTTTCCACATATTCCCGCGCGAACCCCAGCCCTTCGTAAAAGGGCACGTTCGCGGGGCTGGTGCCCACGTACAGCTTCTCCGCCCGGGGCGCGTACAGCTTGAACAGGTGCTTCACCAGCTTCGTGGCGTAGCCCCGGCCGCGCAGCTCCGGCGCGGTGGCCAGGTTCTTCAGCTCCCAGCCGCCGTCCTCCCGCGCCGCCACGACGGCCACGGCGGCGGCCTGCCCGTTCACCAGCAGCGCGTAGAGCTCGCCGCCCTCCAGGTATTTGCCGATCATGGCCTCGCTGGGGTCGGCCTCCAGCAGCAGCGGCAGGTAGACCTCCTTGCCCGCGGCGATGCGGCGGATCTCCATCGGGGCCAGCTCACCCTTGGCCCAGTGCCTGCGGCACAGCGCCACGTAGCTCTCGTTGCCGCCCAACACGATCTGCTCGCCGGCCTTGACCACCCGGCCGTCGGCCACGCGGGCGTTCATCGTGGCCTTGCGCCCGCACCAGCACACCGTCTTGATCTCCTCGATGGTGTCGGCCCAGGCCATCAGCCAGTGGCTGCCCTCGAACAGGTTGCCCTGGAAGTCTGCCCGCAGGCCGTAGCAGATCACCGGGATGTCCATGCCGTCCACGATGTCCACCAGCCGCTGCACCTGCGCCTTGCTCAGGAACTGCGCCTCGTCCACGATCACGCAGTCATAGCTGGACAGGTCGATATCGTCCAGCTCCTCCACGTAGCGGCAGGGCGCGCTCAGCCCGGAGCGGGAGCCCACCGTGCGCGCGCCGTCCCGGTTGTCCATCCGGGGCTTCAGCATCAGCGCGTTCTGGCCGCGCTCCTGGTAATTGTATTGCACCATGATGGCGTTGGCCGTCTTGGACGAGCCCATCGCGCCATATCGGAAGTACAGCTTTGCCATATTATTATATCCTCTCTCGGGTATTCGACGACCATTATAGCCCAAATCGCCGCCGCGGTCCAGAGAACCCGGGTAAAATCTGCCGTTGCCCAAACCCCGCACTCACGACCCCGCCGATTTGTACTTCCGCACGCCCACGCGCCACAGCGCGATGCAGGGGATGAGGAACAGCGGCGTCAGCAGCGGCAGCAGCGCCCAGCCCGGGTGCGCCGCGCGGCCCAGCAGCGCCATCAGCGGGTAATACTGGAACAGCGCGTAGGGGACCACGAAGGTGCCGAACTTCAAAAATCCCTCGCCGTACACGTCCAGCGGGTACACGCCGTACTCCCGCATGCCGTCGGTGAATATGTTGATGAATTCCAGCCCCTCCAGCGTGAAGAAGCACAGCGCGGCGCAGAGTATGAACAGCCCGGAGAAGATCACCGTGCCGCCCAGGATCATCACGAACAGCAGCGCCACGCGGCCCGCGGTCCACGTCACCGGCGCGATGGCGATGCCCCAGATCAGCATGCCCACGCCCTGGATCAGCTTGCCCAGCCGGGTGAATTCGATCTGCTCGCACAGCACCTGGAGCATGGCGTTCCGGGGGCGCAGCAGTATCCGGTCGAAGCCCGCGCTGCGCACGATGCCGGAGAAGCGGTCGAAGCCCCGGAAGAAGCACTCCGCCAGCGAGAAGGACGACAGCACCACGCCCGCGCACAGCAGGCATTCGCCCAGGGTGTACCCGGCCACGGTGTCGAATCGGGACAGCAGGAACCACATGCCCATGAACGATGAAAAGGACACCAGGAATTGCCCCGCCAGCGTCAGGAAGAAGGATTGCCGGTAGGCCATGGAGCGCTTCAGGTGCATGGCCACGAATTTCAGATACAGCTTCATAAACTCAACCCCCTTGCAGGCAAAGCCGCCGCATGCCCCTGTGCTGCAACAGCCAGCCGAGGAAGCCCAGGGCCAGCAGCCAGAAGATCTGCAACAGCAGCGTCTCCGCCAGCGCGCCGCCGGCGATGTCGCCGGAATAGATGCGCAGCGGCGCGTTCAGCATCGCCCCGAAGGGGGAATAGCGCAGTATGCCGGACATCCACGCGGGCATGAAGGGCAGGGGAATGATGCCGCCGCTGAGTACGTCCGCCAGCGGGCCCATGACCATGCGGATGCCCTCGTGGGACAGCGTGTAGAAGCAGGTGAAATAGACGATCAGCGTCAGCGCCGTGGTGACGCCCAGGCACAGCAGCATCGACATCGCGAAGGCCGCCGCGGCGCCCCAATCCGCGGGGAGCCTCAGTCCCCAGGGGCTCGGCAGCAGCGCCGAGACGATCAGTATCGGCCCGCAGCGCAGCGCCGCGCGGCTGAGGCGCAGGGCGGCGTTGCGCACGAACCACATGCCGTAGACGTCCACCGGGCGGCACAGCTCATAGGCCACGTTGCCGGAGAGGATCATGTCAAACAGCTCGTTTTCGTAGCTCCAGGTGTTGAATATGGCCAGGAACGCCTGCCGCAGCCAGATATAGCTGACCAGCGCGCCCAGGGCCATCGGAAAGCGCTCCGCGTGGGCGGCGTACAGCGCCCGGTAGAGCTGGATCTCCATGAAGCCCCAGAAGAATTGGGTGAACACGCCCGCCCAGGCGGCGGTGCGGTATTGCAGCCCCTTGACCAGCTGCATGCGAAAGAAGGCGAGCAGGGATTTCATGCCGCCACCCCCTACACGCCGTAGCGCCTGTACAGCGCCGCGGCCATCTCGTCCAGCGAGCCGGTGCCCGGCAGCGACGCGCGCACGTCGTCGAAGCTGCCGTCCAGCAGCAGCCTGCCCCTGCCGATCAGCAGCACCCGGTGGGCCAGCGCCTCGATGTCCTGCATGTCGTGGGTGGTCAGCAGCACGGTGGTGCCCCGCGTGCGGTTGCGCTCCAGTATGAAGCCCCGCAGCGCCAGCTTGCTCACCGCGTCCAGGCCGATGGTGGGCTCGTCCAGGAACAGCACCCGGGGATCGTGCAGCAGCGAGGCGGCCACCTCGCAGCGCATCCGCTGGCCCAGGCTCAGCTGCCTGGCCGGGGTGCGCAGCAGCTGCTCCAGGTCCAAAAGCGCCGTCAGCTCGTCCAGATCCCGCCTGTAGCGGGCCGGGTCCACCCGGTAGATGTCCTTCAACAGGTCGAAGGAATCGATCACCGGCACGTCCCACCACAGCTGGGAGCGCTGGCCGAACACCACGCCGATGTGGGCGACGTGCCGCTTGCGCTCCTGCCAGGGCACGCGCCCGTCCACCCGGCAGACGCCGGAATCGGGGGTGAGTATGCCGCTGAGTATCTTGATGGTCGAGGATTTTCCCGCGCCGTTGGGGCCGATGTAGCCCACGAGCTCGCCGTCGGGGATGGTAAAGGAGATGTCGTCCAGCGCGCGCACGCGCTCGGTTTCCCGCCTGCCCAGGGCCTTCACGGCCTTCAACAGGCCGCCGCCCCGGCGGGACACGCGATAGGTCTTGGTGATGTGCTCCACCTGTATCATAGGTTGGTTTCCTCCTTGGTAGTCATACGGGTTGGTCAGGTCGTATCTTGCCAGGCGGCGGGGACCGGTCAACGACGCCGCTCCCCTGATCCCGCGTCCCGCGCGGGATACCGTTATGATTCGTTCTGAGAGGTAAACGCTATTTTAGCACAGCCCAGGGGCCTTGTCAATCGCGTTTTACCTGATCTACTACAATGTATTTGGTTGGTGTTTTGACAGCCAGTCAGGAGACTGACCATCTTGTTGCCCAAGCTGTTAGAATGGGGATGCACGGTCTGGCCTATA